>JBEAPC010000150.1:0-3434 GCA_041164585.1 Bacteroidota bacterium
CCGATACCAATGATTTGAAAAAAGAAATCACGTATTTACTAGAACATAAGAAATCCTTTAATCTCTATGTGGTACATGGTGGAACCAATTTTGGATTCACAGCAGGTGCAAATGCTTTCACGCCAACGCAGTACCAGCCGGATCTCACTAGCTATGATTATGATTCGCCCATTAGTGAACAAGGAATGGCAACACCCAAATACTATATGCTAAGAAGGATGATTCAGGCGCATGCTGATAAGCCTTTGCCTGCCATTCCAGCACCTATTAAAACCATTAGCATTGCGCCATTTAACTTAGAACAAGTTGCATCAATTTGGGACTATCAACTACCGAGCATCGCTTCAGCGCAACCCAAAACATTTGAGGCTTTGGGACAGAATCAAGGGATGGCTATTTATTCCACAACATTGATTGGTCACAAATCAGGCAAGTTGAAAATTTGGGAACCACATGATTATGCGTTGGTTTTTTTGAATGGAAAATTTATTGATACGGTTTATAGAGATGGCGGCAATTGGGAAGTTATTTTGCCAAAATCTGATGTGAAAAATCCTTTATTAGAAATTGTGATGGAGGGTATGGGGCATATTAATTTTGCGCAGTTTATGCATGATAGAAAGGGAATTACAGATAGGGTTACCCTTAATGGTATGACGCTGATGAATTGGCAAACCACCTTGCTACCTATGGATGAAGCATTTATGGCCAAGCATCCCCCTGTTACAAGTGCTAAACCCATCAAGGATAAACTATGCCATTTTTATAAAGCATCATTTCAATTAACTGAACTGGGTGATACTTATTTTGATCTATCTAAATATAGTAAGGGTATGGTCTATGTAAATGGTCATAACCTTGGCCGCTATTGGAATATTGGACCGCAACAAAAAATCTTCTGCCCTGCACAATGGTTGAAAAAAGGACATAATGAAATCATTGTTTTTGATTTATTACAATCATCAGCTGCCCCTGTATCTGCGGGTACTACTTTAGAATAATATTTTAATTTTCAGACATGAAACAATGCTTTTTAACACTGATGCTTTTGATAAGTATCAAAATGCTTTCAGCTCAAGAACCAGCTATTATACCTCAACCGGTATCCCTTAAAATAGAATCAGGCGTTTTTGTATTAGACGCTTCTACAGGTATTAGGGCAGATATAAAACAAACAGGTATTGCACCAGTGGTAGTTTTTTTGCGTGCTTCAGTAAAAAATATTTCAGGTTTATCGCTGCAAAACAAAACTACAGTTAAAGCCATTATATTACAATTGGGCAAGTTTGATGAAATTGGAGCGGAAGGATATTTGATGCATGTAACAACTAATAGCATTTCCGTTCAGGCTAATACCAATGCGGGTTTGATCTATGGCATTCAAACTTTGTTGCAAACAATTCCTGCTATTAGAACAAACGCAATCATGCAAATACCTTGCATGAAAATCAAAGACTATCCTAGGTTTCAATATCGTGGTATGCATCTAGACGTGAGCCGCCATTTTTTGGTCCTGATCTTGTTAAGCAATACATTGATTTATTGGCATCCTACAAAATGAATCGCTTTCATTGGCATCTAGTAGATGATCAAGGTTGGCGTTTAGAAATCAAGAAATATCCCTTATTAACACAGGTTGGTGCTTGGCGTGTAGATTACACCAATCAGGTTTGGGGCAATCGCCCTCAGGCAAAAATAGGAGAGCCCGCTACTTATGGGGGGTATTATACACAAGAGCAGGTAAAAGAAATTATTGATTATGCTGCTCAAAGAAATGTAACCATTGTTCCTGAAATAGAATTGCCCGGACATGTGGCATCCGCCATTGCAGCATATCCCTTGCTGAGTTGTAACAAGCAATTTCAATTACCCATGACAGGAGGTAACTATACCAATATCTCTTCTAACTATTGTGCAGGAAATGATTCTGTGTATCAGTTTATTGACAATGTATTGGATGAGGTAGTGAAATTATTTCCGTCTACCTATATTCACTTAGGTGGTGATGAAGTAGACAAAGATCCTTGGAAAAAATGTGCGGTTTGTCAGGCTAAGATTGCCCGTGAACATTTGAAAGACGAAAATGGTTTGCAAAGCTATTTTATGAAAAGGGTAGAGGGTTTGCTCAAAAAGCGGAATAGGAAAATGATTGGTTGGGATGAGATTTTAGAAGGTGGGTTGGCTCCTGATGCAACTGTTATGAGCTGGCGTGGAGAAGCAGGTGGTATTGAAGCTGCTAAGATGAAACACCAAGTAGTCATGACCCCAGGTAAGCCTGTTTATTTTGACCATTATCAAGCAGGTCCTGAGGGAGAACCCGTAGCTATTGGTGGCATGAATACTTTGAAAATGGTGTATGACTATGAGCCCATTCCCAAAGAACTTTCTGCATCCGAGGCTACTTATGTAATGGGAGCACAAGCCAATCTTTGGACAGAATTTATTACCACCGCTTCTCAGGTTCAATACATGGTCTTACCAAGAATGTTGGCATTGTCGGAAGTTTTGTGGACGCCAAAGTCTGTTAAGAATTGGGATGCATTTAATCAACGGTTGCCCCAACAGTTTAAAGCATTTGGTCAACGTGGATTAAATTATAGTGCAGGAAATTTTGCTGTAGACATTAAGCCCTATGCTGAAAATGGGAAACTATTTGTTGCACTGAACACAGAAATCAAAGACGCCAAAATTTGGTATACTACTGATGGTGCTGAGCCCAATCTTCAGAGCCAACTATACACTGGCCCTATAGCTGTTCAATCTACGCAATGGATTAAGGCAAAGCTCTCTGTGAACAATAGTATCAAAGGGTTACAGGCAGCAAAGCAATATTTTTCCATGCATCAAGCCGTTGGTAAAACTGTTACTTATACCAAGGCATTTAGCAAATATTATCCAGCTGCAGGGCCCAATACCTTAACCGATGGTGTTAGGGGCACAGATGCCATTGGAAAAAACTGGCATGGGTTTACAGACGGAGACATGATTGCAACCATAGATTTGGGTGAAGCCAAACAATTGACATCAATAGCACTGGGTTGTTTGCAACATTATAAGGATTGGATCTTTTTGCCATCGGCAGTTCAATTTGAAGTTTCAACAGATGGCATCAATTATACTATGTTAGGTAATATTCCAAGTCCTGTTTCCATTGAAGAAAAGAGTGTGATGCATGACTTCAAAATCAAAGCGCCTGCAACACCCATTAGATTTATCAGGGTTAGTGCCAAAAACAATCTTTGCCCCAAAGGTCATAGCGGTGAGGGCAAACCCGGTTGGATATTTGCAGATGAAATAGTGGTTGAATAATTAAGCAGTTTTACCTACTTTATATCCCCTTAGGGCATAGTATAAAATGTACAAATAAGCTGGTACCATGCAAACCATAAAGGACGTAGAATTGCTCAAAATTTCTTTGTCTTTTAAAGTGGTAT
>JBEAPC010000151.1:0-4960 GCA_041164585.1 Bacteroidota bacterium
CCCAGCAAATCTGTTTCTTCCGTTTCTGCTAATTTTTGAAGTTCTTTATTAACCAAGATAATTTGTCCATTATCTGGCCTTACTACTAGCATTGCTACGGGCGCATTGCTAAAAATGGTTAATAGATCTGTCTGTGCTAATTTTAGATTGACTTCTGTAATTAATGCATGAGCCAATTGTTTGGCTAAAAGTTCTAATAGATGAATATCCTTTTCAGAAAAAATTCTAGGATTATGGTCCATTAACTCTACCCTACCTATGGATTCTCCCTTTGCATTTCTTAAAGCGCAGCCCGCATAGAATTGTACCTTGGATAATCCTAAATGGGTAAATAATGGCTGTAGTTTTTCAGGTTCTTGAAGAATTAAGGCATTTCCACCATGCTGGTCCAGGTCTTGCAAATGCATGGTATTTAGCTTAACCTTATTTACATCAATTCCCTGGTGGTGTATTAGATGATTTCCCTCTTTTTGATATATAATTATCAAAAAAATAGGGGAAGCAAAAATGGCTTCTGCCATTGCCACCAAACCATCTATTGCTGGAGTATTAACATGAATCTGCACCAAATGGGAAAATTCTTTTTTCAACTGCTGCATGATTCCTTGCGATGGCATGTATTGGGGTATTGCAATTCTTGAAGATCCTTATGAACAACCCAAATTACGCAAAATCCCAAAACTGGGAAAATAAAACCCTTTAAAGGCACCTATTTTCCAAACCTTTTTTTAAGCAGGGCTAAAGCATCCGTTACATCCATAGAAGACAAATCTTGTTCTTTGGTTTGGATAGGTTTCTGTGGCTGTAGACTTCTTTGAGGTCTAGCTGTTTTGTTGGGTGCCTCTTGGGTTTGTTTAATAGATAAAGCTATTCTTTTTCGCAGCAAATCTACTTCTAGCACTTTTACCAACACTTTGTCATTGAGTTTGAGTGCTTCATTTGGATCTGTTATATATTGATGTGAAATTTCACTAACATGCACCAATCCATCTTGCTTAACTCCTATATCTACAAATGCACCAAAACGCGTAATATTTGTAACCATCCCCGGTACCACCATCCCCAATTTTACATCTTCCATTTTATAGATAGCGGCGTATTCAAATTGCTCCAATTCTGATCTTGGATCCAAACCTGGTTTACCCAGTTCTTTTAGAATATCACGAATGGTTAATTCTCCCAATTGTTCTGAAACATAATTTTTGGGATTTAATTGTTTTAGCACCAATTCATTGGCAACTAATTCTGATACCCCTAAACCCAAATCTTTGGCCATTGTAGCTACTACCGGATAAGCTTCTGGATGTACCGCACTTTTATCTAGTGGATGATCCCCGTTAGGAATCCTCAGAAATCCAGCACATTGTTCAAATGCTTTACCTCCTAATCTGGGCACTTTCAATAATTGTTCTCTATTAGTGAATTTGCCTATTTCAGAACGATATTTGACAATATTTTCTGCCAAACCAATTCCAATTCCACTCACATAAGCCAAAAGGTGTTTACTGGCAGTATTTAAGTTAACTCCTACATTATTTACACAACTAACAACTGTCTGGTCTAGTCTTTCTTTTAACCTGAACTGATTAACATCATGTTGGTACTGACCAACACCAATACTTTTGGGGTCAATTTTAACCAATTCAGCCAAAGGATCCATCAGTCTTCTTCCAATACTTACTGCACCTCTAACGGTAATATCTTGCTCAGGAAATTCTTCTCTTGCAGTTTCTGAAGCCGAATAAACAGAAGCACCATCTTCATTAACCATAAACACAGGCAAGCCTAAATTCATTTTTTTGATAAACTGATCCGTTTCTCTACCAGCGGTTCCATCTCCAATGGCAAATACTTCAATTTGATAGACTTTCACTAGTTCCCTAATGCGATATTCCGCATCTGAAAGTCTATTAGCTTCATGAATAAAAATTAAATCCGTTTTTTTCAGCTCACCTTTTTCATCCAAGCAAACAATTTTACAACCAGTTCTATAACCCGGATCAATGGCTAAAATCCGCTTACTACCCAAAGGGGAACTCAATAACAATTGTCTTAAATTTTCTGCAAAAACAGTAATCGCTTCTTCGTCAGCTTTTTGTTTTAACGCTGATCTAAATTCAGACTCTAAACTAGGCTGAAGAAGTCTTCTATAAGCATCCCTAATGGCTTTCTTTACATGGTTAGATGATTCAGTAAACCCTTTGATATATTGTTTTTCTAATAACTCTAATGCATCCTCCTCCATTGGCTGAATACCCATTCTAAGAAATCCTTCTAAAAACCCTCTTAATACCGCCAATATTCTATGCGATGGAATTTTATGAATGGGTTCGGTAAAATCAAAATAGTCTTTGTACTTAACACCTTCTGTTTCCTTCCCTTCTAACACTTTACTTTGCAATAAGGCAGCGTCTTCAAACAATTTGCGCAATTTAGCCCTGTTTTCAGCGTCTTCATTCACCCATTCAGCAATAATATCCCTAGCTCCTTGCAAAGCATTTTCAATTGAACTTACTTGTTCATTTAAAAATGCAGGCAATTCAGGCTCCAACGGATTAGGACTTTGTTCCAATATTAATTTTGCTAAGGGCTCTAAACCATTTTCTCTAGCCGTTTGGGCTTTGGTTTTCCTTTTGGGTTTAAATGGCAAATAGATGTCTTCCAAAGCAGACATGGTACTTGCCACTTGCAATTTATGCAAAAGGGCTTCGGTCATTTTCCCCTGCTCCTCAATGGTCTTGATGATAAAAGCCCTTCTTTCTGTGATTTCTTTGAAAAACTTCTGTTCGTCTTGTATTTGTTGAATTTGTACTTCATCCAATCCCCCTGTTTTATCTTTTCTATATCGCGCTATAAAGGGAATAGTGGCCGATTCTTCTAACAATTCTATCACCGCTTCTACTTGGGTTTGGCGGATATTCAATTTACTGGCAATAAGAGAACCGAACTCACTCATAATTCAAATAATATTTGATGGCTTAACAAAGGGATGCGAATGTAGGTGCTGGCTTGGAAAAGAAAAAATTGAAATTTCAAAAAATTACCACATAGAAAGACTAGGCAATTCGTATTACTTTATTCGGATTTCTTTCTACAAAATTTCTAATCATAGACCGGATAATCTCATTTTCAGGGTACGGTGTTAGTAATGATTTAGCCGTTTCTAAGGCCGTTACAGATTCTTTGGCTTCAATAGAACCCATACCAAAAAAACGCCCTTCTTCTACTAGAATGCAGCTATTTTTATCCCGAATTAAAAATGTTTCATTTTGAGATTGCACCCAATGCATTGCTGCTGAAACATTTAAATTATAAGTTTCCGGATCAGGGTATTGTTCCATTTGAGTCTTATCTAAAAAACAAAGTACTGGGTCTAAAGAAAAATCCCTAACAAGCTTCCACAACATTCTATGTGCATCTGCCAACATTGGAAAAACGGCAAAGGGTTGGCTGTGTTTTTGTTTCTTATCTATGGCAAGCCTCAGGTATCCTCGATTATCTTCAAAATGATAAATACCCCATAACTGTTCGTATCTTTTTTGACTCTTATTATAAGCAGGCCAGAGTCTTTTAATTTCAACACTTTCTAACAAGCAAGCACTAAACTCTGTTGGACAAGTTGTAAATTCTATACTATGAATATTTCTTAAAAATTCCTGTCTTTTTTTACTAGTATCCAATCCTGTAAAATGGCTAACCACCCGCTTGCTTAAATATTTTGCTTTACCAACATAGATTACTTTTCCTTTTGCATCTTTAAAATAATAAACACCCGGTTGAGCAGGCAGGGCTTTTATTTGTTGTTCAGGAAGGTTTGGGGGTAAAATTTGAAACCTGTTCTCTTTTTTGAGCATGTCTTTGATTACTGGCATTCCATCTTTTGCCAGTATTAATTGTAAGACTTTTGCAGTAGCCAGAGCATCGCCACCGGCCCTATGCCTGTTTTCAATTTGAATACCCAATTCTCTTGTAAGATGTCCTAATCCATATTTTCTAAATCCAGGGAAGACTTTTCTACTAGTTCTAATGGTGCAGATCTTGGGTGTTTGTAACTGAAAACCTGCTTCTTGCAAATGATGTTTTACAAATGAAAAATCAAAATTCACATTATGAGCTACAAATACTCGATTGTGCAATAATTGATAAATTTTTTCTGCCACAATATGAAAAGAAGGCGCCCTAGATACCATGGCATCACTAATCCCAGTCATATTTACAATAAAAGGCGGTATGGGCTGATGAGGATTTACCAAAGTGGAATATTGCCCTTCAATTTCAGTTCCATCCATTAAAACAATGGCAATTTCTGTAATGCCATGCTGTTGTGGGAATCCTCCTGTTGTCTCTATATCTACTACTGCAAATCTCATTAAGGTTTTTATATTTTAGGACGTTGCCTATTCATCTATTTTGGTGTTACATCATTGTCTATGGGCAGGTCTTCTCCATCATTTAACAACTGTTGTTTATCTAACTCGTGTAATCCTTTCACAGATTTAATATGTATATCCCTTTGAGGAAAAGGAATGCTGATATTGTTTTTGCGGAAAGAATCAAACAACTCTAATAAAATGCTGCTCTTTAACCCAGTCCAAGTATCAAAATCTGAAGTCCAAAACAATACCCTAAAATTCACGGAATTATCAGCAAACTCATGAACCAATACCGCTGGTGCGGGAAAACGCATGACTTCTTTGTGATGATGAATGACTTCTGATATCAATTCCTGCACTTTGCTCAATTCAGAATCATAGGCTACCCCAACAATTAATTCAATTCTTCTATAACTATTGGTTAGGGTCCAGTTAATCAATTGTTTTGAAATAAATTCACCATTAGGGACAACAATATCTGCACCGTCATAAGTGGTAATCTTACTACTCCTAATACCAATCTCTTTAACTGTTCCTGTTTGTTTGTCAATTTCAATCACGTCTCCAATTTGCATGGGTTTCTCAAA
>JBEAPC010000152.1:0-9839 GCA_041164585.1 Bacteroidota bacterium
GTTAATCAAACAAATCAATAGAAATTGCAATATCGTTCTATTAGTCCTTTTTTGTGCTGTAGCTTTTTTAAAAACGGCTCATTCTTGGTTTTATTTTTATTAGCCGCTTTTTTTGGGGCAACTGAGATTCATGCGCAACCAATAGAAAAAATCTATTTGAATCCTAAGAACCCCACCATTCAAAAACAAAGCAGTTATGTAGACAGTATTCAGTTTTTGCCATTGGCTTCAATTGAAGGGATTGTTTTTAATGAATACGCCAACGTTAGATCAACGGAAAAATATTTTTTAATCACGGATAATGCGGCCGGTTATTTATACATCTATAGCAAATCAGGCGCTTTTCTAAAACAAATCAATTATAAATCTGAGGTCAAAAACTTATACCCTAGCTATAATTCAAAAACCAATGAGATTGTCTTCTTTGGCAATAATAGTAATTATACACTTACTGCTAAAGACAGGGTGAAGATTCAATTAGATTGGAGCAATGAGCATAACCTCAAGTATTTCAAAAAATATATAATCAGTTTACATGATACAACCTTTACTATTAAAAAAGCAAAGCCTACCAAATATGACCTAATTAGTGCTTATCCTTTTTATGCTGACCTGTATGTTCAAACAAAAATTAATACTAGTCCCTTATACAAAGACAGCATAGGATATGAATTGAGTGTTTATGAACATGGGCAATTAATCAAAAACTATTTCCCCTATAACCGTATCAACGAACCCAAGTTTTTGTTTAGTGAAGAAGCTACTGGTATTGCCTTTACTGAGAAACCAGATCTTTCTTATTTGTTGAGACCCTTCTGTGATACCATTTATCAATCCGTAAAAGGTGTTTTAACGCCGGTATACCAATTGGTGATGCCGTTAGAAAATAGCCTTCCACCCAATTTTTACAGCATTGGGCCAGAGAGCAAGGCAGATAGGGAAAATTTTAAAAGGAACAATGGTTGGTTATTTCATCAAATTCGAGATTTTTATGAAACGCCTAAACTGATTTATCTAACCATCAGTTTTTTTTCACACTTTGAAGTGTTTGTATATGACAAGCAAACGCATACTGCTTATAATGCCAATAAAATTAAGGGAGACGCCAAACAATATAATCTGTCTTTGTTAACCCCATATAATATAGTAAGATCGGGACAAAGATTTTATAAGTTATTGAAAGCAGATCTGATTGGTTCCTTTTTAAAACAACATCCAGAAGTGGAAGTTCCTGCAGCATTAGTGGCAGATGCAAATAAACTATCAGATAAAAATGGTTTACTAGTAGTTGCATTCAAGCTCAAAGATTAACATGAAAAAAATTATTCTGTTCTTGATCATACTTGGTTCTGTTGTGGTGGCTTTTGGCCAGACAGGAAAACTACAACTGGTGGTCTATGATTCTACCAGTAAAACAGTGCTTGAAATGGCTACGGTAAGTCTATTTAGGCCCGATTCAAGTTTACTCAGTTATCAATTATCCGATAAAAATGGAGCCGTTTCATTTGAGAAACTATCACTCAAAACAAAACTGTTACTCAATATCAGCTACGTAGGATACAATACTTATAATGCTCCTTATCTGGTAACTGGAAAAGACAGCTTGAATATCTATCTTTCTTACAATGCCAAAGACAGCAGTTCTGTAGTAGTCAAAAGCGTGATACCTGTGCGCATGAATGGCGATACCTTAGAAATTAACCCTGCTGCATTCAAATTAAAAGACCACCAGGTGGTGGAAGAATTATTAAACCAAGTTCCTGGTATGACGGTCTGGGCCGATGGAAGTATAACCGTATCTGGTAGAAAAGTGCAAAACGTTTTTGTAGATGGCAAACCCTTTGCAGGATCAACAGATCCTAGAATTGCCACACAAAACCTTTCCAAATCTGCCATTGACAAAATTCAATTATACCAAGAATATGACAGGGAAAATATTGGAAACCAGAGCCGTCAGCAAACCGATTCTATCTTGTCTATGAATATCAAATTAAAGGAGACTGCCAAGAAAGGCTATTTTGGAAAAGGAGGTGCTGGATTGGGTACTGATGACCGTTTTGAAACAGATTTGGCCCTTCAGACCTATGATAAAAAATTCAGCTTAAGTGTTGGTGGTGGATACAATAATATCAATAAAAATATTGCCAACCTAGATGAGATGATGCAGAACAATACCTATAGAACCAACAATCCCAATCTATTTAGAACGGGTAGGTTTGGAGTAAGTGGTATTAATAAGAACCATTCGGTAGGCATATCGCTTACGCAAAATTTTAAAGAAGAAAACAATAGCAGACAAAATAACCGCTTAACTGCCAACTATACTATGAGCGGCGGCGATAGCTGGGTAACCAACCAACGCATCCAGAACAGAATTGTGGCGGGTGCGGAACAACTGATCAAAGAAGAGGGGCAGCAAGCCAGTAACACCAACAATCATAATATTGGATTCAATTATGTAAAAAACAATTCTTATAACGATAACTTCAACCTTAGTGGTTCTGCTAGTATCAATGATAGAAAAGGACTGTCAACTAACTTCACGGAAACCACTGATTCCAAGGGGGTCATTCAAAGTACCAATGATGTTTCTAGCAGGCAAACTAGTCAATCCAACAACCAAAATTTGAACCTGAGTTATTCTAAAGCTGACAATGATCAGCCTTTGACAAACTTCAGTTTTAATACTAATCTGCAAAATTCAGCGTCCAATTCAGAAAGAAATGTAGTAAGTGTTTTTAAGTCTTTTACGGTAAACAATAGGGATACTTCTTATAACCGTCTATACCTGAATGACAATAAGAATTATGGAGTTAGGGCTAATCTGATTTATAGGGGATTGCGCAGACTATTGTTTGGAAGATACAATTTGGGCGGTATTGACCTAAGATTAGACCAAGTTTTTAATATTAACCAATCCAATAGTAATTCAAGAGTGAGTGATTATGACAGTGCTTCTAAAAACTTTATTATCAATAATAACCTGACCAATGATAATAACAGAAAGACAATGGGTTATATACCTGGTTTGTCATTAGCAAAATCCTTTAATAAAAACAGGTTATCTGTTTATAAAAATTTGAATATTCAAGCAAAAATCATGGAAGACTTTAGATGGGAAAACAATCAATCCTCTATAGTCTGGCGCAACCTAAACAGGCAAATGCAATTTTTCAGGTATGAAGCCAGTATCAACTATAATAGTTTTAATAGCCAGAAAAACAATTATAATATTTCCATGAATTACAATAAGAATTTTGAATATCCCTCCATAGACGCATTATTCACTATTGTAGATGATATTAATGCTTACAATATCACTGTAGGTAATCCAAACCTTAAAAATACCGTGATCCATAACCTTAACTTGAATGGAAATTATAATACCCAGAATCAGAAATCGCCCTATGGCTTCAATGCTTTTTTTGGTGCAAACTATAATTTATCACAGAACCCTGTTACAGATAGCGTGATCAATGCCCTTTCCGGAAAAAGGATTACTTATTATATTAATGCAGACCAAGGCAAAAACTTGAATCTAAATTACAATGTGAATATTTCTAAGCGGATGAAGAAAAACACGTTACAACTGATGTATAATGGGTCCTATAATTTAGGCAACCAACCAAATTACATTGATGGTATCTATAATATTAGTAAAAGTTCTAGGCTATCAAATCAAATTACTTTGCAGTTTTCTTTAGCAACCATGTTGGTAGCCAGTATTGCAGAAAGACTGGAGTTTAACCAAGTAAGTCAAACCGTAAGTCAACTCAATAATTTTACCAATAGTAGTAATACCACCAATATTAGCATCAACCTTAATTATCCAAAAGATTTCAGTATTGGAACTACCTTGGATCACATTAACAACTCAAGCCTAGCCAAACCCACCGTACTTTGGAATGCATTTGCTACCTACCGATTCATGAAGCAACAGGGAGAATTAAAATTGGCAGCCATGGATATACTCAAGCAATACCAGAACATTACTAACTCAGTCAGTTCTTACGGCACATCTACCAATATCACCAATGGTCTACAGCAGTACTTTATGCTCACTTTCTCTTACTACCCAAGAAAGTTTGGGAAGAAAGGAGAAGGGATGAGGGATTAGGTTTAAAAAAACGCTACTAATTTATATTAACCCTAAGAGTTTAGACGTATCAACATCAATGCTTAATCAGCTGTCTGCTCTCTTGCTTTAATGTTTTGGTATTGGTGATTAGGATGGTATAGGCCCCGGCACTAAACCTACTTAAATCAATTAGGGTAGACTTAGTAAATGAATTACTTAACAAAACACTACCCTTGGCATCAAATAGTTGGTAATTGATTTTATGCGCAATATTACCTGCATCAAGAAATACTCTGTCTTTAACTGTATTAGGATATAATTTGTAAATACTAGTTTCAACAGATGTATTAACAATACTTGTAACTACATAATTAAAATTATCACTCATAGGGCTATTACAACCATTCAACCGTACTTGAACTGTATAATTTCCACTAGATGTTGGTCTATAGGTTTTATCAACTGCTCCAACAATTTCAACAGATTCTTTATGCCATACATTTCCGGTAGCTGCACTACTAACAAGGTCTGAACCAGATTGAGAAATAGTTGGTTTTGTGGGAGTGGGATTAACCGTAACAGTAAGAGCAGACCTTTTACTTTCACAACCTGATGTTGCATTGAACTGGCTTACATAATAAATAGTTTGTCCTGCTGTTGTAGTAGATACTGTTGGCGCTGTAGAAACTGCCGTTCCACCAGTTAGATTAGTGCCATACCATAGCAATGAATTTCCACTAGTAGCAACCGCGCTTAAAGGGCTGGCGGTTGATCCTTGACCAACCGTTAGATTGGTAACAGTTGGAGCAGTAATATTGCAGGTTTCTACTCTAAATATACTAATCCCTACTTCTTCTTTTAAATCCATGTCACGGCTTAATACAATTATACGTTTCCCATCTTCAGACCAATATGCCCATTGTACCTGCTCTCCTCCAGTGGTTGTTAGATCAAGACTATCATAAAAATTTGATTTTCCTTCTGCATCTGCAACTCTATCCCCAATATTATTCATAATAGTCACTGCATTATCTCCAAAGCTGCCATTGGTAACTTGTACTCTATCTGCTTGCATTAAGTACTTTCCATCAGGTGAAAAGCTTGCAACACCTGCTCTTCCTGTATGACCCAATAAATTACCATTGTCTCTTCTAAAAATATAGCCCCCAAATGTGGCCATTCTATCTGCATTAGGCGTAAAAGCAACATCAAATAAACCTGTGTATTTTGACCAGACAACCTGACCTGTTGCAGCATTAACAATTGTTTGATCCTTAGACTTGGTTCCCGTACCAATATATAATCCATCTTTTGTAATGGTCAATCCATTAATAAATGCCCATCCACCTGTATAAGCGGTCCATACCAAACTGGCAGTTTTTTTATCGGCACTCAGATTAAATCTTCTAAGATATCCATCGCCGGTACTTATCACAATGGCATTGTTATTATCTAACCAAGCCAGTTCTCTGTTTTGTCCATAAGAACTAAGCCCCACTTTAGAAAGAATTATTTTTTTCTGTGCATTATCGTATACATGAAAAGTTCCAGACTGATCTCCAATTGCAAGAAATTTTCCATTAGAAGAAAATTTTACATTTCTACTTTGAATTCCACTGACAATTGTATCATAAATACTACCATCAGTGCCATTTAAAATAGCAATAAAATCACCACCTCTATTGCCATTTAAAGCAGTAGGAATGGTTGCTCCATTACTAGCCACTGCAACCAATTTTCCATCTGCAGTCATATCTCCTCCCCAAGCTTCCCAACCAATATCTTTTGTCCAAAGAATATTACCATCAAAATCAATTTTATACAATTTGCTAGCTGTTATAAGCGATGAGGTGCCGGCCCTATTTTCTTGACCAGGAATACAAACAAAAGTTCGGGTAGTTTCTGATACTGCTCCACGCCAAAAACCAGTTGGCGATTTTATGGATTTTAATAAACGGATGGTATAAGGAGATGTTTCAATAGTTTCTTCAGCTAAACTAATAGTATTGGTAGATTGTGCTGTATCCAGTTTAAAGTACTCTGATTTTTTACCCCCTTTTCTAATTTTTACATACCAGTCATTTCTTAAAGCCAATTTAAAGTCAAAAATGTAAGGTGTATTGCTGCCATTTCCTGCCTGTGCAATGGTATTTTGAAAAATATTATTTTGTTGGGGACCACCAGATTCAGTGAATAATTCCAGATTAAAATCTCCTGCCGTTTTTGGATTGACTATCAATCTAAGCGATTTGCTACCCGAACGATATAATTGCAATGTATCATCATTTACAAAACTGATATTAACGGGTAAATCAAATACGGTTGCAGCATTTTTTGGATAAGGTCCTTGCAATGCCCCTTGATTTTCAGAAAATAAAAAATGCACTTTATAGGTCTTGGAATTACCACTTGTAGGAGGAATATTTCCCATTCTATTCTCATATGCTCCTTGGGTCCAGCATTGTGAAAAACCTTGTTGTCCAACTGGTACTTGTAATGCTCCCCCATTAGGGAAAGTGGCCCATCCAAATTCACCGTGAAGATTTCTTTCTAGACTTGGTGCGGTAAATCCTTCAATGTATAAATCAAAATACAAAGGGGCAGCAGCTAAATTACTTAGGTTTTGAATACTTAATTTGGCATTCTGATTGCCATCCATTTTTTACTAATAGATGTTTTTCCAATATAACTAATCTTATATCCATTCCAGGTTGCTTCTTGTGCAGTTAATTGAATGGTAGAAAATAGCAGCAATGCTATCATAGAAAAAATCCTGTACATAAGGGTCTTTTAAAGTGGGATGACTAAAATACAGAAATTAAATAAAAATTAAAAAATAAAAGTAACCAGGGAAGACAGGAGAAGTGGGTAGATTTGATGTAATTCACAACTATTTTGCTCTTATTGCGCGAATAGTCCAAAACGGGATTTCTCTTCCCTCAATATTATTTATTTCAATCTCTCTAAATGGTCCTGTAAGCATTCTGAACCGTCTACTGATATAGAAATCTTTATCCCTATTGTGAGTTACTTTAACTAATTCATCAAAGTCCAATGTTTCATCTAGCTTTCTAGGCAATTTTTGAAGATTGGAATAATCAAAATTGCTGACTTTCCCGTTGTACTTGATCATCAACGCTGTTAAATTGACAAATGCGTGGTTCACACCTGTTAGCGTATTCCTGAAGCGGCACTTATATTCACCATTATTTGTAAGAAACCAACCTTCATTTTCAATACCATTGATGAGATCCGTATTGGATTGATTATAAGTTGTAGTTACTTCAGGTAATTGAGCTTTTAATCCACTCACGGAAAGCATCAAAAACAGGATGACTAGGAATCTCATATTTTAAAGATAGTATGCAACTTAAATAATACAAAACAGTTTGTTTATCTTGTTTAGAAAGGGGCAAATGAAGCAATTTTTTATTACGAATTATGAATAGCAAAAATCAAATCATCCTATTTCTTGTCATTTTTTTGATTCCGGTTTTTGCCTTAGCCCAGTCTGGAGTATCTATATCTGGGTTAACAAGGGATGGTAAAAGTAAAAACCCTTTGGCTTATGTAAGCATCGTGATCAAAATTAAAAAAGACAGCAGTTTTGTAGGCGGTACCATTACAAATCAAGAGGGTAGGTTTACGCTTAGCGGAATCAAAAGCGGCACTTACCTAATAGAAGCCGTGTTGGCAGGTTATATAAAGCATCAGCAAGAAATAATTGTTGGCACACTTAGCGCTTATCTTGACCTTGGAAATATAGAACTGACTGAAGACGTAAAACAACTTAGTGATGTAACAGTTAGTGCTTCTATACAGAAGGATGGGGTAAATGATAAGATGGATAAAAAAGTCTTCACGGTTGGTAATAATATCTCTCAGGCCGGTGGATCTGTATTGCAAGCCATGCAAAACCTTCCGGGAGTAACCGTTCACGACGGCAAAGTGCAACTTAGAGGCAATGACAAGGTTGCTATTCTAATAGATGGAAAACAAAGTGCCATTTCGGGTTTTAACGGACAAACTGGACTTGATAATTTGCCCGCTTCAGCTATTGAACGCATTGAAATTATAAACAATCCTTCCGTTAGATACGATGCAAATGGTAATGCCGGAATTATCAACATCATCTACAAGAAAAACAAACAAGAAGGTTTTAATGGAAAGATTGGAATGATGGGAGGGCTTGGCGCTCTTTGGGAAAGGCAATCAAACTTTCCAACCATCAGGCCACAATATAGTGCTACACCAAAACTCAATCCCTCACTTAGTTTAAACTACCGTAAGAACAAGCTCAATACCTTTTTACAAGCTGATTGGTTATATACCCAGACCCTAAACCGAAATGAATTTTCTGACAGAACCTATGCAGATGGAACAGTGATCAATCAACAAGTTAAGCGAAACCGTACAACAACTTTTAGTACAGTTAAAACCGGAATTGACTGGACACCAGATGCATCTAATAGCTTAACAGTATCTGGCTATTTTAACCGTGAGAAAATTCTGGATGATGGAGATGTACCTTATTTCAACAAAGACTTTTCCCAACGCTTGCGTCTTTGGCAGTTTTTGGAAGATGAAGTTAAGTATACAGCAATAGCATCGGCTAGTTTCCAGCATAAATTCAAACAACCGGGGCACTTATTAACTGCCGGATTCAACTATACTTTTCACCGAGAAGATGAGCAATATTTTTTTACCAATATCATGCCTTCTTATACGGGTAAAGATGCATTCAAGTTGTTATCAGACGAACATGTTTCCGATCTAAATATAGACTATGTAAGACCTTTAAAACACGGCAGGATTGAAACAGGCATGAAATTTAGATATAGATCAATCCCAACCAACATGCAGTTTTATCCAGGATTGAACTCTCCAATTGACAGCAATGCTGGAGGATGGGCTAATTATAAAGAAACCATTCCGGCTCTATAAGGGAATTATGTTTTTGAAAACAACAGCATAGAATTGGAAGCAGGCCTGCGTATGGAATACGTTAAATTGGATTATGAAGTCAATCCTAATCATCCTACATATTCTTCAGATGGATATAATTATGCGCAACCATTTCCAAATATTCGTTTAGGTTATAAACTCAACAGCCGTAACAAATTGACAGCATTTTTCAACCGAAGGGTAGACCGTCCCAATGAAGTTGATATTCGGATTTTTCCAAAGTATGATGAACCTGAATTACTAAAAGTTGGGAACCCAACATTGCGACCCCAATTTAGCAACAGATTTGAAATTGGGTACAAACTAGGTTGGCCAAAAGGAAGTTTAACTACTTCTGTTTACCACAATATGGTTGATGCAACAATTACAAGAATCGCTACTATTGTTCCAGGTAGTACCTTAATCTATAATATTTTTCAGAACGCAGATAAAAGTAGCGCTACAGGTATTGAAGCATTTATGCAACAGGAGTTTACAAAATCATTTACCGCCAATTTGAGTGGCGCACTATACCGCAATATCATTGGTGCATTTACTATAAACAATCAATATCCGGTACCCACTACTTATTCCATGGAAGAAGCATCTATTACATCAGGAAATCTAAAAGCAAATGCTTTTTTTAAGTTAGCTGGAAAAACAGATCTACAATTTACCGCCATCTGGTTGGCTCCTGATATTATTCCACAAGGAAAGATAGCATCAAGATTTTCCATTGATTTGGGAGTCAAGAAACAAATTCAAAAAGGCAAGGGTGAGCTATACTTGAATGCCACTGACCTCTTCAATACCTTGG
>JBEAPC010000153.1:0-12229 GCA_041164585.1 Bacteroidota bacterium
GTCTTACCAGCTCCAGATGGAGCGGTAATGATAATCAGTTTGTTTTGGCTATTGGCCATGCTGTTGGATTTGCTGCAAAGAAACGTTTTTTCTTATTCTTGACCTGATATGGGTAGTTGCACGGTGGCTGCCACCTGGTTTTGGTTCAGATTGGTCAAATTCAAAACCGGTGCATTTTCATAGAACAGTCGGAAGCGTTTGTTCAGATTGACTATACCAATACCCTGTCTTCCCTTGTCTTCTTGGGCTTGAATCTGACCAGTATTGATGACGGTAATGAAGAGTTCCTCACCTATTTTCTTTACTTCTACCTGTACATGCCCACCCTTAACCAGTTTACTTATGCCGTGTTTGATGGCATTTTCTGCCAAAGTTAGCAAGATACTGGGGGGCACTGTAATTTCTAGGGCATCGGGATCAACCTCTACTTTGAATTCCAAACGCTCTTCAAATCGGATTTTCTCTAAAGCCAAATAGTCCCTCACTATATCAGCTTCTTGCTGCACGCTGATAAATCTTTGCTTTTCATAGTTCAGGGTATGACGCAACAATTGAGATAAGAGGGTGGTGGCTGTGCGGGCCTGATCCCCATCGGTGATGATCAGGGAGCGGATACTATTTAAGGCATTGAATAGAAAATGGGGGTTCAGCTGTAAACGCAGAATTTCTAGTTGGGCGGTTTGAAGCTCCAAAGCGGTATGTAATTGTTTTACATCGGCCTTGGCCTTATGGTATAAAAATTTTGAAATATGGTACATCAATAACCAAACCGCTAGGTAGCGACTCCAGTTAATCACGTTCATGAAAAAGTTCAGGTTCCAAAATGCTATCCTAGAACTATGGTCAATCAGGTAGAACAAAAAGGTTCCGGTTAGTGGAATAATCAAAGACAAACTAACCCAAGAAACCAGCATCCAGAAAAACTGCATCAGGTAAGTGTGCTTGAAAAAATTGCTCTGGTTAATAATATATCGGTACAAATGGGTGTAGAGCATGGCAATGACCGTAAGACCAGAAAGCGATAGAAAATCAGGGATGGTGAAAAAACCCAAGCCTATATAATTGATCAATTCATAGAACAACATGGCCAACCAACCGGAGGCTTGAAAAATCCAATAGAGGGTTTTTCGGTTCACCTTGTCTAAACGCAAGGGTTGTTTCTTATTGTTAGGGTTGGGCATTGATAGAATTAATTAAACAAATATGGGAGAATTATTTCATCTCATTCCCAAATAGGGATGAAAGGTGGCCAAGATTTTTGAATTGCTGCTGGCAAGTTTATCAGGATGCTTCAACAGCTGCTCTTTGTTTTTTACTGTTCCTGCCAACCGCATAATAAGGTTTGAGTGATTGGTAAATCTGATCAAATTGGGGTTGACCCGCAGATGCTCCGTTCTTGGTATGCTGAAAATAAGAACGAGTTTGCTTCATAATATCATTACCCAAAAGAAGTCTTGCGTCTTCCAATTGTTTCTTGAGTTGGTCTACTTCTCCCAATAATTCTGTGTACTGTTCAAACAATTGCATCTGGTTATTACACTCGGTCACGTCTACATAACTAGGCACCGTACTGGGACTTTTGCGCATATGCAATAGGGCTGCTTTTACAAAATCCTTGCGCTTCAAGTGCAGTTTGAACATACTTCTGCGCTCTAAATTGCTCAGTTTTACCTTGGCAGGAATCATATTTTTTACCGAAGACAAGTGCTGGTTAATGGCCAGTAATTCTGATCCTATAAAGCCCCTAAAGTTAGCCATGGTCTGTTTTTAATAGTAAATAACGGAATATAAATTAGAAAATTGCTATTTTAAAAACAATATTTTATCAATTATTTGTCCGCATATTGATCCTTATAAATTCAGGATTTAGCCCATAAAAGAGATAAAATGCCATAAAATGGGGATAAAATCATATAAAATAGCCCTTTTTTATGCATTTTTCAGGTAGTTTGCCTTAACTTGTTTGTCAGAAAAAACGATTGCACCATGGGATGGTTCTGGAAAACCGCTTTTAGGTTGAGTGGCTGGCGCGTGCGCGATGCCTATCCCAAGGGGATTAACAAAGCCGTGCTCATTGTGGCCCCACATACCAGTGCCTGGGATTTTCCATTAGGCTTGGCAGCAAGGTCCTATCTGAATTTAAAACACACCCACTATTTAGGAAAGGAAGAACTCTTTAAAGGCCCTTTTGGTTTTCTGTTTAGGGCCACTGGGGGATTTCCGGTAAACCGATTCAATAAGGAGAAAATGGTGGATCAGGTAGTAAGCCTTTTTCAAACCCATGACCAATTTATCCTAGCTCTTTCACCAGAAGGTACCCGCAAAAAAGTGGACCGGCTCCGCACTGGGTTTTATCATATTGCCAAAAAAGCTGGCGTGCCCATTATCATGATTGGCTTTGATTTTTCTAAAAAGGAGATTAGTATTGCTCCACCCTTTTTTGCTGGTGAAGACGAAGAAGCAGATTTTAAAAAGATCATTCAATTCTTTGCTCCAATCAAGGGAAAAATTCCAGAACTGGGATTAGACCACCTTTTGAACCAGGATTCTATAACAGCACATTCAGAAAACAACCATAACGCTATATAGCCAATCACCCCCTCAAAAAAATACATGCAATTCAGCCACAACCCTCCATCCATTATTGATTGTTTTTGCAAATACGAAGTAGAAAAACCAGATTCCCTCTTTCTATCAGAACCCGTAAATGGCGTTTATCAGGAATTTACCTGGAAAAGCGCAGGGGCAGAAATTAGGAAAATGGCGGCTATTTTGGAGCAAAAAGGGCTAAAAAAGGGTGATAAAGTAGCAATTTTGAGTAAAAACTGCGCTTTTTGGGTAATGGCAGATTTGGCCATTTTGATGGCCGGCTGTGTGCCGGTTCCACTTTACCCTAATTCTACGCCTCAGAGTTTGAACCAGATTCTAATCCATAGTGATAGCCAACTCATTTTTATAGGCAAGCTAGATAATCCCAGCTTATTGCAACAGGCTGTTCCTGATGGAATGCCCCAAATCAGTTTTCCGTTTTATCCCATTGCAGGCACAGAAGTTTGGACAGAACTAACTAGTAAACAGGAACCCTTACAGGGTAAACCCTTGATTAGTAAGGAAGATCTTGCTTGTATTATCTATACCTCAGGAACCACGGGAATGCCCAAGGGGGTGGTTCATAAATTTGAATCCATGAGTTTTGCGGTGGATGCTTTTTTGCAATCCAACCCAACGCTTAGAAAAGAAATCTTCTTCTCTTACCTTCCACTTTGCCATGTGGCGGAGAAAATGCTGGTGGAATGTGGTACCATTTTCACGGGAAGCAGCATGTATTTTGTGGAATCCATGGATAGTTTTACCAAGAACCTGCAACATACCAGACCTACGGTTTTTCTGGCGGTTCCCAGAATCTGGGAGAAAATGCGAGAGGAAATTTTGAAGAAAATGCCCCAGGCCAAATTGGACCGAATTCTGCGAATTCCGGTCATTTCTACCCTTTTTAAGCGAGTTTTACGCAAAAAACTGGGTTTTTCTAGGGCAAATTTCATTTTTACGGGTGCGTCCCCAATTAACCCTTTGCTCTTAGAATGGTTTAAAAAACTGGACATTGAAATCATGGAAGCTTATGGGATGACGGAGAATATGGCCCTTTCCCATGCTAATAAAAAAGGCCAAACCAAGTTTGGTACCGTGGGCACATCCTACCCAGGAGTAGAGGTGAGACTGGGTGCCGACCAAGAAGTTCAAGTAAAGAGCAAGGCTTCCATGGTGGGATATTATAAGGAACCACAGCTTAGTGTTGAATCTTTTATTGACGGTTATCTGCGCACTGGTGACCAGGGTTCAATTGATGCCCAAGGTTATCTAACCATTATTGGCCGCACCAAGGACCAGTTCAAAACCAGTAAGGGTAAATACGTGAGTCCGGCCCCCATTGAAAGCAAAATCTTGGAAAACAGTTTGATTGATCAGGCCTGTGTAGTGGGGCATGCTATGCCTTCGGCGTTGGTCATTTGTATTCTATCGCCGCAAGGCCGAGCAGAAAACGCTTCTAATCTGAGCCTTTCACTAAGCGAACACCTGAAAAAAGTAAATGAACATTTAGAGCCTCATGAGAAATTGAGCAAAATGATCCTGCTCAAAGAAGAGTGGACCATTGAGAACGGGATTTTGACGCCCACGCTTAAAATCAAACGCAAATCGGTTGACCAGCAATACCAAGAAAACTATGAAAACTGGCAGGCTCAACCAGAACCCGTATTGATACTATCATAATTTGGTCAATTAAAACCAAAAACTACCCGAACACACAATTTTAGCCATCCAGATTCGTTTTCATTGGGAATTAAGGTAAAAACCAAGTTATGAAAACGAGAAATTATCTAGTATTAGGAGTGGCATCGCTATTCCTGTTTTCTTGCGTGAGCCAGAAAAAAATGAGACAAGCCGAGGCCAAATTCGGCGAATTGAATGGTGCGTATGCAGAATTGAAAGAGAAATACAAAGCTTGCCAAGACGATCAAACCGATTATAAGAGCAAGATTGCTTCTCTAAATACCCAGAAATCAGCTTTAGAATCAGCAAATTCAGACCTGAAAAATCAGATTGATTACCTGAAACAGAACAACAATACGGTGCTAAACCAATTGAAAGACCTTTCTGTGGTTACCGGTTCTCAGGCAGAAAGCATTAAGAAGTCTTTGGAAAATATTGGTTCTAAAGATATTTATATCAAGGACTTACAAGGATCCATTGCCCGCAAAGACTCTTTGAACATGGCTTTGGTAATGAACCTGAAAGGTGCTATTGGCAACCTAGATGATAAAGACATTAATATTAAGGTTGACAAAGGCGTGGTATATGTAGACATTTCTGACAAACTCTTGTTCAAGAGCGGTTCTTATGATGTAACTGACAGGGCCAAAGAAGTCTTGGGCAAAGTTGCGAAAGTGCTCAACGCTCAACCTGAGATTGAATTCATGGTAGAAGGTCATACCGATTCTCTGGCCATTAAGAGTTCTGGAATTTCTGATAACTGGGACTTAAGTGTAAAACGTGCTACTACGGTTGTTCGCATTTTGCAAACCACTTATGGACTTGATCCTAAGCGCATGACTGCTGCTGGTAGGGGTCAATACCTGCCCTTGGCCGATAACGCTACAGTAGAAGGTAGGGCTGCCAACCGCAGAACTAGAATTGTTATCCTGCCTCAGTTGGATCAGTTCTTCAAACTGCTAGAAACCAAAAAATAGAACTTACTACTAACCCTTTCCCAATAAGGCCATCCCAACGGATGGCTTTTTTTTGCACTTAACCCAAGGATAATGACTGCATTACGCAAAACTTACCTAAATTTATTAAGCCCCTGATTGATTATTCCCTAACATCAATCCAATAGAATTTATGCGTTCCATGTTCAAGCTATATAGGCAGTTGGTCTTGTTGCTGTTCTTGGCTTTGTGCTTCTCAGGACAAAGCTTGGCTTATAATGGAGCAGATCCTCTGGCCAAACAGGGGGTCATTGACCTAAGAAATGTAGACCTTAGCCAACAAACCATTAAGCTCCATGGAGAATGGGAATTCTATTGGAATCAGTTATTGACGCCTCAAAGTCAAACTGGAAATGCTGCCTATATTGATTTTCCAAAACTCTGGAACAATACCTATTTAAATAACCAAGCGCTTCCCGCTCAGGGCTATGCGTCTTACCGTGTCTTAATACTCCTGCCGCATGGTCCCAAAAACCTGGCCCTTAATATTCCAGATACCTACACTTCATTTCAGTTATTTGCCAATGGAAAACCACTAGCCAATAACGGACATCCCGATACTACAAGGGAAACCACAACTGCCAAATGGATTCCGAGTACGGTAGCTCTTGACATTAAGGGAGATAGTTTAGACCTGATTTTGCAGGTAGCCAATTTTCAACATAGCAAGGGCGGACCCTATAAAGACATCCAGATTGGCAACCGAGACACCCTAATTATACAAGACAATAAAGAAGCCGCTTACGACCTTTTGTTGACTGGCTGTTTGTTTATGGGCGGTCTATTTTTCTTTGGGCTCTTTCTTTTTGGAAGACATGACAAAGTGATTCTCTATTTCTCCTTGTTCTGTATCTCGTATAGTTATAGGGTTATTGGTACCGGCTTGTATGAGCTGCATACTATTTTCCCAGATCTACCTTGGACTATTACCCTTCACTTGGAATATATAAGTCTGTTTTTGGCCGTAGGTTTCTTTGCCCTCTATACCTGGCAGCTCTATCCAAAGTACTTTCACAAGCATATTATGTGGTTGACTGTGGGTTGGAGTAGTTTGTATATTTTGACCACTTTGGCTTTACCATCGGTGATTTTTACCCGATTTATTAGTTATTTTCTAATATCCATGTTCCTTTTTCTATTTTATTTATACTATGTCTACTTTAGAGCGGCTAGAAATAAATTACCTGGATCCATTTATGCCTTGTGTAGTACGGCAGTGGGCATGGTTATGATTGTTCTGATTGACTTGGAATATTTTGGTTTGGTAGACCCCCAAAAAGGGATTCTATTCTTGGGATATGTGAGTTTTTTCTTTCTTCAATCCCTGATTCTCTCTTACCGATTTGCCAACCAACTCAAGACGGCCAAGGTTGCAGCCGAACAGGGACTCCAAGCAAAGAGTGAGTTTCTCTCTACCATGAGCCATGAAATTCGGACCCCGCTCAACTCGGTCATTGGCCTGAGTAATCTCTTGCTTCGCGATGGCCCTAGAAAGGATCAGGAAGAGTATTTGAAAGTCATGGTCTTCTCCGCCAATAACCTACTTTCCATTGTAAACAATATCTTAGACTATAATAAGATTGAAGCGGGTAAGATTCCTTTTGAGCAGATAGAAATTGACCTGGCCGATATGGCCAGAAATATTGTCCAGAGTTTTCAGCAATATACCTTGGAGCAGCAAAACAAAGTGCTCTTAGATATTGACCCCAGACTCAATTTCAAAGTCATGGGAGATCCCACCCGGACCACGCAGATTATCAGCAACCTAGTAAACAATGCCATCAAGTTTACCAAGAAGGGAACCATTACCCTCTCTTTGACGCTGATAGATCAAAAAGAGGATGCCGCTTTTGTCAGAATCAAGGTCTCCGATACGGGCATCGGCATAGCCAAAGACAAACAAAAACTCATTTTTGAACGCTTTACCCAAGCCGATTCTTCCACTTCCAGAAGTTTTGGGGGAACGGGTCTGGGGCTGGCCATTTCTAAAAAACTCTTAGAAATGCAGGGGGCAGCACTACAATTGGAGAGCGAAGAGGGTAAGGGATCTAGCTTCTTTTTTATACAAAAATTCCCATTGTGCAAATCGGCCAAGACCAACGAAGCCCTATTTACACAGCTCCCATCGGAAGAATCACAGCCGCTGATAGGCACCCATATTTTGCTGGTAGAAGACAATGAAGTCAATATTTTGGTGGCCCAAACCTTCCTAGAAAGATGGGGAGCCAGTGTAGAGGTAGCCAAAAATGGACAGGAGGGATTGGACAAATTAGACTTAGAAAAACACAAGTTGATCCTCATGGACATGCACATGCCCGTGATGGATGGTTATACCGCCACCGGAATTTTGAGGTCCAAAAAGATTCGGATTCCTATTATTGCCCTTACGGCCAGTCTACCCAAAGAAGTGGAAGAACGGATTCATTCCATGGGCATGGACGATATTGTGGTCAAGCCATTTTTGCCAGAAGAGCTGTTCAAGAAGGTCTTGCACTATACGGGTTTGTATCGCTCCGCGGACTTGGAACGCTAATGTTGGCTGCGCCGATAGCTTTTTTAAGTCAGGATTATCTCTTTATACTATAGATAGGATTATTTATTGATTTCTTCAAACCCACCGGTCTGTTTGTTCTTGCGCACGTTATTCCAATGAAAATATCGGCCATTCATGGCCACATAGACCCCATGCGGAAGTGCTTGTACAAAGGCCAAAGCGCTTCCCAGATTGAAAAGTCCGTCTGAACTACCAAATTTATAGGGGATCATGGCACCGGTGAGTACAATGGTTTTATCCTTGTTTTCAGCTGCCAAAACGGTTGCGGTCTGGGCCATGGTATCTGTTCCGTGGGTAATGACAATCATAGATTCCTCCGCCGATTGACACTGACGAGAAATTAACTCACGGTCATCCTGGGTCATTTCTAAACTGTCAATCATCATCAGGGTCCTAATGTCTACATCTACCCGGCACCTACCCAGTTTCAACAATTCCTGAATATGGGTGTCTTTAAAATAGAGCTGCCCATTGAGTTCATTGTATTCCTTGTCAAAGGTTCCACCGGTGATAAAAATACGTATGGCCATATTATGGGATTGAAACACGAAAATACAGAAATTAAATTCCCTCATGGCTTCCTGCAGTATTTAGAAAACCATTTTGGATTATATTTAAAGTTCAAACCCAGTTAATACCCTAAACTAGATTTGCCAATGCGCCTACCCTTTCTACTCTTCATCTGTTTTTTATCCGCTTGCGTGGTAAAGACCAGACAGGTATTACAAATTCCAAGAAAGGATGAGACCGGGGTGATTAAATTGTATTTTGACCGAGAAGGTGCACTTTATCCCCCAGACCTGCGGATCAATCCCTATTATTTTTATCTGGAACATTTGCACAAACGCAAACTCACCAAGTATAGCAATCCGGAATATGCCACCCTTGAAACGGCTTTGACCAAGTATGATTCCCTATCGGCCTTGGCCATTAGACAAGAATATAAATTACATGACAGAGACAGCATTCGCTTGTTTTTGCGGATGCAAGACGTGGTGAGGAAAAATATTATAGGAGACATGGAGCGGAGTCTCAGCCAAAACAGTACCAGAGACTTAGTGGTTTTTATTCATGGATTCAATGACCCTACACCCGATGCTTTTTACTATTCCCTTCGCAAGAATATAGAGGCACACTTACATTCTAAACCCGTATTTGTAGAAGTCTATTGGGATGGACTGACTGCGTTGGGAGACAATCCTGTCTTTACCAAGATCTGGAGTTATGCCCAAAGTAACTCAGCTAAAGTGGGTCTGGGGCTACGCAATATCTTGAACAAACTCAATACTAATACTAGGCTCACTATTGTAACCCATAGTTTGGGAGCATCGGTGGCAACCCATGCTTTGTTCAATCCAGGTAAATGGCCGGAGCGTTTTCAGGAGGAACTAGAAAGGGAATATCATTCAGAAAATATAGCTACGCCCAAACAGAAAGACATTCGCATTGGCATGTTGGCTCCCGCCATTCAGGGCATTAAGGTTTTTGACCATATTGACTATACCATTCCGGAAAATACCGCTCCCACTATTACCCGTGTGGTCATTGGCTATAACCATTTTGACTATGCGGTAACCAAGGGTGGTTTGTTTGCCAGCTATTTTGGATCTACTGCTTTGGGCGCAGATGACCGAGGAGAAGTTTCCAAGACCATGGCCGCTATTAAGGAGATTAACCCCAAGATCAAGACCGTTGGCGTAGATTTTTCCTTGTTCAAGAAGATTGACAGTTTGAACACAAAAAAACTGCAACGCAAATCTCCTTATAAACAAAGGGAACATGGGTTGCAGTTTTATCAACAGAATGAGCATTTTGCCGATTTTTTGGCGGCGCTCTTTAATTAAAGTTTATTGTACAAAGCTCTAAGCTTTTCGCGGGTCATGATTTTTTCCCAGTCTTTTCCAAGGGCATTTTCCCATAAAGGTTTCATGCCTAGTGACACATTCATCATCTTTTCAAAATCATCCTCGCTTAGGTTTTTACAAATGCCTTGTGGAATTTCTATCTGGTTCTTGTCCACCATGTATTTAAATTCCTTTACGCCTGCGGGATAGTATTCTTCTAAATGATTCATCACAATACAGTTACCCACCCCGTGTTTGGTACCCAATAAATAACTTAGACCATAACTCACTGCGTGCGCCACACCCACTTGAGAATAGGCAATACTCATACCACCGGCATAAGAAGCCATCATCAGCTGATCGTCTGACTCCTCATCCCAATGGTCTTTGTCAACATAAATTTTCTGGCAGAGTTGCAAGGCTTTCTCACCATAGCTTTTGCTAAACTCATTTAAAAATGTGCCTTCCAAACTTTCAATACAGTGAATATAGCAGTCCATCCCCGTGTAAAAACGTTGGTTGGCAGGTGCGTCTTTGGTTAATTCTGGGTCTAATACAATTTGGTCAAAAGGGGTAAAGTCTGAGTTCATTCCCAATTTTCTAACGGGTCCTGTTAATACGGTAGTACGGCTTACTTCCGCACCGGTTCCACTCAAAGTTGGAATACCTGCTTTGTACACCCCTGGAAATTTAACCAAGTCCCAACCTTGGTAGTCTGCAGAAGAACCGGGGTTGGTCATCATCAAAGAAACGGCTTTGGCCAGATCCATGGCAGATCCACCACCAATTCCAATGACGCCACTAATGGTTCCAAATTCTTCTTTTAATCCCTGTGCCAATTTATCTACTTGGGTAGTCTTGGGCTCATAAGTAACGTCTACAAATATAATCTTGTCCTTGCCCCTTAACGGAACCCTGCTTGCTAGTGGTTTGCCTTCAAAAAAATGGTCTACCAAAAAAATCATGGGTGCCTCGCCTTTGCGTTGGGGCGCCAAAATTTCATCTAACTGGTTAAAGCTACCCCGGCCATAAACCACATAACTCACCATTTTAAAATTCCTGAAGCTTGACATATTTGTTGCTTTTCTTGAATAAGGGTTCAAAGATACAATTTAGGGGCATTCGGGATTAGCAACCCACAAATACCATTATAATTTTGTAACATATTATTCCGAGATTTTGACCCCTCTTAAAATTTTATTTGTTTTGATTGGGCTTCCAGTTCTGTGGTAGTAGTTCCTGTTTTTTCACTAGTGTCTGGTAAAAATAGTTATTAGTTCTTTGAAAGTCTTGATATATATATGTTTCATAGGAAAATAGGTCGGTGACGATTTGAAATGGGTCGTTTCATAACTCACTGTAAATCAGTATGTTTATGAATCAAGGCAAATATGTTTTTTCTCAAATTGTCACTTTTCTACCTGCACGTATTTTTGATCGATATGTAAGCTCTTTCCAAGGTGATAAATGGGTTAAACATTTTACCTGTTGGAACCAGATGATGTGTATGATGTTTGGGCAATTAAGTAACCGTGATAGTCTTCGTGACTTACTTGTTTGCTTGAATGCTCATAAAACAAAGCATTATCATTTGGCTTTTGGAAAAAACATTTAAAGGTCGAATCTAGCAGAATCAAATGAGAAAAGAGATTGCCAAATTTTTGAACTGTATACATATGAACTGATTGCAGAGCTCAAAAAATGTTTGTCTCAAATGTTGATTTTGATAAATCAATTACAGGTAATATTTATACATTTGATTCTACCACCATTGATCTTTGTTTTAATGTTTTTTGGTGGGCAATATTTAAAAGAGCAAAAGTAAATTTCTCATTTGTCAGATTATCTGCAGAGAAACCAGATAAAGCAAAAGGAATTCTTTGTGACCAAAGAGTAAAAATGAAGGGACTAAGTTCAATTGAAAAATATGAAAAGGTATTTAGTAGAGTAAAATTTTATGATGCGGAACAAAAAAGGTCTTTTGTTTTTCTCTCAAACAACTTGACTTTACCTTCTACAGAAATTGCTCTGCTTTATAAAAACAGATGGAAGATTGAATTGTTTTTTAAATGGATTAAGCAACACCTAAAAATAAAATCATTTTGGGGTGTTTCTGAAAACGCTGTAAGAACTCAAATCTATATTGCCATCATTACTTATACTTTAGTTTCAATCATCAAAGCAAAATTAAAATTGAAACAATCACCTTAAGAAATACTTCAAATAATGAGCGTATCACTATTTGACAAAACGCATTTACCAAGCCTTTTTGAAAACCCTTTATACCAAGATGTCAAAGATCAAAACCATTTTCGATTGAAAATCAACCTAATTTAACCTGACACTTGTGGATTCAAGTATTTAATTGTTTTCAAATATTCAATAATTATTTTATATTTTAACTTATGTATATCCTTATTGCTACTTTACAAGCCATTTCTAGCATCTTAGGATTCATAGTAGGATTAATCCTGCTATTAGCCAACAAAAATCGGGGAGTAAACACAATTTTATTGGCATTATTAGTTTTTTTATTTTCGTTTCAAACAATTTCCAATTTATTTTTT
>JBEAPC010000154.1:0-21968 GCA_041164585.1 Bacteroidota bacterium
AACCAATGGCCCTGAATTACAAGAGCAAGTAGCAAGGTACAAACCAGGTGATAAAATCTCTTTGGTTTACAAAAGAGGTGGGTCTGAAAATACCGTAAGTCTTACTTTAAAAAACAAAGCGGGTAATACCGATGTGGTAAAAGTGAGTGGCATTATGGAACAATTGGGTGGAGACCTTGAAAATGTAGACAAGAAAACTGCTACTGCTAATGAAATAGCTGGCGGAGTGTTAGTGAAAAAATTAGGTACTGGTTTACTAAAGAATACCAAGATGCAAGAAGGGTTTATCATTACAAGTGTAAACCAACAAGAAATCAAAAACATGGATGATTTGAAGACTGCATTAATTGCAGCTAAAGGTGGCTCTGTGAGGTTAGAAGGTATCTATCCAGGATATAATGGCACTTATGCATATCCTTTGAATTTGAAAAGCGAATAATTGAAATACTTACCTAAAAAAGCCGCTCCGATTGTATTGGGGCGGCTTTTTTTATGTTGGTGTAATGAGCTTTCTAATTAATCAACGCTATGGTACACTAAAAAATCTCCGGCCATCAATTCAAAACTTTCTCCTGGTTTAAATGAATATTGTAAACCTGAAAACAAGCTCTCAAACTGACCTACTAACCAAGGGTGATCTACCCTCATTTTTAGGCCATTTTTTTGTGACAAATTGAGCAAGACCAATACCGTATGGTTTTTGTATTTACGCAAGTAGCACATGAGTTCATTGCTGTGGTCACTTGGCAGTACAAAGATTTCACCCAGTGTAAGTGCTTTGTTGCTTTTTCTCAATGCCAATAAGGATTGAAAAAATGGCTCCATGACAAAAGATTGCTTCCAGTCAATAGCATCTTTGTCAAAGAATCGCAGGCGTTTGGAATTGGCAATTTCCTGTCCACTATAAATTAAGGGCAAGCCATGCCATGTTGCTCCAAAAACCCACCATGCTTTTGCTAAAGGACCATATTTTTCGTGCTCTGTGCCATTCCAACTATTCTCATCATGGTTGCTGGTAAAGTATAGTTTGGTGGCATCAAAAGGATATTGCGTATAACTATGCAGGGTATTGTGTATATGATTTAAAGAAGCTTCTCCCTTGGCGTGCTTCTCTGTTACGTGCATCCAATTCCAAGCATAACTAACGTCAAAGGAAGCATGATAGGATGGTTCATCACATTCTGCCAACCAGAAAAGTGGTTTTAGTGTATCGCATAGTTTTCTTGCTTCTATCCAAAAATCCAATGGCACCAAATGAGCCATATCACACCTAAATCCATCTATATCACATTCCCTTACCCAGTATTGCATGGCTTTAATCATGGCTGCCCGCATGGCCGATTGACTATAATCTAAATCAATTACGTCTTTCCAACCATTGACTTCTGTAAACATACCATTGACGTCTTTGACATACCAATCTGGATGTTCAAATGTCCAGTGATGGTCCCATCCTGTATGATTGGCCACCCAGTCAATAATGAGTTTAAAACCCAAATGGTGTGCAGTCTCTACCAATTGTTTGAAGTCATTCAAATTGCCAAATTCTGGATTGATTTTGGTATAACTACTACAGGCATAATAGGACCCTAATGAACCCAACCGCTCTTTTTGGCTAATGGGTGTAATGGGCATTAACCAAAGAATCTCTACGCCCATGGCTTTAAGCCTAGGTAAGTGTTTGGCAAATGCTTGAAAACTACCTTCCTCTGTATACTGGCGAATATTCACCTCATAAATATTCGAATCCTTGGCCCAGGGGACCATTGAAAATATCTTACTCATAATTGCTAGTCTCCTTAGAAAGAAAATTTTTTATACCCACATAAACGTTGATCAACAATCTAAATGTAGAGAAAGATAAGTTTCTGTTAGCTTCTACTTTCAAATTAATACTTCCCTATTATGGTTATTTTGCTTTAAGAGCCATCAATTGTTGGGTTACCCAAGCAAGAATGACTACCGCTAAAGCTCCTACTACATTGAGCCATAGAAATCCTAACCCAATAACATTGTATTTGTCAAGCAAGAAAAATGCAATCACTATTAGCTCACCCAAAATAGCAGCTATAAATACGGCATTGGACTTCACTTTTTTCAAATAAAATGCTACCAAAAAAATGCCAAGTATCACCCCATAAAACAAGGAGCCCAAAATATTGACCACTTCAATCAAACTTCCCATTCCGGTAGCAAATTCCGCAGTAATCACACAGAAAATTCCCCAACCCAGGGTATAGTATTTTGATACCCTGTATTCACTGGCACATTGCTCCGCATTGTCTCTATCATAGGCTGCGCCCCTGAATCTTACATGAAAGTCTATCATGGTGCAGGAGGCCAATGAATTCAAGGCAGCGGCAATGGAGCCCCATGCAGCTAAGAAAATAATAGCAATTAAAAGCCCCACTAATCCTTTTGGTAAAAAGTCTATGACAAAACGCAAAAAGATATAATTGGTATCATTGGTGTCTGATGCAGGAAGTGCTTTTTTCAAGACTTCTTTATAGGCTTTCTGAGTGGCGGCCATTTTACCAGAACCCAATTTTAAACTGTCTTTAAATGCTTCGTTGCCCTTGATCACATAGGTTTTGCTATAGGCTTGCTGTTGTAGCTGTTCTTCCATGAACCTATTTTCCAATTTGCCCAAGGTATCTGCATAAACAGTTGTCTTGGCTTTCTCTGCTACTGCCTGATTAAAGAACACCGGTGCACTATGAAACTGATAAAAAGTAAACAATAAAGCGCCCAATAACAAAATGGAGAATTGCATGGGCACTTTTACCAACCCATTCATCAACAAACCAATCTTACTTTCCGTATTGTCTTTGGCCGTTAAATAGCGCCCAACTTGGCTTTGGTCTGTTCCAAAATAAGATAGTGCTAAGAAAAATCCTCCAATAACACCACTGATTAAATTGTATCTATCTTTCCAGTCAAATCCTTTTTCGGTAAATCCGGTGGTGATCACATTTAGTTTTCCAGAGGCCCCGCTTACTTTTAGCGCATCGGCAAAGCCTACCCCTGCTGGTAAATAATGGACCACCAAATAACCCGCCAAAAACATGCCTATAAAGATGATGACCATTTGCAATTGTTGGGTATATGCTACCGCTCTTGCACCACCACTCACTGTATAAATAATAAGCAGGCCACCCATGACAATATTGGTGTAAAATATATCCCATCCAAGCAAGGAACTAAGAATAATGGAAGGGGCGTAAATGCTAATTCCTGTAGACAACCCACGAGAAATCAAGAACAGCGAAGAAGTAAACACCCTTGTCTTTACATCAAATCTTTGTTCTAAAAATTCGTATGCCGTAAAGACTTTTAATTTATTGAATAGCGGTACAAAACTGATACAGATGATCACCATGGCAATGGGTAATCCAAAATAATATTGCACAAAACGCATACCATCTGTGTAAGCCTGTCCTGGCGCAGAGAGAAAAGTGATGGCACTTGCTTGGGTACCCATGATACTTAAGAGCACCAACCACCATGGCATACTTCTATTGCTCAAAAAATAGCCTTCTAAGTTTTTAGCCGTACGGCTTTTGTATAAGCCATAGGCAATGATGCCTAGCAAGGTTACTACCAATACAATCCAGTCTATACTACTCATGAATAAGCATTTGTAAACCAGATGAAGAATAGGATGAATAGTCCCAATACGGCCAATACAAATAGGTACCAGCTATTCCAGCTGGAAAACAAGGGAATTTTATGTTTTGGTTCCTGCATGTTATTTGTTGTTCTTGCTACTAATTAATCCACCAGCTAGTAATCCTAAACCTAGTCCCACAATGAGACCCAGTTTTACATTTTTCAACAAAAGTCCAATACCCAAAGCTATTAGTATTAATGTTACAGCGCCAATTCTTCTTCTGGGTTGTTGACTCATGGTTGATTTTTTGGCATAGCAATTAAATTAGCCATGAGTTTATAAGCACCTGGAATACCAGCAGGTAATTGTCTAAATAAAACTAAACTCACATAAGCAAAATTACCCTTACCGTATTTGGCAATGGCCAAACTTCCGTTACCTGGTTTTTCTCCGGTATCATTCATACCAATAGGCAATTCAAAATGCGTATCTATTTGTTCTGCTTGATAAGTGCTTCTTTCTTGTACCCAGTTTTCAAAATCCTTGTCTGCAATCTTATTGGGGTAATTGAGAACTCCATGATCTGGCAACAAGAAATTCACTTTGGCGTTTTCTTCTGTTACCCTTGAACCAGCGTTTACCATAAATGGATATGGGCCAACCTTAATGCGCTTCTGCCCTATTTGATTACTCTTTAGGTATTGAACAATCAGGTTCCCACCTTGAGCTACATACCTATTGAATATGTCATTTTTATTGCTCAGCCATTCAAATACATTATGTGCCCGAATGCCCAAAACTATGGCATCAAATTCTTTGAGTTTTTCATCTGTAATGTCTTGCTCGTGCAAAAACTGTAATTCATAACCCAATTGCAACAAAGCGTCTGGCACTTTGTCTCCTGCTCCTGTTACATAACCAACTTTTTTACCTGACACTTTTATTTCTTGGGTAATTACTTGTGCATTGTTTTGAAAAAAGAAATGAATGGCTGGAATATGGTCATATTTAATAGACCTTAAATAAGAATTATAAACTTGTTTTTTTCCATTTTGTTGTAGCACCAATTCTGCTGTCAGTACGGGTGTTTTATTATTCTTAAAAGCCTTGTTCAATTGAATTTGTTGGGTATATACCGCACCAGCATCTAAGTCCATGGTACTGTCCTTACTAAAAATAGGATCTGTGCCTTGTTTGATAAGGATGGTTACTGGCACTTGCTTACCGGTGAAATTGGCTTTGTATTGCAATTGCAATTTGGGATTAGCCACCTGTCTGCCATCCATTTGAATATTGTTTAATAACACGTCTGGTGTTAAAGAAACAATGATGGGCGTAATCACAACATAAGGTTGGTACAATTCTCCTTTTACTGGGTCTACATATTTGTATTGTACGGGTCTTTCAGCTGTGAGTTTTAAACCATTAATAGTAAAACTAAAATAAGCCAGATAAGCAGGTGCAGATTGATCCTGCCCAATTAACATTTGATCATCCACGGTAAAGGATCCAATATTGTCTTGTTGCTTTGCCAACCAATAGGGTTGAGAAACTTTTTTGGATGGATCAATTTGGATGCTTTTGATAAAACTATTGTTTTGATTAGTGGCTAATGGCTTGGCCAATAGACTGTCAAAGCTTTCATTGGCGCTGGTTTTCATCCACACCTGCTCCCATTGTATATTGGATTCTTTGCGTTTATTTACAAATACATTCAGGTTCATTTTTTGACCCAAGACGCCGTATTCTTCATCGGTAGTTGCCTCAAAAAATAAACCACTACAAGTGAAAATCAGTTCTTGCAGTTCTGCCAATTTCTTATCCTGCCACAAAGATTTTCCTGGCACCAGTTTTATTGCTTGATACAATTCCACCAAAGCTTGAACAGAAGCTTCGGGTTTATTAAATTGGTAATTAGCAATAATGGTATTGATTTTCTCTTGAATGGCTTTGCCGCCTTGTATTCTATTCCAACTAATGTCTACCCCATCCATTAAACTATTCTGTGGGGCTTCGCCTCCCAATGTGGTAAAGTATTCAATAGATGCACCACGGCGTCTTGGCCTACCCTCTCCTTGGCTTTTGTGCATACTTCTAGCTTCTCCCCCAATCTCTCCATAACTTTTTCCCAGTAATGGGTTATATGCACCAACATCCAATTTAAATTGATCGTTGCTGGTGGTATTGGCTCCACCAAAATTGAAGGTATTCCAAAGTAAACGCTTGGCTTGCCAAGGCTGTACGCCGTATTTCAATTGTTCGGTAAAACGCTTGGGATCTGCCGCAGCAATAAATGCTTCTGATGCAATGATAGAGGATGCCGCATGATGTCCGTGCCCAGCCCTAGCATCGCCCGGAAAGCGGGCAATGATGACATCTGGTTGGTATTGACGGATCACCCAAACCGCATCGGCCAAGATCTTTTCTTTGTTCCAAATACGTAACGCCTCTTCTGCACTCTTGCTAAAGCCAAATTCAAAAGCACGGCTAAAATATTGTTCTGCCCCATCCTGTCTTCTGGCCGCCAACAATTCTTGGGTCCTAATCAAACCCAACTCTATGCCTTGTTCACTTCCGATCAAGTTTTGGCCACCGTCTCCGCGGGTCAAACTCAAATACGCGGTGCGATATAATTTCTCCTTGGCCAGATAAGGTAAGAACCCATTGTTCTCGTCATCTGGATGTGCTGCCACATACAAGACCGATCCTAAGACCTGGAGCTTTTGCAGTTGCATGTAAATATCAGCTGAATTATAAGAGGGTGAAACCTGTGCACTAACCAGATTCCCCTTTAATAATAGCCCTGTTATTAGCAGGCAAAAAAGCAATTGTGGGATACGCATAAAACTAGATAGGGATGATGAATGATTATTGTCCAGCTAAGAATACTGCATTACAGAATAACAGCTTGCCATTTTCCCAGAACTGTCTAAACATGGGATTGTCCGCTAACAAAACAACAGAACCGGAGCCCATGCCAACTGTTCCAAACAACAATCCATCTTTCAATTTGGCTTTTACTTTTACTCCGCTAAATCCAGTTACATAAGCGTCTTTCTTTAGGACACCCACATTCCAGCCATCTTTCATAAATTCAAAAATATTGGCGTCCTGCTTTAAGGTATAATAAAAATCGGGAAAGCCAAAAGCCAAAGGATGGGTATTGTCTAAATCAACCTTGTAAATAGCACCTGGTATTGAACTGGAGAGTGAGTTACGTTCTTGGTCTGCAAATTTTTTCAATGCAGCATATTCACCCTTGTCATCTGATTTGTCTTCTTTTAATTTAAAGCCCCAATCAGCACCTGCTAATTGTTCTGCAGCAGATTCCAATGCAATGAGTTTACCTCCACTGCGAACAAAATCTTTGAGTTTATCCGTAGTTGGTTTATCAGTTAGATTTCTATAGAATCCATCAGGAATGATCAATACCTGGTAATTCTTTAAATTAAACCTTGCCAAGTCATTGGCGTTTACCAAGGTTAATGGATAGTCTAACTGCTGGTCAAAGAAATGCCAGATCTCGCCCGCGCCCAAGGAAGAGGTTTGCTCTCCGCTCACCAATGCCACTTTGGGCGCGGCGTTGATTACACGAATATCAGGAGAACCAAAATCCATTCCCTTGTCCATAAATCCAGTTTCTACAGCATCTGCTTGAACATGGAATTTTTGACAGGCTTCATTGACAATGGCATTCCAATTCACCGTTGAATTACTGGTTTTCAAAACAATGATGGTACCCCTTCCATAATCTTTACCCTTGTATTGAAAAGGTGCAGTAGCATATCTAAGCTTTACACCTTGCTTTAATAATTGGGCCATTAATTTGGCAGAATTAAGCGAGGTATATGGTATTAATAATCCGTAATTGGAATTGGCAGCTACAATTGGGCTAGCCAATTTGTTATCAGTACTTACCTCTAGTTTCTCTTTAACTGCGTAAGCTTTTACTCCATAAGCATAAGGTAATGCCCATGCAGTAATATCATAGGTATTGGAATCAGCCAATTTGGTTCTGGGTTCTAATAATACCCTAGCTAGAACTGAATTGGTTTGGTAGGCACTAACTGCCAAATGCAATCCCTCGTCTACAAAGGATTCTTCTTTTCCAGAAAAATAATTAAATCCTTTGAACGCTTTATTGCTAATGGTTCCTGACTCAATGCCATTATCGCTAAGGAGTTTTTTTAGAGACAATAATTTGTTTTCATCTTTAGAAGTAAGCACATAGGTTTTGTAGTCACTTGACTTTGCAGACTTACTATCTTCAAAAAATTGTTTGAATTCTTTAACCAACCTTTGTTGATTTTTTGAACTGGTTTCAATGGTAGAGATACCAGTTGTATAGTGGTGGTTTAACCTGTCTAATAAGGTTAGGGTATCTCCATTTTTATTCAGAATAGCCAATCCACTTCTAATACCACCCTGTTCAAAAGTCATTCCAATAGCACCTTTGTAAACGGGATAAGTATCTCCATAGGATGGATACAATAAATCAAATCTTTCTTTGGTAAAATACAACCAACCATTCTTGTCAAAATAACTAGCATTGTTTCTGCCAATCAATACTTGAAAATCCCGCTGCCATGTTGTGATCACTTCATGAAAAGGTTCCGCTGCGGGTGCAAAATAATAGGGTTCATTATATCCCTGTTCGTGGTAATCCACGTGCACATGTGGCATCCACTCATTGTATTTTTTGATGCGCTGTTGAGACTCAACCTGCGTTTGCCAAGCCCAATCTCTGTTCAAATCAAAATTATAATGATTGCTTCTTCCTCCAGGCCAAGGTTCCACGTGCTCCCTTGATTGGGGATCAGCATTGGGATTGGTTCCTACCATAGAATTGAACCAATTCACATATCGGTCTCTTCCATCAGGATTAATACAAGGGTCCATGATGACCACGGTATTCTTCAACCATTCTTTGGTGGCTGCATTGGTAGGATCAACCAAGGCGTACAAGGTTTTCATGGCTGCTTCAGATGAAGAAGTTTCATTACCGTGTACATTATAACTCAACCATACAATGGCTGGGGCATCGGAAAGACTTGTTGCATTTTTTGACAAGCCTGCCATTTGCAAATTATACTGACGAATGGTTTCTATTCTTTTTAGATTCTCAGGAGAAGCAATAATACCAATCATCAATTCTCTGCCTTCATTGGTTTGGCCATACTTTTCAACCTTCACCATTTCTGGTTTAGCGGCTGCAACAGATTTGAAATATTCTACCACTCGGTGATGCCTAGAATATTTAGCTCCTAGGGGGTAGCCCAAGAATTGGTCAGGACTTTGTAATGCCTGAGCAAACAAAACATAAGAAAGGGTTGCAAAAAAGAGAGATAAGCTTAGTCTTTTCATAAGAAATAAATAAGGCGTGAATGTAGGCAAACTAAAAAAGCCCCGCACTTAAACTGTCCACTATTTTTAAACAGGGTTGATAAAATTAGCTGATCCTTTGTCACAAATCGCCTAAATTTCAAGCATGAAAATGATCAAAATCCTTGGCTTTGCTGCATTGTTGGCTTCCAGCTTCCATTGCCTAGCCCAAATGAGCCTAGTAGGCCCTGGCAAAAAAATAGATCCCTATCATTATGAGATTACCAAAAACGGACTCTTTAGAAGGGCTGCCGTTAGTTCAGCGCATCCATTGGCCAGTAAGGTTGGGGCTGCCATCATGGAACAGGGAGGGAATGCATTTGACGCTGCCATTGCTACCCAATTGGCCCTAGCCGTAGTCTATCCAGGAGCTGGTAATATTGGTGGCGGCGGATTTTTATTGGCTAGAATGAGCAAGGGTGAAGTATTTGGACTTGACTATAGAGAAGCTGCCCCTTCAAGGGCAAATAGGGATATGTATTTAGACAAAAACGGCATTGCTATCACCATGCTTTCCCAACAAGGACAATTGGCTTCAGGGATTCCAGGTACTGTTGCAGGTTTATTTGCCACTTTGCCTTATGCTAAACTACCCTTTTCGGTACTGATTCAACCAGCTATTGACTTAGCTGAAAAAGGATTTGCCATTACAGAAAAACAGGCCAATGGCTTTAATGGAGAAAAAGCCATTTTTCAAAAGCAAAACACCCAACCCATTGCATTTGTCAAAGAAACCAAGTGGAAAGTGGGCGATACTTTGATACAAAAAGAATTAGCGGCTACTTTAAAGAGAATTCAAAAAGATGGCGCCAAAGGATTTTATGAAGGTGAGACGGCAAAATTGCTGGTGGCAGAAATGCAAAAAGGGAATGGCATCATTAGCTTGGACGATTTGAAAAACTATACGGCCAAACTTAGAAACCCCATTGAGTTTGACTATAGGGGTCATCATATAGTCAGTTTTGCGCCTCCCAGTAGCGGCGGCTTATTGATCAATCAAATGATGAAAATGATTGAAAAATACCCAGTAGGTGAATACAAATTTCAATCTGTAAAATCTGTACAGTTGATGATTGAAGCAGAACGCAGGGCTTACGCCGATAGGGCCGAGCATATGGGTGACCCAGATTTTTATAAAGTCCCCGTAAAAACCCTAACAAGTGATGCCTACTTGGCAAAAAGAATGAGCGATTATAGTCCGGACAAAGCAGGTGTGAGTACTGCCATTACGGCCGGAGCTATCCACGAAAGTGAAGAGACTACCCATATTAGTATTGTAGACGCAGCGGGTAATATGGTTAGCGTTACCACTACCCTAAATGATACCTATGGAAGCAAAACAGTGGTTGCCGGAGCTGGCTTTTTATTAAACAATGAAATGGATGATTTTAGTGTAAAACCAGGTGTACCCAATATGTATGGTGCCATTGGTGGTGAGGCCAATGCCATCGCCCCAGGCAAAAGAATGTTGAGTTCTATGACACCAACACTGGTATTGAAAAACAAAAAGCCCTATGTAGTCATTGGCACTCCTGGTGGTACTACCATTCCAACATCGGTTTATCAGGGATTGGTAAATATCATTGACTTTAACATGAGTGCTTCTGATGCCATTAACAAACCTAAGTTTCACCACCAATGGCAACCAGATGTGGTGATGATTGAAAAAGATTTTGATGCAAATACCAAAAAACAATTGTTGGCCATGGGCTATAAATTGGTAGACAGGGGTGGTATTGGCAGAACTGAAGCCATTCGTATTTTGTCAGATGGAAAAAAAGAAACCGCTGCAGATATTCGCGGAGACGATGCGGTAGCTGGCTTTTAAACAAATGATTATGGAAGGATTTTTAAAAGATTGTATTAAGCGATTCCTTTATTACAAAGAATTGGGTGATAAAACTTTGGAGCAAATCAGCGAGGAAGAATTGCATTGGATGCCTAGTTCTGAGAGCAATAGCATTGCCCTAATCATTCAACACATGCATGGCAATATGAAAAGCCGTTGGACCAATTTTCTTACCGAAGACGGAGAGAAACCCTGGCGCAATCGGGACCAAGAATTTGAGCAACCCATCTGGACCAAGGAAGCGGCATTGGATATTTGGAACCAAGGTTGGAACTGTTTATTAGATACCCTTGCTAGTCTTCAAACTGAGGATCTTCAAAAAACCATTTATATCAGAACAGAACCGCTCTTGGTGTATGATGCCATCTTGAGACAATTAGCCCATTACCCCTACCATGTAGGCCAAATTGTCTATATAGGCCGGATGATCCGGAATGAACAATGGAAGAACTTGAGTATTCCAAAAGGGAATAGTCAGGCTTTTAATGAACAAATGAAAAGCGGTACCGCTAGTCATTAAGACTTTCTTGTAAATAAATCCTTCCAAAGGAATCATTTATGAAAGTTTGGTACTGAATTTGCCTAAGAGTAGGTATTGATTAATTTTACCCCCAAACCAACCTGCTTCTGAAGCGAGCCCTCAACATATCAAGAAGAACTTTACTGAGCCTTTTGGCAGTCTTGCTGCTGCTATTTGTAGCCATTCAAACGGAGTGGGTGCAAAACAAGTTGGTAGGAATGGTCACTGAGCGGTTGTCTAAACAAATTGGTACAGAAATCAAGATAGACCATGTGAGTTTTTCCCTCTTCAATAAAATGAACCTAGACGGCGTGTTGATTAGGGACAAACAGAAAGATAGTTTGCTTTATGCAGGTCATGTAAAAGTTAGGATTACGGATTGGTTTTTTTTCAAGGACCAAATTGTACTCAAATACATTGGACTAGAAGATGCTACTGTTAAATTGAATAGAAAAGATTCCGTTTGGAACTATCAGTTTATTGCTAACTTTTTTGCAAGCCCTGGTCCAAAAAAGAAGTCTCCCAGCAAATTAGACCTTGACTTAAAAAAACTGGATTTAAAAAACATTCATTTTATCCAAGATGACCGATGGATTGGAGAAAGAATGGAATTTAAATTAGGCAGTGTTCTAGTAGACGTGGAACGCATGGATTTTAGCAAGTCTATTTTCCAAATCAATGAAATAGCCTTAGAAAAGCCTTATTTCAAATTACTTGAAATGGATGGGTTAAGGCCAGATTCCTTGAGAAAAAAATACGACCCCAATTTTAAGGATACGGCCATGTATTTTAATGCTGGTGATATAGCCGTACATGTACAGCGAATCAAACTCAAAGACGGTCAGGTTTGGATTGAAGCTAATGAAGGATCACCAATCCAATTGTTTGACCCCGAGCACATTCGTCTTAGCAAACTAAATGGCACTATCAATGGATTCCATTTTGTAAAAGACACCATGCGTGCCAATATTGATCTAGCGGTAAAAGACAGAAGTGGTTTTGAACTAAAAAAATTACAAGCCCGCTTTAGATTTACTCCCCAAATTATGGAGCTGGGTAACCTGAATCTGCAAACCAATAAAAGCAAATTAGGTTCTTACTATGCCATGAAGTATAGAGACTTCAACCATGACTTTGGAGAATATGTGACGGATGTAACTATGGTAGCCAATTTTAAAGACGCCAAAGTGCATAGCGATGACGTTGCTTACTTTGCCCCTGAACTTAGTGACCTACATAAACTAGTTGAACTAAGTGGTAACTTCAATGGTACAGTCACCGATTTTCAAGTAAAAAATCTGGCTGCCAGGGGCGGAACAGGAAGTACTTTGGTGGGAGAATTATCCATGAAAGGTTTGCCAGACATCAATACCACCAATATCATTTTTAGTAATGGTACCATTCAAACCAATTATTTTGATTTAGGCATTATTCCTTCCCTAAAAGACATTACTGTTCCTAATTTGGCGGCTCTTGGCAAAATTATTTATCGTGGCAATTTCAAAGGTACCATCAACAATTTTGTTACTGACGGATTATTAAGCTCCGCTCTTGGCGCTGTAAAAACCAATATTGGTATGAAATTCCCCAAGAAGGGAGATGCAACCTATACGGGTGACATTGAAACCAATCGATTTCAGATTGGAAAATTCTTGGACTATGCCAAATTGGGATTGGTAGATTTTAAGGGCAAAATTGATGGTAGTGGATTTGATATTAATAAGTTGAAAACTTCTCTTGACGGAAAAATCAATAGTATTGAGTTCAACGATTACGCTTATAGCAATATCATTACCAAGGGTACTTTTCAAAAGAAATACTTTAGTGGTGAGGTGAAAATTGACGACCCCAATCTTGATTTTACCAGCGATATTGAAATTGATTTAAACAAAGCACAACCCAGTTACAATATTGTGGGAGACTTGGTTCAATCCAATTTAAAAGCACTAAACCTTTATCCAGAAGCAATTAAAATCACCGGTTTATTAGATGCTAATTTTACGGGTACCAATATTGACAACTTTTTAGGATCCGCTAAATTTCTAAACGCCAATATTAAAGGAGAAAGAACAGAGATCAGTTTTGATTCACTTAAACTTAGCTCTACTTATATAGACAGTGTAAAATCATTATCCCTTACCAATAATGACTTTAATGCCAGCATAGTAGGAAAATTTAGCATTATGGAACTGCCTGCCAGTATCCAATCTTTTTTGAACCACTACTACCCTGCTTATATTAAACCTCCCAAAACGGTTCCCAAGAATCAGGTATTTGAAGTAACTGCCAATACCATTTATTTTGAGCCCTATTTAAAACTCTTGAATAAAAACCTAAGTGGTTTTAATGATGCTTCTGTACAAGGTTCCATTGATACTAGAAAAAATAACCTAGGTATTACGGCCAACCTGCCCTATGGCAAATACAAAAACTATATTGTTTCTGGGGCACTGTTGCAAGGAAAAGGGAATATGGATACCCTGAAACTAGGATTAGACGTTGGTAGTATTCATATTAGCGATAGCATTCGTTTTCCTAATTCGCATATGGAATTGACGGCCATGAATGATCATTCTATTCTATCCATTAAGACCAGTGCCGATAATACCTTAAACGACGCAGAAATCTTTGCAGATGTCTATACTTTTCAAAATGGGTTTCGCATCCAGTTTAAACCATCCAGTTTTGTATTGAATGAAAAGAAATGGTTTATAGAAAAGAATGGTGAATTGGTAATTAGAAATAATAATATTGACGCCAAAAATGTATTACTAACCCAAGGTTTCCAAGAAATAAAAGTAGAAACCGAGGAAGAAGACGGGGGCAATACCAATAACCTGATTGTCAATTTAAAAAATGTATTTCTAGGTGATATTACCCATGTGTTTTTTAAGAACCCAAGAATTGAAGGAGTCAGCAGTGGCAATATTGTGCTTAGTGATTTCTTTGGACAATTTCATGCAGATGCTCAATTGAATACAGAACAATTTAGACTGGATGAAGATAGCATTGGGCTGGTAAAAATTACCGCATCGTATGATAGTAAAACAGGGAAGATTCCATTTACCCTGCAATCACCCAATGATACTTATAGGCTCACCGCTAAAGGCAGCTATAACGTAATGGATAGTATTGGCAAACCTTTGCTCACAGATATTCAATTAGAAGATAGTAAGATTAGCATTTTACACCGCTTTATAGGAGACCTCTTTAGTGATATTACAGGTAGAGCAAAGGGAACTTTATCCATTAGTGGAGACCCCAATGCACCAGACTTATTGGGCAAGATTCAACTTCGCAAAGCAGGTATGAAAGTGAATTATACCCAAGTACATTATTGGATAGATTCTGCAGAAGTAAACTTTGAAGAAGACGGGATTAATTTTGGGGACATCAATATCAGAGACAAGTATAATAACAAGGGGCTAATCAAAGGAAAGCTTTATGAAAAAGGTTTCAAAAACATGGCATTTGATTTTGACTTAAGCACCAATAAATTGCTATTGATTGATACCAAACTCAAAGACAACCAACAGTTCTATGGAAAAGCTATTGGCAAGGCACAAATGAGTTTTAAGGGGCCTGAATACAATGCCAAAATGAATATTGTGGCAGAAGCTAACGATAGCTCTCATATTATTCTACCTAATAGCACCAGTAAGGAAAGTGGCCAAGCCGATTTTATTGTGTTCAAACAATACGGCAAAGAAATGGAAGCCGTAAAGTCTAATAGCAATTTTAACCTTGCGGTAGACTTAGACCTAACAGCCAATAATAAAGTAGCCATTGATGTAATTCTAGATGACCTTTCTGGTGACGTGATCAAAGCCGTAGGAAATGGAAGACTAAGGATTCATGCAGGTACAATTGACCCCTTGACCATCAGAGGACGCTACAATATTGACCGGGGTAGTTATGACTTTAATTTTCAATCTTTTATTAGAAAACCATTTGTCTTACTCAATGATGTTGGCAACTATATTGAATGGAATGGAGACCCTTATAAAGCAGACCTACATATAGACGCTCAATACACAGCAGAACGCGTGAGTATGAGTGATTTGGTGGGTAATAATAATTTCAGTGGAGCCGTAAAAGCATATCGCGGTGACGTTTATGTGATTGCACAGTTAAGAGAGAAACTGAGTCTACCAAGTATCAAATTCAAACTAGAATTTCCTCAGGGCAGTCCAGTTAAAACGGATAATGAATTTGCAGCTTTTTTAAGCAGGATTGAAAAAGACGATAATGAAATTTTAAAGCAGGTTTCTTTCTTGATAGTACTGGGTTCTTTTGCCCCTACTGGAAACAACAATAGTACTGCAACCAACCCTTATTCGCTTGGGGTGAATACTATTTCACAAATGCTTACCAAGGAAATCAATAAAGCCGTTTCTAATATCCTTTATAAGATTACTGGAGACAAGAGTTTGCGTTTTGACGTAGGTGCTTCCATCTATAGCAGTAACTCTCTACTAGACGTAAATAGTGGTGTTACCGCCAATAGCAATAGCCTTGATAGAACTAGGGTGAACATGAAATTGGGCTATGCCTTTGCCAATAATAATATTGTAGTAACACTGGGTAGTGACTTGGACTTTAATGTGAGCAATACCTCTGCTATTCAAAATGGCAACTTTCAATGGTTGCCCGATTTTAATATTGAGTTTATTCTAACCAAGGATAAGAAACTGCGCGCCATTGTATTTACCAAGAATAGTCTAGATATTAGCGGTTCTACATTTGGTAGAAGAAATAGACAAGGGGTAAGTATTTCTTATAGAAGAGATTTTGATAAGTTATTTGGCAACAAACAAGAAGAGATTGAATTCAAAACACCGGCAGATAGTATTCCCGCAAAAAAGGAATAAGTTTATTTAGCCTTGATTGGCAAGGGGTCTGTTGGTAGTAATTTGCAATCCTTTAATCGGAATACCCGGAAATATCTTACTATACCTTGGTTTCTTACTTGATTAATCTGAACGGGTTTTTCAATACTGGTAAAATAGCTACCATATACGGCTGCAATATCCATTGGCAGGTTAGATGGAACAATACAATAAGCATCATCCCCTATTTTCAAACCAGGTCTTTGATGGTTTAACCAAGCAAATTTGTGTAAGTCTGTTAATGCCCCTACCCCAATTAAATTGATGCCATATTTTCTGGCAGTATAAAACTCCAAATGTCCTCCAGGAAACCATTTGGATACCAGTATGGGACTATTGGGTTTCATGGCGCCAGAGGCCTGATCTGACTTGACCATTTGGGCAAAGTCCTCACTAAAATTGGCCCAACCCGTTAGGTCAAGCGTAGGACAATATTCCCCATAATTGGCTTTGTCTTTGCTTCCAAAATTAATGGGTGATAAACGAATCAGAGATACACCAACGGTGAGAATGAATAAGAATAGAACAGCACTGCCAATCAATAATTTTCTTTTAACAGCTTGACCATTATTGGCCATATACATCCCAGCAAAAAAATAAAGTGGAATATAAGCTGGTCCAGTCCAATGTGGTAAAGTGGGATTGAATAAGGCAATTCCCCAGAATAAAAAAATCATGGGAAGACTCATACAAAATAACCATACCGCCATCTCCTTTTTTTCAAATCGGATGCTTCTTTTAAAATACGCGAGCAAAGAAACCAATAGCAATACAAAAACCACGGGATTTTGATACGCAATTTCTCCCCCTAATTCTTGTAAGAATGAATCCCATTGCAAACTAGTATGGGTTACCCTTTCTGAATGGAACCTGTACGTAATAAAATCATACTGAATATTCCAATACAGGATTGGAACTATACAAAGCAAGCTAATAAGAACTGACACATACAATTGCCATTTCAATAACCATTTTGGTTTTAATAGCAAAATGGAAAGACCAAAGCCAGCCCATAAATACAGACCATGTACTTTACATAGCACTGCAAGTCCAATCAAGACTCCTAAGCTGATCCAATAAATGATTTTTTCTTCTGCCCCTTTTTGAAAAAGCAATTTGGCCATCAAGTATAAAGCGCCTGTCCAAAAAGGCATTTGAGGCGCATCAGGAAGTACAAATAATCCAGCTATCACACCAGTATACAAGGAACATTGATACAATAATGCAGTGAAAAAAGCGGCCTTTTGGCTGCCTAAGATCTCCATTGTTTTATAGACAAAGAAACTACCAACTAAGGATCCTAGAATTGGTCCTATCCGCAAAGAAATTTCAGCAACCCAGTGTAGGTTTAGTGTGGTTAATTGTATCATCCATCCCACCATGGGTGGATGGTCAAAATGATTCCAATCAGGTGCAATGGCATAGGTCCAATAATAGACTTCGTCATTCCCTAATTCTAAAAGCGATGCCACTACTAATTTAAGTAGGGCAATACCCAAAACCATTAGGACCAATTGCCTACCCAGATTTGGAAAATTCTTATGCATGTTTTGTTGCGTGATTGTCTATCAGCCATCGAACGGCAAGTTCATAGCCCTTTAATCCTAAACCGGTAATACAACCCACCGATTTTCCAGACACATGTGACAATTTTCTAAAATCCTCTCTTGCATGCACATTGCTAATATGTACTTCAATCACGGCAGTTTTAATGGCAGCAATGGCGTCTCCAATGGCTACTGAAGTATGGGTATAGGCTGCGGGGTTTAATACAATGCCATCAAAATCAAAACCCACCCTTTGTAATTCATTGACCAATTCTCCTTCAATATTGCTTTGAAAATAACTGAATACAACTTCAGGAAAATGCTTGTGCAGTTCCGCAAAATATTGTTCAAAACTTTGGGAACCATAAATACCTGGTTCGCGAGTTCCTAACAAATTCAAATTGGGTCCGTTGATGATAGCTATTTTCATGAGATCTAGTTCATTTACAAATTCAATCCTGCATAATAGATAGAACCTAACATAGGTGCTTTTTCATTCATCATTACATAGACAGAAACTTCTGCCAATAAATGACGCATTCTTCCACTGGCCTCAAATACTTGATTCCAAACTGCAGGGTCTAATAAATCTAACAACTTAGGTGCAATGCCTCCGGCTAAATACAGTCCACCGGTAGCTTTAAACTTCAAAATCAAGTTCACCGCTTCAATAGCCAAAAACCTATTGAAAAGGGCGATTGTTTCAACACAAACTGAACAAGACTGAGTCTTTGCCGCATTGCTAATTACAGCAGCAGGATCCATGGTTTTCATTTGATCTTGTATGTTCTGCGCACAGGCTTTACCTTCTGCTTGGGTTAGGTATTCCCAAATAGTTACAATACCCTGACCACTTAATAAACGCTCCCAACTAACGTGTTCATGTCTTGTTTGTAAAAAGGCAAGTATGTTTAAGTCTTGTTTGGTTCTGGGTGCAAAATCAGCATGCCCTCCTTCAGTTGCAAAAGGGTGATAGGATTTACCATCAAAAAACAAACCAGCTTCTCCCAATCCCGTTCCTGCTGCAAGGATTCCTATATTACCAGGGGTTATATTGGTGCCCTTATGCAAGACATGTAATTCTGAAGGCTTGAGTGCTGCTAAACCATAAGCAGTGGCTTCTAAGTCATTTAAAATAGCAACAGGGCATCCACCCAACATAGCACTAATTTCTGCTTTATCAATTTCCCAGCTTAGGTTAGTAAATTTTACTTTGCCATCTATCACCGGCCCAGCAACGGATAAACACAATTTTTGTGGCACCTGCTCTCCCATTAAAAAATCTGAAATGATATTTCCAAACTTCACGTGTTCCTTACTTACATATCTTTTCTCTTTGATCATTTCCATACCACCTGCATGAAAACGACAAAGCGCCATATTAGCCTTGGTTCCGCCAATATCACCTGCTAAAACAATGCAGTTTTCTTGGGTAGAAAATCCTTTTTGCTTAAATGCAATAGGAATTAATAATTCAATATCCATGTCTCTAATTACTTGTCTTAAGAATACTTATTTTAAGCCCGTAATAAATCCTTCTGATTTAATTTTCTGGTAGACTGATTTAGTAACTGCATTGGTTAGTTTATCTAAGTTCTCAGGATTGGCAGTTGAAGTAACCGCACTAAAAATCAACTTGTCTTGTTTGAGTGAATAGATATTTGTTTCTACCAAATAAGTCTTAGTTGTTTGATAATAACCTGGATCATAAAAGCGGTTAAAGCTATTGTAATAGTAACCATAAAATCCTCGGTAATAAGTAGGATAAGTACTAATGGTACCAGGTACGTATTGTACATCTTTGTCTACGTCTAATAAGCGCATTACCACAACCGCGTCAAATCCATCCTCTTTTAACTTGGTGCGAACTTTCTCTTTATTTTCTTCGTTTTCATTCTTGGTCAAAAAAGTATAAGAAACAACACCCTTTCCATTTAAATATCCCGCCATTCTATCTTCCGTAGAACGCCTATCTGCTTCATTGCGCAAATGCGCAACAACTAGAATTTTATTTAATTGTTCCATATTTACTTGGGTATCTGGATCCCTCCAAGATTTTTCTATCTTGGCTACGGTTCCACAAGAAATGGCAAATGAGGCCATCAACAGGAATAAGATGGTATTTTTCATATGAAAAGTTTAATTGGTTTGGTTAAAAGCACTCTTGCAAGTTAAAATAAATTCTTCGGGTATTTCCGTTTTCCATTCCAAGGTCTACCCCAATACTGGTTCTAGAGCGTTTGTCCATTTTAACCCTTAAACCAGCCCCATATCCAATGGCTGTGCTATTGAATAAAGGCTGAGATTGAAAATTACTAGACGCTGTAGTGCCATTGACAAAAACAACGGCTCCTAGAAATCCATTAGCTGTTAGTGGGAATCTATATTCTGATTCCATATACACCATATTAGTACCCCTTAATCGGCCTTGTACATACCCCCTACCAGATCTATTATAAGTATCCCAGCCTATGGAAGGCAGCGCCAAATAAGGAATATTGCCACTGGTATTAAACTGACCCCAAGTCCAGAATGCTAAAATGGATTTGTCTGCTGCGCGATTGCCTATGACAAAATACTTTCTCAAATCATAAAATAAAGAACTGCTATTTTGGGTGCTCCCTAAAAAACTAAGGTTTTGTCTATAAGATAACTGGGCATAACCTCCTTTATAAGGATTAATGGAATTGTCTCTGCTATCATACAAAAAATCTAAAGACAAACCCAATGTGGTATATTTTTCAGGGTCAAAGCCTTTGGCGATGGAATAGGCATAGTGGTCCGTAACTCTTTGCCCAGGCAAGTCAAGATCTAATTGCTCGTCTCTAATCTGAAAATGTTTGTCTAGTTGAATCCCCATTCCCACATAAAAATGTTTGGCCACGTTTCTATAGGCTTTTTCATAGAACCTAAAATAATTGAAGCGCATATTTTGACCAGAATCTGATTCGTTTTTGTGAATCCCTAATCCATAAGTGGGCTGAGCATATAGCATGATTCTAAAATCTCCTTGTAAGATCCATTTGTCATTAGGCAAATAGAGATTGGTTCTCAAGTTCATGTAAAACTGCTCTTTGGTGGTAACACTGGCATTTAATAAGGCGGAAGAAATATGGGTATTGCTGGCTGGTCCAAGTAATGAACTAAAGCTAATTCCTCCACCAAATACAAAACCTACAGCAGGACCATAACCAACTACCGGCAAATAAGTCTTGTACAATTTACCAACTTGCAAGCTGGTATCTGGCGCTTTTCCTTTACTCTTGGTATAATGTCTTAAGTAATCTATCAGGTCTTTTTGTGGAGTTTGATTCCTTAAAACGCTACTATCTGATTGTCCCATCAAAAAACTAGCCTGAATGAACAGAAAAAAACTAAAAAGGTATTTTTTATGGGAAAATTGCATAGGCTAATCTCTGTTTGTAAAAGTATCTATTCTTAATGGAAACCATTGGAATCTGGGCAATAAAAAAGCCTGTTTCATCCCTTAGGACAAAACAGGCTTAACTATGTAAATAGATTATTGACCTAGTTTGAATACCAAACCGCCGCCCAATCCAAATTGGTAAAAAGAAGAATAAGAAGAAACGCCAGCACCAGCACCACCAGTTCCTAGGTAGAATCCACCACCAACAGCCTGACTAGCAGACATTAGCTGAGCTTGGAATTTAAGACCCACTTTAGGTGTAGCCCAAACATTGGCACCCAAACGGAACCCGTAACCAAATTTGGTAGCAGTTGCAGAACCAATTTTGAATCCAGTAACACCTACCAACAATCCACCAAAACCTTCTACTTTGTCATTTGAAACAAAATAACGATTCACACCCAACATAAAATTGTTGACACTTGCATTAAAAGTACCTGACTTGACACCATTGTCATAATAAGTCATTGGCGCTTTGGTATCTAAACGATTGTATAAAAACTCAATCCCCATCATTTTTTGGGGTTTGATTTCAATACCGGCTCCCCACTGAAATCCACCATTAATAGTTCCCTCAAAGTAATTTGTAGAAGAATAATAAGAATCTACTTTATCACTGAATGCGCCAACGGCGTATCCATTTAAACGGATATCAGCTTTTTTTTGTGCAGTAGCGGTTAGGGCAAATGCCATAAAACCCACCAATAACAAGAACAGATTTTTCATGTTGCTTTATTTAAATTT
>JBEAPC010000155.1:0-13063 GCA_041164585.1 Bacteroidota bacterium
TATTTTGCTTCTGAAAAAGACGCTCAAATTTTTTATGATGAGTTGGCATATAGCATCTTGAATCAAGCATGCGTTCCAAACTCACCACAATGGTTTAATACAGGTTTGCACGAGAGCTATGGTATTACTGGTAAACCTCAAGGTCACTACTATGTAGACGCCAAAGACGGCAAACTGAAAAAATCTTCAAATGCTTATGAGCGTCCTCAACCACATGCCTGCTTTATTTTGAGCGTGAGCGATGATTTGGTAAACGATGGTGGGATCATGGATCTTTGGGTAAGAGAAGCCAGGATCTTCAAATATGGTTCTGGGGTTGGTACCAACTTTTCTCATATCCGTGGAGGTGGTGAGAAATTGAGTGGTGGTGGTACTTCTAGCGGATTGATGAGCTTCTTGAAAATTGGGGACCGTGCTGCTGGAGCTATCAAAAGTGGTGGTACTACCAGAAGGGCTGCCAAAATGGTTTGCTTAGACTTGGATCACCCAGAAATCATGGAATTCATCAACTGGAAAGTAGGTGAAGAAAAGAAAGTAGCTGCGTTGGTGGCTGCTGGATATGACAATAGCTATGAGGGTGAAGCATATATGACTGTTGCTGGTCAAAACAGCAATAACTCTATTCGTATCCCTAACGAATTCTTCAAAGTATTAGAAGAAGGTGGAGACTGGGAACTTAAAGCACGTACCGATGGTAGGGTGATGAAAAAAATTCCTGCTAAGGATGTTTGGGATCAAATTGCTTATGCTGCTTGGAGTTGCGCTGATCCTGGTACGCAGTATGATACTACTATCAATGAATGGCATACTTGTCCTCAAGGTGGTCGCATCAATGCTTCTAACCCTTGCTCTGAGTACATGTTCTTAGACAATACGGCTTGTAACTTGGCTTCTGCCAACCTGATGAAATTCTTTGACACCAGCAACAATAAATTTGATGTTGAAGGATTTGAATACACTTGCCGCTTGTGGACCACTGTTTTAGAAATCTCTGTATTGATGGCGCAGTTCCCTTCTAAAGAAGTAGCTGAATTGTCTTATGATTACCGCACATTGGGTCTTGGTTTTGCCAACCTGGGTACCATGCTCATGGTTAGTGGTATTCCTTATGATAGCGAAGAAGCGCGTGGTATAGCAGGTGCAATTACCGCTATCATGACTGGTATTGCTTATAAAACATCTGCAGAGATGGCTGCTTTCTTAGGCGCCTTCCCTAGATACAAAGAAAATGAGCAAGACATGCTTCGCGTTATGCGCAACCACCGTGCTGCTGCATACGATGCTAACGAAGCTTATGAAGGATTGAGCGTGAAACCAGTTGGTATCAACGCAAAATACTGTCCAGATATCTTGTTAAAACACGCTACCAAAGCTTGGGACGATGCAGTTCAATTAGGTGAAAAACACGGCTATCGCAACGCGCAAACAACTGTGATTGCACCTACTGGAACCATTGGTCTGGTAATGGATTGCGATACTACCGGTGTTGAACCTGATTTTGCCTTGGTGAAATTCAAAAAATTATCTGGTGGTGGATATTTCAAAATCATCAACCAATCTGTTCCTGCAGCCTTGAAGAACTTGGGTTATAGCCCTGAAGAAGCATTGGCCATTGAGCAATACGCGGTAGGTGCTGCTAGCTTTGAAAAGTCACCGTTTATCAACAACAAGACTTTGGCTGAAAAAGGATTTACACAAGAGGAAATTGAAAAACTGAATGGCGCTGCCCGTTCTGCCTTTGAAATAGGATTCATCTTTAACCGTTTTACTTTGGGTGATGCTTGTATGCAACGCCTTGGATTTACTGAAGCAGAGTACAGTGACTGGAGCTTTAACTTGCTTGAAGCAGTTGGCTTTACAGAAGATGAGATTGATGCAGCAAATGATTATATCTGCGGTACCATGACCATTGAAGGTGCGCCTTTGTTAAAACCAGAGCACTTGCCTGTATTTGACTGCGCTAACAAGTGTGGTAAAAAAGGAGAGCGTTATATTCACGCACATGGCCACATTAAAATGATGGCTGCTTGTCAACCATTCTTGAGTGGTGCTATTTCTAAAACCATCAACCTTCCAAACGAAGCCAAGGTAGAAGAGATTGCTGAATGCTATCACTTAAGCTGGAGCTTGGGTCTTAAAGCCAACGCCCTTTACAGAGATGGTTCTAAATTGAGCCAGCCTTTGAGCAACAAATCTGACAAGAAGAAAAAATCTGAAGAAGCTGCTGAAGAAGTGGTTGCAGAAGAAAATGCAGCACCAGAAAGCAATATTGTTGATCTAGGCAAATTAACCGTTGAAGAATTATTAGAGGAAGTAACCAAGCGCATGCAGGCATCTTCTGATACCCAACTCAAACGCGCATTGTCTAAGATTGTAGAAAGAAAATCACTCCCTGCAAAACGTAGAGGATTTACCCAAAAAGCCAAGATCAACGGACAGGTATTGTTCTTGCGCACCGGTGAATACCAAGATGGAACATTGGGAGAAATCTTTATAGACTTGGCCAAAGAGGGTTCAACCCTTAGAAGCTTGATGAACTGTTTTGCTATTGCCATTTCTGTTGGCTTGCAATACGGTGTGCCATTGGATGAATTTGTAGAGAAATTTGTCTTTACCAAATTTGAACCAGCTGGTATGGTGGATCATCCAAATATCAAGACCACTACATCCTTGGTTGACTTTGTATTCCGCGCTCTGGCTTATGAATATCTTGACCGTACCGATTTGGTACACGTGTTAGATAAACCATCGGTTGGTAATACCGGTGAAGAGGAGGGAGAATCCCTTTTTGTGGGAAAGCCTGAGTTGAGCAGTATTCGTGTAACAGCGCCTGCCGCTGCTAGCACCACTGCTCCGGTTGCACAGAAAGTTGAAAAAGTAGCTGTTAAAGCTGAGTATGGTATGGACGCTGTAAACCAAGCAGCTAAGAACATGCAGAGCGATGCTCCTTCTTGCAACACTTGCGGACATATCACCATTCGCAGCGGTACTTGTTACAAATGCCTGAACTGTGGCAATAGCATGGGATGCAGCTAGTTTTAGTGATGAGATAAAAGTGAAGAGTAAAGAGTGGGAGGAAGAAGAAAGTGAGGAGTGAGGGAAGAATGTACCGCAACATAGGGTTTTAGGCAGCAATGCCTTAGCCATAGCTTTAAACCGTACCTGGTTAAAGAACCGCCTCGATTAATCCCGGGGCGGTTTATTTTTTCACCAACCCCAAGCAAAATCTATAGGCTTTTAACATTCTTCACTCTACGTTCTTCACTCTTCACTTTTTTTTCTCCATTCTTCACTCTTCACTCTTATCTCTTCACTAATTTTCTTACATTCATCTTCTCTAACGAATACAAAACTCTAGTTGCATATGGGAGATCTTCAGATCAAGAAACAGCCAAAGAAATACGATGCTGTGATTGTAGGTTCTGGTGCCGGTGGTGGTATGGCGGCCTACACTTTGTCCAAAGCAGGTTTAAAAGTCTGCCTGATAGAAGCGGGACCTAGTTATGATCCAGCTATTAATTCTTCTCAATTAAAAAACCCTTGGGAATCTCCAAGAAGGGGCGCTAGCACTAAGTTTAGACCCTTTGGTGATTTTGACGGATGTTATTGGGGATGGGAAATTGATGGTGAACCCTATACCATGAAAGAAGGTTCTGCCAAATGGGATTGGTGGCGCGCCAGGATGATTGGTGGACGTACCAATCACTGGGGAAGAATCTCTCTGCGTTTTGGTCCAAAGGATTTTAAACGCAGGTCAATTGATGGCCTGGGCGATGACTGGCCCATCAGTTATGATGACGTAAAACCTTATTACGATAAGATTGATAAACTCATTGGTGTATTTGGTTCTGTAGAAGGATTACCCAATGATCCTGATGGCATTTTCTTGCCCGCACCCAAACCGCGTTTGCACGAGTTGATGATTAAAAAATCGGCTACCGGTATTGGTATTCCGGTAATCCCTTCTAGGTTATCTATCTTAACCAAGAAAATCAACGACGAGCGTGGTGCTTGTTTCTTCTGTGCCCAGTGCGGTAGAAGCTGTAAAGTCTATGGTGATTTCTCTTCTTCTTCAGTATTGATTAAACCCGCCATTTTAACGGGAAATATTGACGTGATTACCAACGCCATGGCGCGCGAGGTATTGACCAACGAAGAAGGTTTGGCAAATGGTGTATCTTTTATTGACAAGACTGACAATCAAGAATATCAAGTATTTGGAAAAGTGGTGATCCTTGCTGCTAGTACTTGTGAAACAGCACGTTTGTTGCTGAATTCAAAATCTACCCGTCATCCCAATGGACTTGCCAATGATAGCAATGTAGTGGGTAAATACCTACATGATTCTACCGGTGCTGCCATGGGTGGTGTATTGCCAACCCTTTTTGGTAGGAAGCGTTACAATGAAGACGGGGTAGGTGGTATGCACGTGTATACGCCATGGTGGTTAGACAATAAAAAATTAGATTTCCCTCGCGGATACCATATTGAATACTGGGGTGGCATGGGTCAACCAGCTTATGGCTTTGGTATGGGCATTCAAGGTCAGAATGGCAAATTCCAAGTCAATGGTAAGACCAAGGACGCAGGTGGTTATGGCGAGTCTTTAAAAGAAGACCAACGCTTTTTCTATGGTGCTGGTGTGGGTATGGCCGGACGTGGAGAAGCAGTTCCAAACATCAATAACTACTGCGAGATAGATCCTAAAGTAGTAGATAAATTTGGTATTCCAGTACTGCGTTTTCATACCAATCACTCTGATTATGAAATCAAGCAGGCCAAGCACATGAAGGAAACCTTTAAAGAGATCATGCACAATATGGGTGCTATTATTACTTGGGGTGCTGATGACAACGAGAAGAACAATTGGGGTCTCAACAATCCGGGTAATATTATTCACGAAGCTGGTACCGTTAGAATGGGTGCAGACCGCAAAACTTCTGCCCTAAACAAATGGAGCCAAGCACATGATTGTAAAACCCTGTTCTGTGTAGATGGTAGTCAGTTTACTTCTCAGGCAGACAAGAATATTACCTGGACCATTTTGGCCCTGTCTATGCGTGCTTCTGAATACATCATTGACGAATTGAAAAAACAAAATCTGTAATCGCCTAGGCGTAAATCAATATTATGGACAGAAGAAAATCAATCAAAGCCCTGCTGATAGGATCCATGGCCACTGGTGTCTTGGTAGAATCCTGTAAGAACAGTGATAAAAAAGCCATTGCAGCTTCTCCAGACGCAATGCTGGCTGATCGCATGCAGGAAGAGAAAGACAACCTCAAAAGACTGGAAGCCGAACCCAAATTCTTCACCTCAGAAGAATTGGCAACGGTCACTGTCTTGGGCGATATCATTATTCCAAAGGACAAAGTGAGCGGCTCTGCTTCAGACGCCAAAGTGCCTGAGTTCTTGGAGTTCATCATGAAAGACATGCCGCATTACCAAGTGCCTGTTAGGGGTGGTCTTCGTTGGCTAGACTTGCAGTGCCTAAACCGTTTTGGAAATCCTTTTGTCAAGTGTACACCCAAGCAACAAATTGAACTCATTGACATGATTGCCTATCCTGAAAAAGCCAAACCAGAAATGGCACAGGGTGTAGCATTCTTTAATGAAATTCGTGACCTGGTTTGCACTGGTTTCTATACCTCAGAAATTGGCGTAAAAGACATTGGCTATATGGGTAATGTACCCAATATGTGGAACGGTGTTCCGGATGATGTGCTCAAACAATATGGCTATGCCTATTCAGAGAGAGAGATGAAGGAATGTGCTAAGTACGATTAAGCTAAACGAGTAGCTTTTTACTGTTGAACTGTTTTTTAGTGAAGAGATAAAAGTGAAGAGTGAAGAACGTACGAGGATCTAAGTAAGCGAGTTAACCTAGGCTGGGCCTAGGTTTTGATAATATAAAGTTCATTATAAAGTAAAACCCTTGGCGAGCCAAGGGTTTTTTATTTAATAGTGTAAAAATCACTCTTCACTTTCTTCCCCCCAATGGAACCAACCCGCGACTTATTTGTTTTTCGAGGTTTTCAAAAAAGCTGTTTTTTATACTTGTTCAAGTATAAATCGGGGGATGCTATTTTATACACGTTCTAGTATAAAATAGGAGGGGGTATACACGTTCTAGTATAAATCTAGGGTACTATTTTATACTCGTTCTAGTATAAAATAGAAGGGCCATTTTTATACACGTTCTAGTATAAAAACAGGGGCATTTCAAAAATTCAAAAAACAAGTAACCTATCTTGGTTTGGACTTAGTTTCTCACTCCTCACTTTTCCTCCTCTCTTCACTTTTATCTCTTATCTTTTCACTTTCTTCAACTTCTCTTCACTCTTCACTCTTCACTCTTCACTCTTCACTCTTCATTCTTCACTCTTATCTCTTCACTCTTCACTCTTCACTCTTCATTCTTCACTCTTATCTCTTCACTTTCTTCAACTTCTCTTCACTCTTCACTCTTATCTTTTCACCTTCTTCACTCTTCACTCTTATCTTTTCACTTTCTTCCTAGCTAACTCCCGCTCCCACTCCAATAGTATCTTCCGGATTCACAAAATGTAATTTTCCGCTTGCGTCTTCTGCCATTAAAATCATGCCATTACTTTCAATGCCGCGCATTTTTCTTGGTGCCAAATTGCACACTACGGTTACCTGTTTTCCAACAATCGCAGCTGGGTCAAAATGTAGCGCAATCCCTGATACAATGGTCCTGGTTTCAAAACCAAGGTCTACTTGTAACTTGAGTAATTTGTCTGCCTTCTCTACTTTTTCTGCACTAACAATGGTGCCTACGCGCAAATCTATTTTGGCAAAATCGTCAAAGACAATTTCTGGTTTCACTGGCGCAAATGCAGGCGCTGCTACTGTTTCAGCCGCAGGTGCAGCTTGTTCTTGTTTAGAATTTTCCAAGGCCTTGTGTAATTTTTCTATTTGATAAGCTACTTCAGTGTCTTCAATTTTGCGGAACAATAATTCTGGTGGTCTTAAATTATAACCTACACGCAAGAGATTAAATTGTCCGGCATTTTGCCATTCCAACATGCGGTCTACTACTTTGAGTAAGTAACAGATTTTCTTGGCAGTAAAGGGTAGGAATGGATTGATCAAGATGGCTAGGTTGGCACAGATCTGTAAACAGATATGCATGGTATTGTCAATCACAGCCTGTGCTGCTGGCAATACTTGCCCGTTTTCGTCTACCTGTTTGGCCAAGATCCAAGGCTCTTTTTTCTGCATGTATTGGTTACCTGTACGGGCCAAGTTAATCACTTCAAAAAGTGCTTCACGGAATTTGTATCCTTCTAGTAATGCTTCTACTCTTTCTTTTGCTGCAGCTATTTCTGCAATAGTATCCTTGTCTAATTGGTCAAACAATTCAGGATGCAATGGGGGAACTTTGCTCTTGCACAATTTGTGCATCAGCACCAAGGCGCGATTCACAAAATTGCCAAAAATATTGACCAACTCACTGTTGTTGGCGTCTTGAAAACCCTTCCAGGTAAACTCACTATCCTTACTCTCTGGTGCAATCTGGGTTAGGTAATAACGCAGCGCATCGGCCAGTTGTGGCCCACCATTTTCCTTATTGATAAAATCATCAATATAATCCTGCATTTCTAGTTTCCAATTCCTACTGGTGCTCATCTTATCACCTTCCAGGTTCATGAATTCATTGGCTGGCACATTCTCAGGAAGAATATCGCCATGCACTTGCAACATCACCGGACAAATAATGCAGTGAAAAACAATATTGTCCTTGCCAATAAAATGCACCAGCTTGGTGTCTTTGTCTTGCCAATAAGGTTTCCAATCCTTGTCATTATCCAATGCCCATTGTTTGGTAGCACTGATATAACCAATGGGTGCATCAAACCAAACATACAATACTTTTCCTTCAGCGTCTTTGGCTGGCACAGAAATACCCCAATCCAAATCACGGGTTACGGCCCTGGCTTGCAAACCACCATCAATCCAACTTTTGCACTGACCTACTACAGATGCGCGCCAGTCTTGGGCATGGTCTTTTAAAATCCAGTTGCGTAAAAAATCTTCGTGACGGTCTAATGGCAGGTACCAGTGCTTGGTAGCTTTTTTAATGGGCTTGTTGCCACTTAAAGTACTCACAGGATTAATCAGTTCGTCTGGACTCAGGCTCTTGCCACAGCGCTCGCATTGGTCGCCATAGGCGCTTTCAAAAGAACAGTTGGGGCAAGTACCCTTAATATATCGGTCTGCCAAAAAACTATTGGCGGCTTCGTCAAAATATTGTTCGCTTTCCTTGATCTCCAAATCCCCTTTTTCATTGAGCACGCGAAAGAATTCCTGCGCGGTTTCATGGTGCAGGGGAGAACTGGTTCTATGGTAAATATCAAACTCAATGCCTAGGTCTTTAAAATTCTGGGCAATAATGGGATGGTATTTGTCAATGATGGCCTGTGCGGTAGTGCCTTCCTTGGTGGCTTGTATGGGAATGGCCGTTCCGTGTTCATCGCTACCGCAAACAAATACCACGTCTCTTTTCTGTGCCTTCAAATAACGCACATAGGTATCTGCGGGCAAGTAAGCACCTGCCAAGTGTCCAATATGTTTGAGCCCATTGGCATAGGGAAGGGCTGCTGTAATCAAATATCTTTTGGGCTGGTTCATCTTAATCCAAACTGTTTTAAAGAAGGGCAAAACTAAGCAATCCGCGGCTAAGGGGCAATTTATACCCGTTTTGGGCTGTGAGCCCATCTGTCTTACATTCGTAACATGATTAAGATTCCTCCTTATCTGAAAAAAGGCGATACCATTGCCCTGGTTTGTCCAGCCGGATTTTTAAGCCTTGAAAAAGCCCAAACCTGCATCAATACACTAGTAGCCTGGGGCTTTCAGGTAAAGCTGGGCAAAACCCTAGGAGGGGTGCAGCAAAATTATTTCTCAGGCACTGACGCGGAGCGATTGGCAGACTTGCAAGCCATGATGGATGACCCAACCGTCAAAGCCATTTTATGTGGTAGGGGTGGATATGGGGTGAGCCGGATCATTGACGGATTAGACTTTAAACAGTTTAAAAAGCATCCCAAGTGGATCATTGGTTTTTCTGATATCACGGTCTTGCACGCGCACTTAAACAGCGTTGTTAAAACCGCTTCTATACACGCACCCATGGCAGGTGCTTTTAACGATGGTGGAGCGGAAAATGAGTGGGTGCAGTCTTTGCGCAAAGCCATCAAGGGGCAATTAACTAATTATAATTGCCCTGTTCATCCATTTAACAAAATGGGTAAGGCCTACGGCGATATCATAGGAGGAAATCTTTCCTTGTTGGTGCACTTGATTGGAACAGCATCTTCCATAAAAACCAAGGGTAAGATTTTATTTATAGAAGATATTGGCGAGCACGTGTACCAGGTAGACCGCATGATGGTACAATTAAAAAGAGCCGGTCTTTTAAAAGATTTAGCGGGTCTAATTATTGGTGGATTTACCGATATGGAAGACACTACTGTGCCCTTTGGGAAAACAGTGCAAGCATGTATTGCAGCACATTTGGAAGAATATGATTACCCGGTTTGCTTTGACTTTCCTGTAAGTCATGCAAAAGAAAATTATGCGCTCAAGATTGGATTGCCCCATCAATTGCAGGTAGGCAAAAACAAAACCAGTTTGAAAGAATTGGCTTAGTGAGGCATGGATTTTCTAAGCTGTCTTAGCCAGTTGTTATGAAAAATATTTTCCAAATCAGATTGGGTATATCCACGCTTCAACAACATGTTTTCTAATTGCTGCATATCTGCAATAGTATCAAGATCATAAGGGCATTGTTCCTTACCATAAGCCCCATCCAAATCTGTTCCAATACCCACGTGGAGCGTGTTTCCAGCCAATTGACAAATATGGTCTAAGTGGTCAATCATCACAGATAAACTACAGTTCATAGACTCAGGGGTAGAGACACCACGTTGCCAATCTGGCACCATCATCCAAGCATCCAGTGCCCCACCAATCACCGCATCTTTTTGAATCAGTGCCTTGATCATCTCATCACTAAATTGTCTGTTATGGTTCACTAGTATTCTACAATTATTATGCGATGCCCAAATAGTACCATCATAGATTTCCATGGCATCCCAAAATGCTTCATCACATAAATGCGTGGCGTCTAAAATCATGTTGAGCCCAAGCATTTCTTTGAGCAGGTTTCTGCCCATTTCATTTAAATGACCTGATGCATCGGTACCATTGGCATACCTGCCAGGTCCATAATGTCCGGGGCCTATGGCGCGTAATCCATAACCATAAGCTATATGCAAATGATCCAGTGTAATGAGTGAATCTGCACCTTCTAAACTTAATACATAACCAATGGCTTTATTGGTATGATTAGTATCTTGATTCCAATACCTTAAGTGTTCTTCTAATCCTTGCTGGTCCTTGATCTGACGCATTTCTCCTGCAGCTTCCATGGCACGGTACCAAGCCAATTGTCCTTGGGTTTGTGCCCAAGCCTGTTCGGGTGAATGCCATCCTTTGAGGGTACTTTCGGGTCCAACGTATCGGGCAATTTGTGTGGCCACCACCAGTCCAATATTTCCTTGTCTAAGTGCTGGTAATGATACAGTTCCCTTGGCCCTATCTGGTTTGTCAGTCATGCCTGTTTCTGATACACGAATCTCCTGAACGCTTAAGCACAGGTTCCTATTCCATTCCATGGCATTCATGGCCAAATCCAAATGAGCGTCTATCAAAAACATTAAAAGTTGATTTTTCTATTTCTAGCAATCACCTGCCATTGCTGGGTATTTTCATGGTGTTGAATTACTTGTGCTTCTGCAAACAAAGCCACGGTTGGGCAAATATGCACGGGTACGCCATACCATAAATCTCCCACGGCATATTGACTACTATCTGCTACTTGCACCACCATATGTTCCTCGCTCTGTGAAACAGGAACAGCTTCTGGTGCATTTAAAAAATGTACGCGAGGCAGGGGATTTTCTGCAGCGATGGCTTTATGCCCAAGGTCTAAGCATAGCCTGTTGTCTTCCATGATTGATATAATGCTAGTTGCCACCAAAGCCGCGTATTCAAAGGGTTCATCGGGTACAATATGTTTGTAGCCCCAGTCCCAAAACACAAATGTGCCTGGGCTAAATTCTACGCCCTTTCTATGGGTATGGGTAGGAAAGCTAGGTGAACCACCTGCTACCATTTTTAAGTTTTGTCCGGTTGTTTCTTGAATAGCTGTATGCAAAGCGATGGCTCTTTCAAAAGCTTCATTGCTCCGCTCTTTTCTAATGGCCAAATCTGTATCGCGTAAGTGGCCATCATAAATATGCAAACCCACTATTTGTATCCCCTTTAAGGAGGCACAGGCTTGAAACAAATCCAATCCTTTTTCGGGAATAATACCGGAGCGATTCATTCCCACATTTAGGTCTATATACAAGTCCAAGGATCTGCCTGCAGTTGCAAAGGTTTTAGCTAGAATAGTAGCTGTATGTAAATTGTCTACTAGACTTGTAAAATGTGTATTTGGATAATGTGCTACCAAGGCCAATAGGCGTGCAGCTTTTGGTCCAGTTAATTGGTGAGCAATCAGCACATCAGGTGCTTCTACCATACCCAACATTTCTGCTTCAGCAATAGTAGCGCATTTGAATTTGCGGATACCCTCGTCTAAAAGCATCTGGCAAACTTCTTTCATTTTAGTGGTCTTAACATGGGGGCGTAAATTGGCTGAATTACCCGCCATCAATTTTGCTTGTTTTATATTTTCTCTCACCCTATCCGGATACACCAAGAGCGCAGGGGTGTCTAAGGCTTCCGAATTTTTTACTTCATACCATTTCATCATCTATTCATTTAATTTCAATCAATTTCTTCCAATTCAAATAGGGCTTCTATTTCAACAGGAATATTGTCTGGTAAGGATCCCATACCCACGGCACTTCTTACACCAATGCCATTCTCTGTTCCCCATACTTTGGCAAATAATTCAGAACATCCATTAATAATCCCCGGATGTTTTTCAAAATCAGAAGTGCAATTCACCATTCCCAAAACCTTGATCACGCGTTTGATTCTATTGAGTGAACCCAAATTGGCTTTAATGGTGGCCAAGATGGCTAGCCCAACTTGTTGTGCTGCGGCTTTTCCTTCTTCAGGTGTTAGGGTTTCTCCAATACGACCAATGATCAAGGATCCATCATTTTTAACCGTGCCATGCCCGGAAACATAACAATGTCTTCCGTCAATCAACAAGGGTTTGTAAACGCCCAATGGTTTTGGCGCAGGTGGCAGGGTCAAGCCCAGTGCCGCAAAATTTTCTTCAGCTGTCATAATGCTATATTAGATAAAATAATTGATGATCAATACGCCAATCAATCCGGCCACAGACACAATGGTTTCCATGATGCTCCAGGTACGGATAGTGTCTTTAACGGATAGGTTAAAATATTCTTTGAACATCCAGAATCCAGGATCATTTACGTGTGAGAACATCAGTGATCCAGCACCTGTTGCTAATACCATTAAAGATGGATTCACGCCCGTTGTTGCAATCAGTGGTGCCACAATACCAGCCGTGGTTAAACCGGCTACGGTAGCGGATCCCACGCTTACGCGAATAATGGCACTAATGCCCCAGGCCAGTAAGAGTGGATGAATAGAAAGCCCTACCAAGGGTTGTACCAAGTCATTGCTAATACCCGTATCCATCAAAACTTGTTTGAGTGCTCCTGCACCACCAATGATGAGTAGGATGCTGGAAATATCTTTTACCGCATCGCCCATGGGGCCCATTATTGTTGCAATGGTTTTGCCCTGCTTGATTCCCAAAGTATAGATTGCCATTAATAAGCTAATCAACATGGCAATACTGGGGTCTCCAAGGGTATGGACTATGCTAGTAAATGCATTGTTTGTGGGCATCCAGATTTTAACCAAGGTATCTAGTCCAATAAGTAGCACGGGTAAAAATGCCGCCATCATAGAAGCAAATAATCCGGGTAATTGGTCATCAGGAATTTCCTTGTTTGAAAATATGGCCAAGGGTGCATTGGTATATTTT
>JBEAPC010000156.1:0-3010 GCA_041164585.1 Bacteroidota bacterium
GGTTACGGTAACGTATTCTATTTGTCAACCAATGCCATGGGTAGCAATACCACGGCTATTTGGAAGGCACACCGTCAGGGAGCCGCATTTGCCAACCCATGCTTTACACAGATTCACCCTACTTGTATTCCAGTAAGTGGAGACCACCAATCTAAATTGACCCTGATGTCAGAGTCACTTAGAAACGATGGTAGAATCTGGGTTCCTAAAAAGAAAGACGATCAAAGAAAAGCCATAGATATTCCTGAAGAAGAAAGGGATTATTACTTAGAGCGCCGCTACCCTGCATTTGGCAACCTAGTTCCACGTGACGTGGCTTCAAGGGCCGCTAAAGAAAGATGTGATGAAGGTTACGGTGTGGGTACCAGCAAACAAGCGGTATACCTAGATTTTGCTGACGCGATAGTGCGTTATGGTAAGATTGAAGCCGGTAAAGAAGGCAAGAGCAATATGAGCATGGAAGAGATTATTGCCTTGGGTAAAGAAGTAGTGAAAGAGAAATACGGTAACCTTTTTGATATGTATGAAAAGATTACTGGTGAAAATCCATACGAATTCCCCATGCGTATTTATCCAGCGGTACACTATACCATGGGTGGTCTTTGGGTGAACTATGAATTACAAACCACTATTCCTGGATTATATGCTTTGGGTGAAGCCAATTTCAGCGACCATGGCGCCAACCGTTTAGGTGCATCTGCTTTGATGCAGGGCTTGGCCGATGGTTATTTTGTAATTCCTTATACTTTGGGTAATACCTTGGCAGATGAGATTTACAACAAAGCCATTGAAACCTCCCACCCTGCTTTTGAAGCCGCAGAAAAAGAAGTGTCTGATAGGATTAATATATTGATGAATATCAAGGGCAAGCAAACCGTTGAAAGCTTCCACAAGCGCTTAGGTAAAATCATCTGGGACAAATGTGGTATGGCTAGAAACAAAGAAGGTTTGTTACAAGCCATTCAAGAAATTCAAGCATTGAAAAAAGAATTCTGGAGCGATGTTCGTATTCCTGGAAGCATCAATGAAATGAATCCTGAATTAGACAAGGCCAACCGTGTAGCTGACTTTATTGAACTAGGAGAATTAATGTGTGTAGACGCATTAAACCGTAACGAAAGTTGTGGTGGTCACTTCCGTGAAGAATTCCAAACTGAAGACGGAGAAGCTTTGCGTGACGATGCCAACTATATGTATGTTGCCGCATGGGAATCCAAATCAGCACATGAATGGAACCTGGTGAAGGAACCATTGATCTATGATGTGGTAAAACCATCTCAACGTTCTTACAAATAATTCGGTTTTGATTTTTGACTTTAATTGAAAAATTGCAAAGATGGAACATTACAATATGAATCTGACCGTGAAGGTCTGGAGACAAAAAAATAGCAAGGAAAAAGGTGGTTTTCAAAGTTATCCTGTAAAAGACATTTCATCAGAGATGAGCTTTTTGGAAATGATTGACGTATTAAACGAACAGTTGATCCGCGATGGCGATGACCCCATTGCCTTTGACCATGACTGCCGTGAAGGTATTTGTGGACAGTGTTCTATGTATATCAATGGTAAACCACACGGTGCTTGGAAAGCCAACACTACTTGCCAATTGCATATGCGTGCATTCAAAGACGGGGAAACTGTAACCGTTGAACCTTGGAGAGCTGGAGCGTTTCCTGTAATCAAGGATTTGATGGTAGACCGTTCTGCATTTGACCGTATTATTCAAGCTGGTGGATATATTAGCGTGAACACCGGTAATGCCGTAGATGGTAACGCCCTACCCATTAACAAAGACAAAGCTGATGCTTCTTTTGCAGCAGCCATGTGTATTGGTTGTGGTGCTTGTGTAGCGGCTTGTAAAAACAGTTCTGCTATGTTATTCTTGAGTGCTAAAGTTGCACACCTGGCTTTGTTGCCACAGGGTGAACCTGAGCGTAAGTCAAGGGTATTAAACATGGTAGCTCAAATGGACAAAGAAGGATTTGGTGCTTGTACCAATACTGGTGCTTGTGAAGCAACCTGCCCTAAAGAAATCTCTATTAGCAATATTGCTAGGTTAAACCAAGAGTACTTGGTGGCCAGCCTTACTGCAGACAAATAGTTTTTAGTTTGATGTTTTTTTTGAAAGCTCCCCGATGAATCGGGGAGCTTTTTTTTAAATTTGCCCCGTGCCCAACCATTATTTTCAATTAAAGCAATTCACCGTTTGGCAAGAACATGTTGCCATGAAAGTCTGTACGGATGCCTGTTTGTATGGCGCTTGGTTGGCTAGTCAAATACAGGATCAAACAAGTATTAGTAACTGTTTAGATATTGGAACTGGAACGGGTTTACTGAGTTTGATCTTGGCGCAAAAAACAAATGCTAATATTGATGCAGTTGAATTGGAAACAGTTGCTGCCCAACAAGCCAAGGAGAATTTTGAAGCATCCCCATTTGCCAATAGATTAACGGTACTGCAAGCTGATATTAATCAATGGCAAACTGAACAGCGCTATCAATTGGTCTTTTCCAATCCCCCTTTTTATGAACATGACTTGGCTTCGCCCAATGCAAAAAGAAACCTAGCCTTACATAGTAGCGCTTTAACGCTAGAAGCCCTATTCCTTGCCATGAATAGGCTGGCTGAGCCATCTGGCCTAATCAGCATGATCCTGCCCTGGCATCGCCGTGAGGCAGCTATTAAACATGCCCTTGCATTGGGATGGTATCTTAATGCGGAAGCAAGTGTTTGCCAAACCGAAAAACACAAAGCCTTTAGAAGCTTTTTGCTATTCTCTCAAACAGCAAAAACCCCGTTTGCTAATGAGATCATCATTAAACAAAACGGGGTTTATTCCCAAGCATTTACTGCTTTACTAAAAGACTATTATTTGGCTTTTTAATAGCCTAGGCCCCAGTCCCTACCTTTTAATACAGCAGGTACACCATCTGCAATCCATTTAGCTGGCTTCTCTCCTTTTAGTAAATAATCAAAGAATTGTTGTTCTCTAATTTGAATATCCTTTCT
>JBEAPC010000157.1:0-6901 GCA_041164585.1 Bacteroidota bacterium
CTTGTACAATCTGCAACTTTAAAAGCAAAGGATAATCTCCTTGTTTACGCTTAACATACTGATTTGCTTGTAGTTCTTCCATAATGATTGTTTTTGTGTATCATTATTTCAGGACGGGACAGTTGGTAATTTAAAAAGGACCCTGATTAAAAATTAGGGTCCTTTTTTTATAATAGAAATGTATTATTATCCTATTGCTTGATCTAGGTCTTCTATTAGGTCTTCTACGTCTTCAATACCCACACTTAATCTAATCAAGGAATCAGAAAGGCCATTTTTAATACGCTCTTCCCTTGGTATAGAAGCATGGGTCATGCTAGCAGGATGGTTAATCAAAGATTCAACACCACCAAGGCTTTCTGCTAAAGAAAACACTTTGGTAGAGCTCAGTACACGCTTCGCGTTTTCAACACTATCGTCTTTAAGCGTAAAACTCATCATACCACCAAATCCACGCATTTGTTGTTTGGCAATGTTATAATTGTGATGGTCTTCAAAACCACACCAATACACCCTTTCCACTTTGGGGTGGTTGCGTAAATGACGTGCAATCTTTTCTCCATTTTCACAATGACGTTGCATGCGGACGTGTAAGGTTTTGATACCGCGTAATACCAAGAAACAATCCATAGGGCCTGGAACAGCACCACAGGATTTTTGAATAAAATACAATTGCTCACGCAAATCAGCGTCATTCATCATCAAGCAACCCTGAATCAAATCACTATGTCCGCCCAAATACTTGGTAGCAGAATGCATGACAATATCAGCACCTAGTGTTAAGGGGTTTTGTAAATAAGGAGAAGCAAAAGTATTGTCTACACAAAGCAAGGCACCTGCCGATTTAGCAATTACGGATACTGCAGCAATATCTGTGATATTCATGAGTGGATTGGTAGGTGTTTCAATCCAAATCAGTTTGGTTGCAGGGCTAATGGCTTTACTAATATTAGTAACATCAGTAGTGTCAACATAAATAAACTTGATACCAAATTTTGCAAAGATTTTGGTAAACAATCTATAAGTACCACCATACATATCATTGGCAGCAATGACTTCATCGCCTGGGGCCAAGAGTTTGATGACCGCGTCTGTAGCAGCAACACCACTACTAAATGCCAAACCAAATTTTCCTTCTTCCAATTGCGCATAAGCTTCTTCCAAAGCCTTACGGGTTGGGTTCTGGCTTCGTGCATATTCAAAACCTTTATTCACGCCAGGAGCTTCTTGCACATAGGTTGAAGTCTGATAGATGGGTGTCATAATAGCACCAGTAGAAGGATCAGGCTCAGCACCAGCATGAATATATTTTGTTCCCAGTCTAACACCGGGTGTTTGTTTGTTTTGGCTCATAATTATTTTTTAGTAGTATTTTCTGGGGCTAGGGTAATGGGTAGTACGGATTTGATTTCATCCCAAACTATGACCATATTGGCGCCATTCTTTATATCATCAAAGTAAATGGTAAACGCTTCTACATTTTCGCTATTTTTTTCTATTTCAACATCGGTTCTTAACAAATCTTTTTTACCATCATAAGTAAAATTGCCCCAGCAGAAATTGTCTTTATTCAGGATTAAAGTCCATTTTTTTTCTGCGGGCATACAATAGAATGTGTACCTGCCTTTTGCAACCAATTTTCCAGCAATCTTTACATTTTTAAAAAATTCAATTTCTGTGGCTTCATTAGCACCCATTCTCCAGAGTTCATTGTATTTGATAATACCCCCAAAAATGGTTCTACCTCCTTTTAATGGTCTGCCATAAATGACCCTAGCAATGGGCTGATCTTTTGCCATACCCTTCATTTTTAAAAGGGGATAATTGGCAGGCCAATAACTCATATCCATGGGCGATTTGTCCAGGTCAGTAGGTTTGGGCTGTGCCATGACAATGGTTGAAATAAAAAGACAGCTAATAGCCAAGAGTTGTTTCATAATGCTAGGTACTTGTTGGGTTAATACGCTAGAACAAAGATAAGGGGCTAAAGGTTCTGCAAATTCCGCCATTCCAATTCTGCCATTTTTTTAACAGCTGGAAAAAAATCATTGTAACAATTGGCCAAAAAAGGAAGATTTGCTAAAAACAACTCATATGCAAGAGCGCTATCAGAAAGATAAGCTGCTCTTCTTACCAAGCCTCCAAAGCTTTTTTCTATGCCCAAGGTATATCGATAATTGTATAACCAGTCCTGGGTTTGCATATAGGGCAACATCCGTGAAAATTTTTCCGGCAAAAACGCTTGTTGGTCCATCAAGGAAGCATAGACCCCTACAGTAAATTCTTGCCATCCATGTTCATCCAATTGACTATTGTCTAGTGCCAAAAAATGGTCATAGACCACATCCATAAAAGCGCCGGCATATAAGCCTACTGCTGGTTTAAAAATTGCTTTGCCCCTAGCCGTTGCAGGATGACTATCTGTAAATGTATCAATGGCCCTATGCAAACGAATGCCCTGTTGAATCCCCAAGGGGTAATCATATTGTTTCTTTCCTTTTACATAATCACTAATCATGTTACCCACCAGCAGTTCTGGTTGGCCAAAAGATAAGTAAGCATGCGCCAGTAGATTCATGTTGCAATAATAACCCTAACCTAGCTTTGTTAATGAGTTGTTTTCAAAATCCAAGCCCCTATTAGATTAGCAGCTTGTAGAGAAAAGGTCTCATCAATAGTATCATAAGTCTGCACTTTGGTCTTAGCAGTTTGGAATAAGTGGTTCAAGCCAGGAATTGCGTGCACTTCATATTTTTTATTTCTTCCTTTTTTGAGTGCCGCTTCAATAGCGCTTAGGTTTTCTTCAGAACTAACTTGAATGTCAAAAGTTCCATTTACAGCCAATACTGGAATTTTCAATTTTTCTAAGTTGTTGTTGGGTTGATAGTTTAAGAAATAATTTAGCCAAGCAAGTCCCCCTTTATATTGTTGTGCCATGGACAGCATGGCTGCCTGCGGCGATGTGATAAAGAGTCTTTTCTCCAAACTATCAGGAACAGCTTTTTTCCAATTGCTATACACTTGTTTCATGTCTGATTGAACTACATCAAAATCGGTAGACTTTCCAAATGCACGGTTCATACCATTAATCAAACTATCAGCCAAGGCTTTGTCAGGAGTTGATAGATTGGTCATTTCAAAACTGCGTCTCATCTGAAAATTCCAGATCTCCTGACCCTTTTGACCAGGACCTGCCAGCAAAGCAATAAATGCTACTTGTTTGTTATTCACGGCTACCATGGGTGCAATCATGCCACCCTCACTATGACCAATCAAGCCAATTTTTTTCTTGTCAACATCTGAACGGCTAAGCAAATATTGAATGCTATTATTTACATCCCCTGCAAAATCAAACGATGTAAATTTAGATGGATTAGAACCCAAACTACTCTTGCCAGCACCGCGGTCATCTACGCGCAAAACAGCAATGCCTTGTTTGGTTAAAAGATCAGCCAATACTGCATAAGTCTTATGACCAAACATGGTACCATCCCTGTCTTGGGTGCCACTACCACTAATCAGAATAACGGTTGGAAAATTAGTTCCCTGTGAAGGTTTGGTAAATGTGGCACCATATTGCAAACTGCTATCGGCGTTTTTATACATCACTTCTTCAACTAAATAGCCAAAAGGCGCTTTGGGTGTTTGTGGTCTAACTGGAGCTGAAGGAGGTTTAGGAATATCTTTCTCCTCCATCCTTTTCATATTCAAAGCTGTTTTGAAATTACCCTGTTTAAAATTGCCATTAATACTATCCTTCCCATTCCAAAGACCTCTATAGCCGGCATTCATGATCTTGATCTCTGCCAAAATACTGTCTGCAACCCATTCAGTTTTACTAGCTTGTAAACCAAAACTATTTTGGTCAGGACTATCAAAATTGACACGATATTCATTACCTGTTTTTTCCACGTGCATCACAAACCTTATTTGTCTTCCACCAACACCCAGAAATCCCTGCCAAATACCAACAATGGATTGTGCTTGAGATGTATATACAGCAAGCAACATACAAATCAGAAAAGAGATTTTTTTCATGGTATTAGGATTGGTGTTTTTTGTAATAACGAAAAGAAAAAATAAAAGGTACTATAGAAATAATTACAGTAATGGCAGTAAACACAATCCAACCTGCAACGCTGGGTAATACCAAACTTAAGATGGCAGCAACTAAACCGCCAATCACCCAAATCTTACCTGCCAATAAATGGGTAGCACGCCAATTATCTGGATCTTCTAATGCCCAAGGCGTTCTAAATCCCGCAAAATAATTGGGTTTGATGGTATGCATATAATTACCCATAAACACAAAGAGCAAACTCAATAATGGTAGTATGTATTTTGTGCCATTGAAACTACTATTAACAGATGACTGGATAATGATCTTGTTCAGAATTCCCATGAAAACCACTAATACCAAACCAATTTTGTTGAGAAAAACAGGTGATTGACCGGCAGATTTTTTTGGATCAATCTGTGGTAAGTATTTCATTAGAAAATAACTACTTAAGCCTACAACATCTAAGAGAATAGTTTTGAAAATGAGGGTTGACTTTTTTCCAAAACCATCGGCTTTGCCCTCTAAATTAAAATGTGTTGGAACAGTCTCTGGTAAAAAAGAATATACTGAAGCCAGATATAACAAGGGCATACCCAGTGCTGCAAGAATGACAATAGTATTGAGCCACTGATTATTTTTCATGCTATTTTTTTTTTGTTTTGGTAAACTGAACTACCCATTTGAGTACTTCATCCATAACCGTTGTATTCAGTGAGTAATTTATAAATTGACCATCCTTAACAGCTACTACCAATTCGGCTTGTTTTAATAAATCTAAATGATGAGAGATGCTAGGTTTAGACATGTTGAACCTAGCAGCAATCTCGCCTGCATTCAGGTCTCCTTCCTTGAGCATTTCTAGGATGGCTCTTCTGGTGGAATCATTCAATGCTTTGAATAAATGGTTCACTAGTTAATTATATATTTAGACAAATGTCTAAATAATACTTGAATCACCAAATTAATTTCTTTTAAGGTCAGTGCTTTTGGTAAAATCTACATTGGGGAACTTGAAAAAGTGCCAAGGTTAACCGATGTTAAAACCGCTTTTAATTTTTAACCCAATAGTAACCGAGTTTTAAGATTTTTTTGTGAATTCTAGCACAACCATTGTAAACAAAGGGTTTCAGACATTTATTAACGCTGCTTAACTTTTGTTTTAACACCGTTCATCCCAAAACAGCGGCTAGCAGAAAAACCTCATCACAATCTCAAAAACAAAGTCAAAACCATTTCTATGTTTGGTCTGTCAAAACAATCATCCAATATCCAAACAAAAAACCAACAAAATGAAAAAGATCATCATCGCCGCCCTTTTTGCCGTTAGCATTATCAGTACTGCTTTTGCCGCAGATGTTAGTAAAGTAAGTTTAAAAGTCATGGACAATTTTAAAAAGCAATTTCGCAATGCGTCTCAAGTGGAGTGGACCATTAAAGAACAGTTTACCAAGGCAGATTTTTCAGTAAATGGCATTCAGGTAGAAGCATTCTTTGACAAAGAAGGAGAATTAATTGGCACTAGCCGTCATACAGATTTTAGCCAATTGCCATTAAGTGCTATTGAAAAAATAAAGGCAGATTACCCCAATTACCAAATCAGTTCTACCATTGAGTTTGATCATAAAGGTGATCGCAATTTCTATGTGTCACTGGAAAAAGGGAATAAGAAACAAATCCTAACAGTATCGCTCTATGGAGATGTAAATAAATTTGAAGGGTTGGGAAAATAAGTCAGTTATTTCCTAATACCCATTTCCTATAAGTATAATGCCCTCAATAAATTAAAAACTTATTGGGGGTCTTTTATTGTAAATATGTCCCCATGGTATTAAATTCATAACCTTCCCTTTTCAGATCTTTAATCAATCGGTCTAGTTTGTCTAACAACTTTGGTCCACAATCTGTTCTGGTATAGGCAGGTAATCCATAAGCTTCAATTGGAACAAATTCCCAAGGATGAAAATAGAGGCAGACATAGCCGTCTTTTTTCAAGGTGTTTTTGGTCCAAGCAAGAAATAAGGAGTAGGGAAAATTTTTAAAACTCAACCAAAACAAGGGAATACGCATGGGCGATACCGATGCAGGCATCCTTGTCATGCCCTGGTCTTGGTATACCGTTCTGGGTAATTGCAAATTATTATACCTGCCTGGAATCCATGTAGGATTAATAGAAGAGTCATAACTAAAACCAGCTTTAATTACTTCTGTCATTGCTACTTTGCGCATCCTAGGCATACGCAATCCTCTAATCTCTTGACCACTAATAGCAGCTAAGACCTGTTTTGATTGTAACAAGTGTTCATTCTCAAAATCTGAATGATAAAAAGTATGAGAAGCAATCTCGTGTTTGACTGCGTGTTCGCGAATGGCATCCGGATAATATTGGGCAAAATTGGCTGTAGTGAAAAGGGTAGAAGCAACCGAATGACTATCTATCATAGGCATCAATATATCCAATCCAGCCTTACCCACTTGCATTTGTTCTTCTGCGGAAATAGGAAAATGATATTCCAAGGGCATGTCAAATTCCTCCACATCAAAACTCAACAAAACTTGCCCGCTCATAGCAAATTGGTTTCCTTGACAATATAATGCGGGCGTTGTTTACTTTGTTGAAACAGTTTGCCCAGGTACATACCAATAATTCCTAAGATCATTAATTGTAATCCACCAAAAAAGGCAATGGTGGCAATGATAGAAGTCCAACCAGAAATGGCTTGTCCAAAGTAGAAGCCATATATAATATAAGGAATGTATAAGAGTGAGATTAATGAAAAACACATACCCAAATAAGTGGCTATATACAAGGGTTTGGTGCTAAAAGAAGTGATTCCTTGCAAA
>JBEAPC010000158.1:0-8906 GCA_041164585.1 Bacteroidota bacterium
CATCTTAGACGTCTACCTCAATGTGATTGAAACAGGGCCTGGCATCTTTGGTATGGAAGCCGCAGCACAGGCTTATTTTGGCAAACCCGCCAAACAATTAAGCCGCGCAGAAGCAGCCATGATTATTGCTTGTTTGCCCAATCCAAAAATCTTTACAGTAAAACCACAGAGCAGAAGGGTGAGTTGGCGCTATCCGCAAATCTTGCGTGAAATGCACAATATTGAAGACGATCCAGACGTGTTAGAGATTATCAAATCACACTAATGCAGCTTGTAATTGCTCTACTGCTTCAATGGCTTCCTGTAAACGTTCTTGGTAATTCCCATTGATAATCACAAAGGGTGTAGACTGATTAATCAACAAGTCTTTGTAAATCTGGAACAATTCTTTTCTAGGACCATCGGCAGGATATTCTCTTAATTCATCTTGCACCCAAGGCAGGTCAGTATCACAGAGCAGGTAAAGGTCATATTGACGCTGGGTTATTTGCTCCAGGATATAGTGGTGACATTGTTGAAACACATACTCACACCAAACCTTCATCACATACATATCCGTGTCAATGAATAAGATTTCTTGCTCCTGATTCAGGGCATCAAATGTATACTTGTCTTCTAAGGCTAGTTGTTTTTGAGCAATGGTCAACAAGTCTTGATAGGTATAGGCTTTACCATGAACAGTCAAATGTTCTCTGGCATATTCAGGACACCATTGGGCAGAAAAATGTTTGGCCAATTCTGCGCACAAACTGCTTTTTCCCGTTGACTCTGGGCCAATCACAACTACTTTGATCAAACTCATGCTTGTCTTGCTTTTTGTTGCCAGGTAATCAAACCTGCAATAGCCAATACCAATAACACTGTAAACTGAACACTGGTAAAGACATATCCTTTGATAAAGTACAACGGAATAGAAGCCATATTTGTTGCAATCCACCAGACCCAACTCTCTACTTTTTTTCTAGCCATCAACCACATTCCCGTAAAAGCGGTAGCACTAGCAAAAGCATCGGCCCAAGGAATGGCTTCAGGTGCAAAAGCCTGTTTGGCCCAAGTAAGTGCACCAAATATGCTCAGATAAAAGAGGGCAAAAAAAGCTAATTGTTGTACCCATTCCCTAGCACTACTGAATGTAACATGTAAGACCAGTTCCTGTTTGTGTGGGTCTTTCTTGGTCCATAAAACCCAACCATAAATACTCATGATGGTATAATAAAGATTCACACTGGCTTCACCTAGCAGCTGCCCCTTCAAACTCAGATAAATGTAAATGATGGTATTAATCAGCCCTATGGGATAGACCAGTATATGTTCTTTTCTACTAAACCAAACACTGGCAATACCAGCAAAAACCGCAATGAATTCAAGCAGTCCCGTTTGTTTGATTCCGGTAATAAACTGTTCTACAAATTGGTCAATACTCATGGGAGGCACAAAATACAGAAAGCTATTGACTTGTCGTTGCCTTGTTCAAGCCTGTTTTAAAGTAATAAATAATCCCGTCTTCAAATTCCTTTTGCTCCATGAGTTGGGCATGTTGTTCAATAAAGGGAATATCTATGAGGTCATCATTGACGCCATCATAAAACCAAACTACAATCAAGTCTTTTTGTGAAAACATTTCTGCTTGCTCTTTTGTAATTTCTTTATGAGGCAATGGTAGAGAATGCAGACCTGTTAAATGATAGAGACCACCCGGTGCATCCGCATATATAGGCGCATTCAAAGAATCTTTGTGTAGGTTTATATATGCCACCATAGGCGATTCCGTCCACTGTATTTCTGAATATCCTGGAATACCCGCGTCTTTGATGCCCTCCCAATTAAAGGCATTTAAAACATATTGATTCTTTAATCCAAAACCCAAGACCAATATGACTGCGCCGATGGTCAAATATTTGAAGATCCTTTTGGTCTTGCTAATCAATGCTGCTACAAAATATACAATCGTCAGGAGTAGGGGCAGGTACATAGGTGACAATAACCTACTACTTAAGGTTTCAAATCTAGACACGGATGAAATACCCAAAATGAAAATGGCATAGACTAAGAAGCAAGCCAATACAGCTGTACTTGTCTTATGATAATATTGTTGTTGAAAAACACGGTACAGTATTAAGGCTATTACCAAAATCAAGAGCAAAAGCAAAACCATCGCGCCAGCAAAACCATTTTCTCCTATAAAGGGCAACCAGGTTCCAAGCACCCATCCACTATCAACTAAGTTTTGACCCAGTGAGCGTAATGCTTTTTGACGAACACCGGCAGCCGTGCCCGTGATCAAATGATTGCGATACAAATTAATGGCCAAGGGAATAATGGCAACCAAACTAAAGAGCGTGAGTTGTTTGATTTTCTTTACACTGTTGATCTGTCCATCAAATAAGATGAGTGCAAAACCAGTGGCTAATAAACTAAGGCCTGCAATCCTAGTTAAGAAAGCAAGACCAACTATTATGGCTAAGACAAGAAGATTTTTATAGTCATGCGTTTGCGTGTAGCGCTTCCATTGCAGAATAAAAACCAATACAAAGACCAAGAACAAGGTCTCAGACCAGAGCATGCCATAGACTTCCCACAAACAAGGACTACATGCTAATACTAAAAATAAGGCAGCGCGATAGATTCTGGTAATCCCTTCCATCCCATGCAAAATCTCACTCGTAAGCAGGATCAAGACTACAAACAATCCTGCATTCAACACAGGTGCCAACGCAATGGGGGTTAATCCACTCATCAAAGAAAGACCAGCTAAAAAAAAGGGATAACCCGCAGGGAAATCTACTAGGGGCAGGGAATTATAATCCAGCAATCCAGCGCCGTTTTTTAAATTAATGGCCGCAGAACTATACGCAATACTATCAGGTGAAAGACCAATCCCACTATAAGCAGTGAGATAGTAGATACTAATGCAAGCCGCAATTGCAGCCAACAAAGCATCCCAATGCCTTATGCAATATGATTGAATCTTTTGAATCACGGATTAAAAATACAACATTCCTATTCCTCTTGGCTTATGATACATATAGCCTTGATTTAATGTTGATTTAAGCTTGCAGGATACTTACCGCACTGGGCATTCCAATAAATGATAAAATTTACTTGGGATTAATAGTAGATAATAGTATAATTCTATTTTTATCATTACTAGATATAACTAGCCAAGGTTTAGCTATTGTTTTTCTTATGTCGTTTCCTTTCATTGCAAATTCTTCTTGTTTGTTGTCAGCAATATAAATTTCTGTACCAACAGGGAAACTATATTCTTTAATGATATTCGGGTCAACATTACTTACTCTTGTTTGACCTTTTCCATCAGGAGTGTATATTATTAATGAAAGATGGTAAACATCTTTGTAGTCGTTCTTAAAACTTAGTTTAATATTGTCTTGTCCAAAAACTGCAGCATTTAAAAATAAAGAAATGCATAGAAATATTAGTTTCATATAATTATTGATGGTTCAAACAGTATACGAATAATTAGTTTGAAAAGTTTTTAAATCTCACACTTTAACGTCTCAGATTTGTGAATACTGTTAAATTGCCTTACTTGTCTGTTCGATTAAATTCTATTGATTCGTGCCATGCTATTTTGGGCCGGTTGGCTGGATAACCATTTTCAAAACGATATTGTTTACGTTCCTCAGTAAAGCCCCACATTATTTTGGAACGTACCACTCATAAACTGGTTTAGAATCAAAGGATTTTATTTTCAAAACAGCATTAGCCATTGCTATATATAAGTCATTATTGTTGATTAGGGTAGAATAAGGAGCGCCTATACCCCAAAAAAATGGGGCCTGAAGAATTACTTTTGGTTTAATATCTTTTCCAAACCTTAAAACAGATTTACTTGTAATAATTATTTTCTCGTTTTTATAATCAGCAACTAATTCGGGGGCTTCTTCCATACTAATAACGGTTTTGGATTTCCAAACATTATTGTTCTTAAAGATTTCAAGTAATTGTCCTTTGGGTGTATAATTCCTTTGAGGATAGCCCTCCAAAGCAAAGTATCTACCATTGTATTCAAAAATTTGGTAAATATTTAAACTATTATCTATTTTATATCCAGTAAGCCCATTAGCATTGATGAAATATAAGCCGCCAAAAGTTTGTAATCCTACAAAATAGCCCCCAGGTATTTTTTTGACAAACCTATATAACCTTTCACCATTATCTGCCATTTTATTGGTTTCTATGTATTTTATATTTGATGGCAAGCTATCTCCAAGATCATAATTGAAAGTATTTTTAATGATTTCCCATTTGTCTCCTGATTTTGTAAATTTCCAATTAACATAAGACAAATGCGGATCGTATTCCCTTGTTGTAAAATTTGGAAGGCTATCTAATTTCCAATTTGTTAGGTCTGGGACCTGTGAAACACATGTGTTAATGAAAGATAGAAAAATTAAAAGTGTTATAATTCTCATAATAGATTTTTCAATAAATAATTGAAAACAGCCTTTAAGGGTTTGGCGATGTTTGGGCAAAAAAATTGTTTAACCAAACACCTGTTAGTAGCTGTTTTGGTTGTCTGTTTGGTTAAATATATTGTTTCATGCCACGCTTTTTTGGGTCTGCTGGCTGGATAACCATTTTTAGAATTGTTTATTGCGTTCTTCCCTAAAGTCCCACCAGGTTTTTTTGATTATTTGTCAATGTTTGTGCTGATGTTTGTTAATGGAAAAATATTTCTGAATCGCTTATTTCTTAACCATAGTCCAAGCCACATTAAAATTCCAACATAAACAGGAAAAAGTGTATGACTAAATATTGGATTATCAACTCTTAAATGCGATGCGATTGCCCCACCAAAGTGTCCTGTTAAAATAATAGCACCTAAAATTGAAGTTCTTGGAATAGCATACAACAATGTTGCCGTTAGTGCCAAAATACCGTGAATAAGAATATGGTGTTCTGCATATCCAAGTTCGTTTACCGTTGTTTTAATCACTTCGGCTGGTTTTAAAAACTTAATTACAGCATCGAATAACATAAACAGAATAACAAATCCGCTAATTATCCAGCCTGTAATTATTTGATTTTTGTTGCTATTTGTTGTCATATTTTATGGTTTATTTTTAAGTTTAAATTTAATACTAAAGTTCAATAGCATTATACTCTTACAATACTTATTCATCAGCCACCATACTAAAATGTCGATGTTTTCGTTCGTTTGTTTATCATTTGTTTTCACTAACAGTTATATAAAAATTTCTGTCTACTTGAAAATATTTTGTGTTATTTGTTGAAACTTTATTGGTTTGCCATTGTGTTGAAGGAAAAATAAATTCATTGCTTTTGCCATCAAAAGATATTTTCACTGGCATTGAAAAATCTTCAATACAATTTTCCCAACGATACTTGAATATACCGTTCTGAAAAGAATAACTGAATGTAGGTATTTGTGTTGTTCTTAGATATTGTTCAAATATTTTAGTAAAATCCGTTTTTGTATAATTATTAAAAAAACTCAGTACTTGATTTGTATTAACGGTCTGATGATAGAATTCTTTGTTTAAGCCTGTCAAAAGCCCTCTAAATAGGGAATCTCCGATTACTTGTCTTATCATATGAAGCATTGCACTTGCTTTATAATATTTATCTGAAGTATTTGTGCCAATAATGGGTTCGTCGTTTTTTATTCGTTTCCAAGTACCAATAGCATAATCATTACCTGCTTCAATGCCAAAATAAGTGGAAGTATAAAGTGTTTCAAAATATTTTGTAAATCCTTCGTGAATCCAACCATCGCCATAGTTATTGGTAGTGATGCTATTTGCAAACCATTCATGTGCCGATTCATGTACAAGTACAAAGTCAAATTTTAATCCCCACCCGCTTTTTGAAATAAGATCTTTCCCATTTAAACCATTTGTAAACCCATTGCCATATGCCAATGCACTTTGATGTTCCATTCCCGACATAGGTGCTTCAACAACTTTATAGCCGTCTTCATAAAAAGGATAAGGACCCGCCCAATATTCAAAAGCTTTGAGTATTGAATCAGTTTGCTTTAAATGATTTTTTCCTTTAGAAAGGTTGTAGTCTAATACCCAAAAGTCGCAATCAAGTTTACCTTTTAGCCCTGAATAGTCATTATGCCAATTAACATAAGCTCCAATATATGGAATGATGCAATAATTGCTAATGGGGTTTTTTACTTCCCAATTATATGTATCAAATTTATTATTCCCTTTGATTTTTTTCTTAAGTCTTCCGTTTGATACCGCTATCAATGTTTCAGGAATTGTTATACTGAAAGAAACACCATTATCAGGCTCGTCATATAGTACATCTTTACAAGGCAGCCAAATGCTTGCTCCTGAGCCTTCACATGCTACGCTAATAAAGGGTCGTCCATTTAAATCTTTAGCCCAAATCCAGCCATTGTCATAAGGTGGTTTTATTGATTCTTTTGGCTTTCCTTCAAAATATACTGTAATTGTTTGTTTTTCGCCCGCTTTAATTACTCTTGGAAAAACAACAAAATACATTTCTTCTTTGCCTTGTTTAAAAAATAGGTTTTTGCCCTTCCACGTTACACTTGTAATTCTCATTGGAGTTTGTAAGTCAATTTGCATTATCGTGTCAGACTGCAAAGCCGAAAATGTTATACTGTTTTTTCCGCTAATATATTTGCGTTCATAATCTGGTCTAATATCAATTTTATAATATAATAAGTTCCACCATTTTTGCTCCTGCCGAATAGTGCTTGGAGCCGTTTCTTTTTCTAATTGTTTTTTTATCAAAACATTTTGTCCATAAACAAAAGTTGAGATAACGGCTACAAATAATGTTAGTATAATATGTTTAATCATGGTCATATTTAAAGAGAGAGAATTTGAAATTTATTTTCTAATGATACTAAGGATGTCTTAATTGACTTACAACGTAAATATTGACTGTTAATTATTGTCCACTAGACCTATTGTTTAAATTCAGAAACATCAGTTATTAATTTGGCATTTGCATTCCAAATCTTAATTTTTCCTGAGATACTTGTAGTGATGATTTTTTCAGATTTGCTATTCCAATCCAATCCCCATAACAAGTCTTTGGATTTTCCAGTACATAATAATTTTCCATTTGCATTCCAAATTCTAAGCGCATCGCTAGCAGATGCTAAAAGAGTCCCAGATTTATTCCATCGAATGGTTCTGTATTCCGCTTTGCTTCCATATAGTGTTTTAGTCAGTGTCCCATCGGACTTCCAAAACTGAATAATGGATTTTACGCCTTCCTTCTCGTGCCCATAATCGCCTGTTGCAAAAAATTCTCCTGACGGATGCCAACAAATAGTTAAAATGCCAGTATTTTCCTTTCGATGCTTAATTACCTTCAATGTGACGCCCAAAGTATCCATAAGTCTTATATCGTCTCCACTGACAGCGATGATGTTTTTACTTGGATGCCAGCTTATAGAAAAATAGCTATTGTTGTCTTCTTTTTTTATTGTCCGCAGTAAATTACCTGTTGAGTCCCAAATTTTAACTAGGCCATCATTATCGGCAGTTGCAAGAAGCTGACCATTGAAATTCCAATCAATTCCTCTAGCTCCAATAGTTATTCCTTTTAGTTTAATGAATTTTTCTGTCTCAGTATTTAAAATGCTCACTTCATCATCATTGGTTGCTATGGCTAAAACATTTTTTGTAGGGTGCCAACGTACTTGCCTTATCATACTTTTAAGTTGATAGGCTTTAATTAGTCTTAAATTTTCACTGTCGTAAACTTTTAATAAACTATCATCGCCACCCACAGCAATTCTTTTATCATCGGCACTCCAGTCCGCAGTCCATAAAAGTGTTCCCGCTCTTCCATTTATTGGTTTATTTCTCGCAACAATACTTTGTCCACAAGAAGATTGCAGGAGTAATAAAGAAACTAATAAGTAAAGTGTAAAGGATTTGCCCATAAGAACTTTAATTGTTAGAGGCTCTCATTGTATGACGCACAACGCCCCACGCATTGAATCAGTTGAGTAATGGATATACCGCTGCTGGAACTGGAGCTGAATAAAGTTACAAAAGATTGGAATATGTAATGCTGCTTGAAAATGATCTGAACGGCTTGGAACTAATGTTTGAATTTGTAATAAGCTGAGGACTTGTACTGAGGCACCAATTGCTACAACGCACTGTTAACGGCTGACAGTCAATTGATAGTAATTTCGATTACATATTGAAGATTACCAATATTAATTCTTTCAAAAACAAGAGGAATAAGTTTTTGTAGAGAGGATCTTCGATTGTCCTTTGATTTAAGAACAAAGATTGTCAGAGGTAAGCGATCTAAATTTTGTTGGTAAGGAAGATTCTTGTCAACAGTTATAAATAATTCAAAATTATCTGCAACCATTAGTTTGAGTAATTCACCATTTTTCTTGCCTAGCCATCCTTTATCACGAACAGTCCAATCTTCATGTTCTGAACCAAAATCTGAACGTAGTTTCCTAGGTAGAATTTCGTCAAACAAAATTTTAATTAAGTGATTTCACTGAGGTTAAAGATTTTTTAGCCATTTCTAAAACGGCTACTGCAGCTTCCATAGAAACTGATGGGAAATCATCAAGAAATTCAGATAAATCTTCTCCCCCCTCTATGTAGTCAAAAAGGTTTTGTATTGGTACTCGAGTTCCTAAAAATACAGGAGCACCACTCATTACCTCAGTGTCTATGCTAACTTGTCCGTATTTCATATGAATTGAGTTTAGAGAATGGAGGTACAAAAAATATCAAAAATCAACCTTAACCTGGAAATCAGGTGGTTTGCCGTTAATCGAGTCACGCAAGGGATTTTCACCCTCACGTTCTCACGGAACCGTGCTTGATAGTCTCCCATCACACGGCTCTTCTTGTTTATAAATCACAAGTTAATAATAACTTATGGATGTGCCA
>JBEAPC010000159.1:0-10578 GCA_041164585.1 Bacteroidota bacterium
TCTCAGGAATATCTGCGGGGAAGAAGAACATCCTATTTGCACCCTATTCGGATGTATGTGTTTACCTCTGCCATCTTTTTTTTGATTTTGTTTAGTTTTTATCAAAAAGCTTCAGAGAAAATTGTCAAGATAAATGACAAAGAAAAACCGGTTGCAGAATTAATTAATGATTTGGAGGGTAAAAAAAAGGCAATGATAAAAACGCTCCCGCTTTTACCAGACAGCAGTTCCGATGATTCATCCCGACAAGAAGTTAAAAAAAGGATTGTAGAGTTAGACAGAGATATTTTAACGCTCAAGAAAGACAGTACCCAAAGGGAAAAAATTGCTTCTTTATATGATGACAATAATAGTTTTGAATTTGGAGGCGATGACTATAGAGGGGCATATAATGTAAAAGCATATGACAGTATTCAAAATACACTTCCGCCAAGTAAAAGGAGAAATTTCATAGTTGCCAGAATTCAAAAACAGAACCTGATTTTAAAGGAGAAATATGGACATGACAAAAAAGCAATGAATAATGCCATACTTGACAAGTTTAGGCATATGTTTCCTCAAATGTTGTTTGTGTCCTTACCCATGTTTGCCTTATTTCTAACCTTATTATATGTCAGAAGAAAGGATCTTTTTTATGTAAACCATGTGGTATTTACCATACACTTGTATTGTGCAACCTTTATTTTGATTTTGTTTAGTATGTGGTGTGGTTCCATACTTAAATGGATTCATTTAAAAGAGGATGCAGCATTTGGAGTATTTTCTATTGTTATTTTGTTTTATTGGTATAAGTCATTTAGAAATTTCTATACCCAATCCAGAAAGAAAACTGTACTCAAATATGTATTGTTATTTTTCTTAACCCTCTTTTTGATTTTATTGTTGTTCGGTAGCTTTTTTTTGTTTTCCTTTTTTGTTATTTAAACTAATAATATGTCTGAACTCTCTGATAGTTTTTTGGCCCTTGTTAAGATCATGGATGAGTTGCGTGAGCAATGCCCCTGGGATAAAAAACAAACCATTCAAACCCTGCGTCCTTTAACCATTGAGGAAACTTATGAACTAGCAGATGCCATCACAGATAATGATTGGAAGGGAGTAAAAGAAGAATTGGGTGATATTATGTTGCATTTGTTATTCTATGCCAAGATTGGTTCAGAACAGCAGCAATTTACCTTGCAGGAAGTATTGGAGGGAATCAGCGCCAAACTCATTCATCGGCATCCACATATTTATGGAGAAGTAAAAGTGCAAGATGAAGAAGAGGTAAAAAGAAACTGGGAAAAACTGAAAATGAAGGAGGGTAAGAAGTCAGTTCTTGGTGGTGTGCCAACTTCCTTACCTGCCATTGTAAAAGCCACCCGGATCCAAGAAAAAGCCAAACAGGTTGGTTTTGAATGGGACAATAAAGAAGACGTTTGGAAAAAAGTGCAGGAAGAAATGGAAGAACTGCAAGAAGCCATTGAAACCAAGACCCAGGAAGACGTGGAAGAAGAATTTGGAGATGTATTGTTCAGTTTGGCAAATTATGCACGGTTTTTGCAGATAGATGCAGAAGGGGCACTAGAAAAGACCAATAAAAAGTTTATCCGCCGCTTTCAGGAAATGGAATCCATTGCCCTAGCTAGTGGAAAAGAATTGACTACTATGAGCCTAGATGAAATGGATCAGATCTGGAATCAGGTAAAACAGCAAATGAAGAAAATTTGATCAACCACATTAGACAAAGCGCTTACAAACACGGATACCTGCTGATCACAGCAGCGTGGTTGTATACCATTTCTTTCATCTTTATCAATTATTGGAGTTATAATTCCTCTCCTCAAAAGGTCAAGAGTAAGCTAGAACAAAGAATTGCCAGCAACGAACTTAGGTTTCAACAAATTAGCCAAGACAGTAATTTATTAACACAATTACTGGCTGATACCCTTACAAAAGCCAAAGCTCAATTGATGAATGAGACCCTTGGCTTTTTTGTCTATCAAAACAACAATGGGCAGGACCCCAACATGGTGTATTGGAACAACAATGCCATGTATGTAAATGGATATGATTTAAAAAAGCCAGATGGGGCTTATTACCAAAAACTTCAAAACGGGGAATTTGAATTACTGGTCAAACGAGTTCAATTACCCAAACAGACATTATTGTTGATAGGCATGGTTCCCATTCGATGGGATTATTTTATAGAAAACAAATACTTACAAACCCGCTTTGATGGCTTTAAAGAATTAAGTAAACAATATGTAGTTAGCAATTCACCCACGGCCATCCCCATTTTAAACGCCAGTGGTACTGAGTTGTTTCGCATTCAATTAATAGAGGGAAAATCCTTTATTGCTTATGATGCCATTACCTTAGTGTTGAGAACACTTGCCATTATTTTGTTGTTCCTATTTATGCATGCCAGTGCAGAAGACCTGGTAAAGCTTCGAGGATTTTGGAATGGATTTCTACTCTTATTTGGAACCGTTTTTTTATTGAGAATCTTAAGTTACCAAGTATCATTTCCATTTGATTTTGACAAGATCCCGCTTTTTGATCCATCAATCTATGCTTCCAATCTGTTTCACCGTTCTTTAGGAGATTTATTAATCAATAGCATCCTGTTTTTTTGGTTGATCAGATTTTACCAAGACCATCGCCAAAGCAAAATCACGGGTCCTGCTTTTTTACCTGCCTATGTATCCAAAGACTTTAGGGTGTTTTTGCTAACCATCACTGCATTATCTATTGGCAATATTATCAAGAGCTTGGTGCAGGATTCAAAAATTTCATTTGACACCAATAATTTAGGCATCTATACCATGGTGGCATTTATCATTCTTTGCCTATTGGTCTTATTCTTTTATTATTTGTCACAAGTGCTCCTTGCTCCTTTGATAGAAGAAAGGGTTGGCATTTATAGACAAATGCTGGTGGCAGCCACTAGTGGCCTGCTTTACTTTTTTCTATTTGTTAGCCCCCAAGACACCGTCATTAATATCCTGATCCTGCTTTGGTTATTGGGCTATTTGTTATTGATGCATGTAAGAAAATCTGACATTGCCATATCCTTGATCCGCTCTGAGTTTTTCATTTTTTGGGTCATGATTTTTGCGCTCTCAGTAGCCGCTATTGTGTTATATGAAAACAAACAGGTAGAAAGAAATCAGCGCCAACGCATTGCTGAAAAGCTGGCACAACAAACGGACCCCTCAGGTGAAAACCTGCTTAATATTGCTGCAACCAATTTTGATGAGGCATTCTTATCAAGTAATTTTCACAGACTGGAAAGTGAGTATTCTAATAAGTTTATCAAGGATTCATTGATCAATGAAAATTTTTCTGGATACCTGAATAAGTTTGACACTAGAATATATACCTATGACGCTGCTACCCAGCCGCTACACAATGAAGATTCTACTTCTTTTGCTAGTATTAAAACCATCCTGTTAAATCAAGCCAAACCAACGGTTATACCTGGTTTGTTTAGTTATGAAAAAGTTGCTGAGGGATTTAGTTTTATTTATCAAAAAGAAATCAAGGAAGCTGGGGCCATTAAAGGTTATTTATTTGTAATCATTAAATCAAAGCGATACAAGAGTGAAGCATTGTATCCCGAATTGTTTAACCAGTCGCAGGATATTTCTACGGATTTAAATACCAATTATTCTTATGCCGTATACAATAAGGGTAAGCTTATCAACCATTTTAATAATTATAGTTTTCCTTCTGGGTTGAATGAGAAAAAGTTTCCGGGCTTTGAATTTACTTATCAGCAAAATGGGGTCTATAATGAATTATGGTACAATAGCGGCAATGGCAAATTGGTCTTAGTTGTCAAAAGAAATACTTGGGTACTAGAATCTTTGACCTTGTTTGCTTACTTATTTGTTGCCTTCTTGGTCATCATATTTTTGTTCCAATCAGGTTCTTATTTGTTTACCCATCGCTTTCAATGGTCAAAATTTAAGGAAGCATTTCAATGGAATATTCGCTCGCAGATTCAGGCTACCATTATTTTCTTGAGTGTGTTTTCCTTTATTGTAATCGGGATTGTCACTATATCTTTTTTTATTATTCGCTTTAACCGAAATAACGAAGACCGATTGAGTAAGTCCATTCAGGTAATGGCCAATGAAATTGATAATCGATTGCGCGCCCAAGTTGAATTTGACGATGTGCTCACTGTGAGTAATATGTCTGATATGGAAGACTTGGAAAAGAAAATTGCGGATATTTCAGACCTGCATAATGTAGATATCAACTATTATGATACCAAGGGTAACCTAAAAATATCTACCCAGCCCTATATTTATAATAAGCATTTGCTTAGTGAGAAAATGCATCCTGAAGCTTATCTGCAATTGCATGCCAATAAAAGTATCAGGTATTTACAATCTGAAAAAGTAGGGAACTTCAATTACCTCAGTATCTATGTTCCCTTGGTAGATGCATCTGGAAACAACTATGCTTATTTAAATATTCCTTATTTAAATTCTCAAACAGAACTGACCCAAGAGATCTCAGGTTTCCTGGCTACCCTGATCAATTTGAATGCCTTTATTTTTTTGGTGGCTGGCGCGATAGCTTTTTTTCTGACCAATAGAATTATTCAGTCCTTTAGTTTAATAGGACAGAAAATGCAACAAGTGAATTTGGGAAAAGTAAATGAAGTAATTGAATGGAATAGAAAAGATGAGATTGGCATCTTGGTTACGGAATACAATAAGATGGTGCATAAGCTGGAATCCAGTGCAGAAGCATTGGCGCAGAGTGAGCGAGAAGGAGCTTGGCGAGAAATGGCTAGACAGGTGGCGCATGAAATCAAGAACCCGCTAACACCCATGAAATTGAGTATCCAGTATTTGCAAAAAGCCATTGAAGCAGGTTCTCCCAATGTAAAAGAATTGTCTCAAAAAATGGCGGTTACCTTAATTGAACAAATTGACCAACTGTCTAAGATTGCGGGAGACTTTTCTCAGTTTGCCAATATTGGCAATGCCCGCTTAGAGACATTTGATATGTATGAGGTAGTGAATTCTGTGATTCAATTATACCAAACCTATCCCAATTTGACAATCAAGAGTCAATTATTGCAAGAGCCTTTATGGGTTCAGTCTGATAAACTCCAGATAAACCGACTTCTTACCAATCTAATCAAGAATGCCGTGGAAGCAGGAGAGGAGAACCCAGGAGGAATAGAAGTGAACATGCGTCTTCAAAAAGAAACTACCACTTTACTCTTGACCATTGAAGACCATTCTGGGGGCATTCCAGAGGGCATTGCCCAACACCTGTTCAAGCCCAATTTTACCACTAAAACCTCGGGCACGGGGCTAGGATTGGCCATTTGTAAGGGAATAGTAGAAAAGGCAAAGGGGCATATTTGGTTTGAAACGGTAGAGGGTAAAGGAACAACCTTCTTTATTCGTTTGCCTTTGGCGCAGTCAATATAAAGGCAGAGTCAAAAGGTCACTAAGCTTCTCCTTAATCCCTTTAACTAACCCCTTTTCTGGTGTTGGTCCATTAGAAAGGATTCAAATTCACTACGGTCATAGCTACTCAAATTCTGGTACTTGGTAAGTCCCGCTTTCTGAGCTACCAGAACGCCGTACTTGCAATCGTTATATCCTTCAATACTGTGGGCATCTGGATTAATAGAAATGAGCACTCCCTTGTCAACAGCCTTGTCAATCCATCGCCAATCAATATCTAGTCTTCTTGGATGCGCATTTAATTCTATCACCACATCATTGGCCACACAAGCATCAATAATTTCTTCATGGTTAACTGGGTAACCGCCCCTGCTAAGCAATAATCTACCTGTCATATGACCTAGAATAGAAGTGTATGGGTTTTCTATGGCGTTCATCAACCGCATCATGGCTTTTTCCTCAGTCATTTTTAGGTTGGAATGGATAGAGGCAATCACTAAATCAAAACTGGCCAAAACCTCGTCATCATAGTCCAAGCTGCCGTCATTTAGAATATCACTTTCTATGCTTTTATAAATTCTAAACGGGGCCAATTTTTTATTTAATTCATCTATTTGTTGGTGTTGTGCCCTAATTCTATCTTCTCTTAGTCCATTGGCATAAAATGCAGATTGGGAGTGATCACTAATAACTAAATATTCCAATCCTCTTGCTTTTGCTGCTATAGCCATGGCTTCTAGTGTCTCTGCACCATCACTCCAATTACTATGACTATGGATAATACCTTTGATGTCTGAAGTTTCAATACAGGCTTTGATGTTTTTATTTTTTGCATTCAAAACTATTGATGCATCATCCCTTCTAAAGGCGGGAATGAATGTCAATTGTGCTGCTTGAAATAGATCTTGTTCTGAAGCAAATGAAGTGGTAATAGATAAGCTTGTTTCTTTTTCAAATGATTCTAAAAAACTAGTTGGTCCCGTAGTTTTAAAAAGTATCGTTCCAAAATTTTCTGCAGTAGCAATATGAAAATGAAGTGGAACAGGTGCGGTAGATTCCACTACAAGATGATCATTTTCTGGCTCTGAAAATGTGCATTCAACTGTGGAAAAGTATTTTGTTAAAAGGTCCTTTGGGGCGGTAGTTATCCATGAAATGGAGGTAATAATTTCTAATTGTCTTCTATAGTCGGCAGTGACTTCAAAAAGAAAATCAGGAAATGCTTTGCTCAAAAGTTGGGTCATCTCAGTAGTAAAACTTTCTAGTTGTTGGTAGAGATAACTTCCTTGGCTACCCATAAAAAATTCTATGGCCTCTTTAATATTCTGTTGAGACTTAGCCCCAAATCCTTTATAATTAGCTAACCTATTTTCATTGCACGCGTACAATAATTCTCCAATGGTTTCAATTTCAAGTTCCTTCCAGATAGTGGCAATTTTTTTTGGACCAATGCCTTTAATAGACATCATGGTCAAAATACCTTCTGGTGTTTTTTGAATATATTCTTGCAACAATGCCATGCTGCCTGTTTGTAATTGTTCTGCAATATTTTTTGTAATGGATTCACCAATTCCCCGAATGCTAGCAATTTTATCCAAGGGCATTTCTACAAGTTGAGTGGGAAGCTTCTCTATGGTGAAAGCCGCAGCAGCATAGGATTTGGCCTTGAAGCTGTTTTCTCCATGTATGTCCATCAGTTTGCCTAAAAGAGCAAAATTATCTGCAATTGCGTAGTTATCCATGTTTCAAAAATAGCGGGATTTTTCTTCTAGTAGGGGCAAAAAAAATCCCGGGAAATAATTCCCGGGACTAAATCTATCTCTGTGAGAAATAATCTTTGGATTATTTCTTAGCAGCTTTCTTAGGAGCAGCTTTCTTAGCGGCTTTCTTTGGAGCGGCTTTCTTTGCAGGAGCAGCTTTCTTTGCAGGAGCGGCTTTTTTAGCAGGAGCAGCTTTTTTAGGAGCAGCTTTCTTTGCAGGAGCAGCTTTCTTAGGAGCAGCTTTTTTAGCAGCTTTTTTAGGAGCAGCTTTTTTAGCAGGAGCAGCTTTCTTAGGAGCAGCTTTCTTTGCAGCGGCTTTTTTAGGAGCGGCTTTTTTTGCAGTTGCCATGTTTTTTAGATTTAATGGTTAGTAAATAATACATTAAAAATAAAAACTTATTTGCAATTCCAAAAAATATTTTTTATGCAGTCACTGCAACTGGTAAAACTGACACAGTTGACTTGTCGTTTTTACCCTTCTTAAATTCTACTACACCATCAGCCAAAGCAAACAATGTGTAGTCGTTTCCAACACCCACATTTTTACCAGGATGATATTGAGTACCTCTTTGGCGAACGATGATGTTACCAGAAGTTGCTGGTTGACCACCATAGATTTTTACGCCAAGACGTTTGCTTTGTGAATCGCGACCGTTTTTAACGGAACCTTCACCTTTTTTGTGTGCCATAAAATACTTTTTATAATTTTTTTATTCTTGTTCTACCGCTTGCATGCAAACATAGTTTGCACATAAGTGCCAATAACCAGACTAGATCTTAAGCAATGCTTTCAATCATGATTCTAGTGTAGTGGGTTCTGTGACCATGCTTCTTACGGAAACCTTTCCTTCTTTTCATTTTGAAGGCGATAACCTTTTCACCCTGCACTAGGGCACTGATAATTTCTGCTTTCACAGTAGCTTTTACATCACTACCTACAGAAATCGTTCCGTTGTTGTCTACCAACAATACGTCACTGAACTCAACCTTGTCACCGGTATTACCTTGCAAGTGCGGAACATACAAACTTTGACCTGCTTGTACTTTAAATTGTTGACCTGCGATTTTTACAACTGCTAACATAGCTTTCCAAAATTAGGACGGCAAAGGTAGGGATTTAGTGCTGATTTGCACAAACATTTTTGAAATAATTTCCCATTTTTTCAGGACAGCCGCTTAAATGGGAGGGTTTCGGATGCAATTACCATAATATTACCGGATTTTAAAAGCAAAAACTCTGCTATCCCCCTAATTTTGCCCCCTTAAACGATCTTGACAAGCCCATCCCATGAACCTAAAGTCTTTATTAGCCCGGCCCTTTGCCAATTATATCTATAATAAAACCAAAAAAGGGATGCTGACCGCCGTTGAGGATCAGGATGCCATTCTGAAATCACTACTTAAAACGGGTAAAAACACCGATTTTGGTAGGGATCACCAGCTTTCAGCTGTTTCCAACCACCAAGAATTTGTCCAAGCCGTGCCTTTGAGGGATTATGAGCAATTCAAACCCTATATAGCCAGCATCAAAGAGGGCAAGCAAAACGTGCTTTGGAAGGGCAAACCCATTTATCTGGCCAAGACCAGTGGAACTACTTCTGGGGTCAAATACATACCTATAACCAAGGAATCCATTCCCAATCATATTAATACGGCCAGAAATGCCCTGCTTTGCTATATGGCAGAAACAGGTAATTCAGCATTTGCCAATGGAAAAATGATTTTCTTGAGCGGTTCACCAGAACTAGAAAGAATTGCTGGTATCCCAACAGGTAGACTAAGCGGGATAGTTAACCACCATATTCCAAGCTACCTACGTTCTAATCAATTGCCCAGTTATGAAACCAATTGTATTGAGGATTGGGAAACCAAACTAGATAGGATTGTGGCTGAAACCATTAACAAAGACATGACTTTGATTAGTGGGATCCCACCATGGATGCAGATGTATTTTGACCGATTACACGAAAAATCGGGAAAAAAAATAGCAGATTTATTTCCCAATTTCAGTGTCATGGTGCAGGGAGGGGTGAATTTTGAACCCTACAAGGCTAAATTGTTTGAAACAGTAGGCAAACGCATAGACAGTATTGAGTTATTCCCCGCCAGTGAGGGCTTTTTTGCCTTTCAAGATAGCCAATCGGCCGAAGGCCTATTATTAAATACCAATAGTGGCATTTTTTACGAATTTGTGCCAGCGGCTGAGATTTTTTCTGAAAATCCTACCCGTTTAAAACTGGAGCAAGTGGAGGTTGGGGTCAATTATGCCCTGATTATCAATAGCAATGCAGGTCTTTGGGGCTATAACCTGGGCGATACAGTTAGGTTTGTTTCTACCAATCCTTATAGACTGGTGGTGAGTGGCAGGATCAAGCATTTTATCTCAGCATTTGGAGAACACGTGATTGGTGAAGAAGTGGAACATGCCATGTTACAAGCGGCTGCTCAATTTGGTGCCAAGATCACAGAATTCACCGTGGCTCCCATGATTGTTCAGCAGGGGCAAGGTAAGAGCTACCATGAGTGGTTGGTAGAATTTGAACAGGCTCCAGATCAATTGGAAACATTTGCAGATTGTCTTGACCAGCAACTCAGGGATAAGAATGTTTATTATGATGACTTGATTAAGGGTAATATCTTAGACAGACTCAAAATTAGCTTGGTAAGAAAAAATGGCTTTATTGATTATATGAAGCAGATTGGTAAATTGGGTGGACAGAACAAAGTACCAAGGTTGAGTAATGACAGAAACTTAGCCAATGGGCTAGAAGCTTTTCTCCAATCCTAAAAGATGGGGGATAAATAAACCGGCTTTACCAAACAGATTGGCAGTATTTTGCCCATCTTTAGGAAGCCCAAATAAAACTAATGACGCAAAAAAGAATCGCCGTATTCGGCTCTACTGGTTCCATAGGTACACAGGCTCTAGACGTGATCAGGGCTAATCCAACCCTGTTTAGTGCTGAAATCTTAACGGCCCAAACCAATGATACGCTCTTGGTGCAACAGGCATTGGAGTTCAATCCCAATATTGTTGTCATTGGTGATGACAAAAAATACCAAGCCGTAAAAGAGGCTTTGGCTTCCACCAATGTAAAGGTTTTTGCAGGGGAAAAGGCCTTAGAAGAAGTGGCTGCCATGGATTGTTATGACATGATGTTGGCAGGCATTGTAGGTTATGCAGGTCTTAGACCCACTTTGCAAGCCGTGCAAATGGGCAAAGCCGTAGCATTGGCCAATAAAGAAACACTGGTTGTGGCTGGAGATATTGTGATGCAGAAAGCCAGAGAACATCGCGCAGCAGTAATACCTGTTGATAGCGAACACTCAGCTATTTTTCAGTGCTTGGTAGGAGAGGGAAATAATCCCATTTCAAAAATTATTCTTACTGCCAGTGG
>JBEAPC010000160.1:0-5524 GCA_041164585.1 Bacteroidota bacterium
TCTTGGATAGTGTCATTTAGGGTTGTTTCCCATAAATGTTCCAGATTAGGGATAATCCCCTTGCCATAAGCAACCAGCTTTTCTGAAACGGTAGAATAGACTTCCTCATCGGGATCATCTATCAAGGTAAAGAGTGCATTGATTTCTTTGGTTGTTTGCATATGAACTGGTTGAAAATGACAGCAATAGCTTAAACTTCCATTATCTGTGATATTCTACCTCAAACTAACTTCTTTTTTTGCGCATTTACCCTAAATAGTTATTCCATACTTGTGGAAATAATGACTAAAAATGGCATACTAATTTGAAAAAATCATCGTTAAAGGCTGTCTTCGGTACCATCAGTCAAAATTAACAAGTATGGGAAGCGGGGATGAAGTACTTTTGTTTTCTTACTATAAATTATTACATGTCTACATTTGCCATTCCAAAATTCCCCGTTGTAAAGCAATCCTTGCATGCTGATTTGAAAAAACGCGTTCAAGCCTATTTTGATGAACAAGGAATAAAATCCACGGGTACTCCCAAATTATTTACCAAGGCCATAGTGATGATTATTGCTTTTGTGGCCGTTTATATTCAATTATTGGTCTGGACCCCAGTTTGGTACTTGGCCATTTTAGAAGCTGTGATCCTTGGTGGTTTGATTGCCGGAATTGGATTTAACGTGATGCACGATGGTAGTCATGGTAGTTTTAGCACCAATCGTTGGATGAACAGAATTGCCGCTTCATCTATGAGTATGTTGGGTGCCAACCACTTTATGTGGAACATGAAACATAATATGATCCACCATAGTTTTACCAACATTGATGGGGTAGATGACGATATTGAAATTGGTGTATTAATGCGAATGGCTCCTACACAGAAGCGATTGAAAATGCACAAATTCCAGCATTTTTACTTCTGGTTTTTGTACATGCAATTGTATATTTTCTGGATTTTCTTTACTGACTACAACAAGTATTTCTCAAAAAAAATTGGAAATGTGCCTTTAAAGAAAATGGAGTTTAAAGACCATTTTGAATTCTGGATTGTAAAAGTCTATCACGCTGCCTTCTTTATTGTAATCCCTATTTATGCCCTTGGTTGGTTACCATGGTTGGTAGGATTTATAGTAATGAGTATGGTTGCTGGATTTATTTTAAGCATCGTATTCCAGTTGGCCCATACGGTAGAACACACTGAATTCCCAGTTGCGGACATTGCTTCACACCAATTACCTGATGAGTTTGCGGCACACCAAATTAAAACCACAGCCAATTTTGCTACTAGAAATAAATTGGTAAGTTGGTTGGTAGGAGGTCTCAATTTTCAAATTGAACACCATTTATTTCCTAAGATTTCTCACGTACATTATCCAGCCATTAGCAAAATTGTAAAAGCGGTTTGCGCGGAATATGAGTTACAATATATTGAGTACCCTACTATGAGAAGAGCCGTAGTAGCCCACGTTAGATTTTTAAGAGATTTGGGCAGGGCCGATTAAAAGGCTTGGAACAAGCGCATAAAAAAGCCGGATAAAATCATTTATCCGGCTTTTTTATGGCAGAGCCTATTTCTTTTTTGGACTGGCTTTTTTGGTAGCTGCTTTTTTAGGAGCAGCTTTCTTTGTGGCCGTTTTGGTAGCGCCTTTTGAAGCTGGTTTTGCTTTCTTGGTAAAAGCACCTGGCACTTGTTCTTCAATCATTTTCTTTATCAAATCCAAGTCAATGTCAACCAGTTCGTCCGCGCTATATTTTTCTCCGTCAGCCCTTCTACCCATTTTCAGCATCTTTTTCTGAAAACGGATAAATGGACCCCATCTACCATTTTCAATAGAAATCTTTTCAGCTGGCCATTGGTTAATAAATCGATTGGCTTCTTTGTCCATTTTCTTTTCAATCAATTCATTGATATCGCTTTGAGACAGGGTATCGTAATTGTATGCCCTGGGAATATTGATAAACAAATCATTCCACTTGATAAAAGGTCCAAATCTTCCCTTGCCCTTGGTTACGGGTAATTCTTGGAAAAAAGCAATTGGCGCTTCTGCGTGTTGCTTTTCTTGGATTAACTGTATGGCTCTTTCTAATTCTAAAGCGTGTAGGTCTTCTCCTTTGGGAACACTGATAAATTGCTCACCCATGCGGATATAAGGGCCAAATCGGCCAATATTCACCTGTAATTCTTGACCCTCGTATTCCCCAATGGTTTTGGGAAGTTCAAAGAGTTCCATGGCTTCTGCCATAGTAATGGTTTCAATACTTTGGTCTTGTTTGAGTTTGGCAAACCTTGGTTTATCTTCTTCGTTGCTGCTATCACCAATCTGAACCATTGGACCGTATCTACCCATTCTGGCGATTACTTTTTTACCAGATTCTGCGTCTATGCCCAATTCTCTTTCACCCTTGGCTCTTTCTGCAGTTTCTAAAGTATGTTCAATAGTGCTATGGAAGGGTTTGTAAAACCCGTCAATCATATTGGACCAGATAATCTTGCCATCGGCAATCTCATCAAATTCCTGTTCAATCTTGGCAGTAAAACCAAAGTCCATAACCTTGGTAAAATGTTGCTTCAAAAAGTCTGTTACTACCATACCCAAATCGGTTGGAAATAATTTGCTTTTTTCAGCCCCAGTATTTTCTGAAATAATTTCTTTTTCAATTTCCTTGCCTGGAACCAATCTAAATAGGGTTACAGATCGCTTAATAGCATCCTTGTCGCGCTTTTCTACATAATTACGCTTCATGATGGTACTGATAGTGGGGGCGTAGGTAGATGGTCTACCAATACCCAATTCTTCTAGTTTTTTAACCAAGGAAGCTTCTGTATATCGCGCAGCAGGTCTACTGAATTTTTCTGAAGCAGTTAGTTCTTTTAAACTTAGTTGTTGATTAACAGCTAATGGAGGCAAGATACCTTCTGCATCTTCTTCGTCTTCATCATCCTTTCCTTCCATATAAACTTTCAAGAAACCGTCAAATTTTAAGACTTCTCCTGAAGCGCTTAATGCTTCTCCATTGGTGCTGATGGCAATTTTGGCCGTGGTTTTTTCAAAAGCCGCATCGCTCATTTGAGATGCAATGGTTCTTTTCCAAATCAATTCATAGAGCCTTCTGGTTTCTTCATCAGCCAGGGTATGTTGATTCATATAAGTAGGCCTGATGGCTTCGTGAGCTTCTTGTGCAGATTCGTTTTTGTTCTTGAATTTGCGAGGCTGATGATACTGAGGGCCATAAGCATTGTTTACCTCAGCGCTAATATCGGCAAGCGCCGTATCACTCAAATTCACACTATCTGTACGCATGTATGTGATCTTACCACTTTCATAGAGCTTTTGGGCAATCAACATGGTTTTACTCACGCTGTATCCCATTTTTCTGGAAGCTTCTTGTTGCAGGGTAGAAGTGGTAAATGGTGCAGCAGGTGTTCTCTTGGTTGGTTTAACCTGAACATCTGTTACTTTATAAGTAGCACCAATACAAGATTCTAAGAATTTTCTAGCAGCTACTTGCTCTGAATATTTGGCCGGTCCTTCCGCTTTAAATCCTACGGTTTTGCCGTTAATATCTGGGGCTAAGAAATTGGCTTCAATTTTAAAACTACTCTCAGATACAAAATGGTTAATCTCTCTTTCTCTTTCAACCACCAATCTTACCGCTACGCTCTGAACCCTTCCGGCGCTAAGGCTTCTTTGCATGCCAATTTTGCGCCATAATACGGGACTCAATTCAAACCCTACCAATCTGTCTAATACCCTTCTTGCTTGTTGGGCATTCACCAGATTCATATTGATAATTCTAGGATTTGCTACTGCTTTTTTTATGGCAGGGGCGGTGATTTCATGGAAAACAATCCGTTTGGTCACTTTTGGATCAAGACCCAATACCTCGGCCAAATGCCAACTAATACTTTCTCCTTCACGGTCCTCATCCGATGCTAACCAAACTTCATCTGCTTTTTTTGCCAATTGTCTCAGCTCTTTTACAACCCTTTCCTTGTCATCTGGCACTTTGTACCTTGGCAAATAATGATTGTTAACATCAATACCCATATCGTCCTTTTCCAGGTCACGAATATGTCCAAAGCAGCTCTTAACTTCAAAATCCTTGCCCAGGATCTTTTCAATTGTTTTGGCTTTTGCAGGTGACTCAACAATCAATAAGTTTTTTGCCATATTTTCCAAAACCGCCATGGGCGGTGATTTGATGATGTTTATAAGAAACCGAAACTAGGTTAAATTAGGCTTTTTTAGTACCTGACCCTTCCGCCGGTTTGGATGCAATATTAGTCCAAAGAGTTAAATTCCAAAAAATATCCCTGTTAGGCCTCTAGTAAGAAATGCACAATGGCCCCAGTAACCTCTGCTTCTTTATAAACCCTGCTATGCCCCAAACCATCCGTAATATGAAAGCGAACATTGGCTGGTTTTGCTTCCATAATAGGAATCACAGCTTCAAATACACAGATCATGTCTTGTTTGTCATGTACCCATAAAACAGGGGCATTGATTTGCTTTAAAGCATGAGATACTGCAATCTCTTCAATTTTATAATGGGTTAAGCTAGCAATCAATTCCTTAAATGCTTGTTTGATTTTATCATCCACCTGAATAATACTAAAATAGTGTTCAATGGCTCTTTTGGTTTCTGTTGCAGGGGCAATCAAAACCAGTTTTCTGTTTTCTTGGTTGGCCAAAGTCTGAAAAGCAAGGCTTGCTGCAAGACCTCCTAAGGAATGACCCATCCATCCGTAAAAGGGGCCATATGCCTGTTCAATATCTAATAAAGCCTCTTTATAAATGAGTGCATTAATGTGTTTTCCACCAGACTGACCATGAGCGGGAGCGTCAAATGCCACAACTTCAAAGCCCTCTTTTTTAAACAAGCCCACGTATTTTTCAAACTTGTAACTATAGCTACTAAAACCGTGGATAATCAATATTTTTTTTCCATTGGGATAGGCAGGGATCCAATGATATCCCCTTAAGTTTTGACCCCTTGAAACCAAATTCAAAACCATTGCCTTATGAAAAATGGGAGGCACTTTGGGCTTTTTGTTTGAATTTCTGGGAGTACAGAATAGATTGTAGGCTTTTTCTGCGGCCAATTTGGGTGAAACCAATCCAATAGTTCGGATCTTGGTTCTATAATAGGTGATGGCCAGTCTTTGTGCTAATTTTGATTTCATTTCAGATTCAAAGATATGGAGCTTGTACTCATTGGTTCAGGTAATATTGCTACGGTAATAGGTAAAGCCTTTTTTGAAAGGGGGATTATTATCAAGCAAGTCTACAGTAGAAATCTGTCTCATGCCCAGCAATTGGCTGTTCAAATTGGTGCAGAAGCTATTGATCAATTGGGCCAGCTTGCCCCCAAAGCAGATGCCTATATTTTAGCAGTTTCAGACCAAGCAATTAGTCCAATGGCCGCTGCGCTAAATCTGGGAGATCAGTTATTGGTACATACTGCCGGTTCTGTTTCCAAAGAAATTTTGGCAAATGCAAGTACCAATTATGGGGTTTTTTGGCCCATGAAAATGA
>JBEAPC010000161.1:0-23578 GCA_041164585.1 Bacteroidota bacterium
TATGTAGGTGCACAGGTTTGTGTATTTAGCTTCTTCATTCTTTTTGCCATTAAATCAGCAGGCTTAACTAAGATGCAAGCAGCAGACTATTTGGGATGGGGATGCGGAATGGCGTTTATGATTGGAAGATTTGCTGGAACCTTTTTTATGCGTTTTATAGCCCCAAACAAATTGTTGGCATTTTATGCCGCTATGTGTGTATTGTTGAGTTTGGCCGCCATTGCCATGACTGGTATGGCAACTGTGTATGCAGTTATTGGGATATCCTTTTTCATGTCTATCATGTTCCCCACCATCTTTGATTTGGGCATTAAAAAATTGGAATCAGATACAGAAATGGGAAGCTCACTGATTATTATGTCAATAGTAGGAGGCGCTTTATTACCACCCATCCTAGGTTATATCAGCGATGTTACCGGTAGTATTCAAATTGGTTATGCTGTACCACTGGTTTGTTTTGCAGTCATCTTCTATTTTGGATGGAAAGGACATGAAGTAAAAGAACTTAATTAAAAAATTAAACCATGAAAAGATATTGTTTGGCCTTGGACCTATATGATGATGAGGCATTGATTGCCCAATATGAACAATGGCATCAACAGGTTTGGCCAGAAGTCTTAGATAGTATTAGAGATGCAGGAATTGAGGACATGAAAATCTATAGAGTAGCAACTAGGATGTTTATGATTATGGAAACTACGGATGCTTTTAGTTTTGAAGCTAAAGCTGCTGCAGACGCAAATAATCCGCGAGTTCAAGAATGGGAAACCTTAATGTGGCAATTTCAAAATGCGCTTCCATTTGCACAAAATGGAGAAAAGTGGATGTTGATGACAGAGATTTTTTCACTTAAATAATGGTTAGATGTTTAGTTTGGATAATAAGAAAGCAGTTATAACTGGAGCAGCAAGTGGAATAGGAAAAGCCATTGCCCTTTTATTTGCAAAGCAAGGAGCAGCAGTGTATATTTTGGATTTTAATGGAGCAGCTGCTTTAGAAGTAGTAAATGAAATTATAGCCATTGGTGGCAAAGCATCAGCCCATGCTTGTGATGTAAGTAATCAGGCCGAGTTGGTACATATTTTTAAAGAGATTGGACCAATTAATATCTTGATTAATAATGCTGGCATTGCACATGTAGGTAGTTTGGAAAATACAGCATCTGAAGATTTTAATAGGGTCTTTAAAGTAAATGTAGAAGGGGCTTATAATACCATGTTTGCAGCCATTCCACATTTAAAAGTAAATGGGGGAGGAAGCATTTTAAATATGGCTTCTATTGCTGCCCATGTTGGATTAGTAGATAGGTTTGCCTATAGCATGAGTAAGGGGGCCATATTTGCTATGACACTAAGTGTTGCAAGAGATTATCTGCATCAGAATATCCGTTGTAATTCCATTTCTCCAGCTAGGGTGCATACGCCTTTTGTAGATGGTTTTATAGCCAAAAACTATCCTGGTAAAGAATCAGAAATGTTTGAGAAATTATCTCAAAGTCAGCCAATTGGCAGAATGGGATCGGTAGAAGAAATTGCTGCATTGGCCTTGTATTTATGCAGTGATCAAGCCGGATTTATTACGGGAAACGATTATCCAATTGATGGAGGTTTTATTACTTTGAACAATTAATACTGTTATATGAAACAACTATTGCTCCTTGCTTGTCTAAGCTTTGGTTTATTTGCATCAAATGCTCAACCTGGCTATCAACCTAGTAAACAAAATCTAGAAGCCAGAGCCCTGTTCCAAGACATGAAGTTTGGAATGTTTATTCACTGGGGTGCCTCCAGTGTTCTTGGTCATGGAGAATGGGTGATGAACAATAGAGGGATTAGGGCAGAGGATTATGCCATGTTGCAAAATGTATTTAATCCAACAGCTTTTAATGCCAAGGAATGGGTAACCATTGCCAAGAATGCGGGCATGCAATATATTACCCTGATTACGCGCCACCATGATGGCTTTAGTAATTTCAATACCAAGCAGTCTGATTGGAATATCATGAATACGCCTTATGGTAAGGATATTGTAAAACAATTGGCAGATGAGTGTCACAAACAGGGAATCAAAATATTTTTCTATTATTCTTTATTAGACTGGTATAGAACAGACTACCAATGGGAAACAGGTAAGACAGGCAAAAAAGCTGGAAGAACAACCAAGTCTGATTGGCCATCTTATATCAAGTTCATGAAAGCCCAGTTAACGGAATTATTAACCAATTATGGAGAGGTTTCTGGTATTTGGTTTGATGGACATTGGGATCAATTAGACAATGACCATGACAAGACCTTACAGTCAAAAGTAAATTGGCATTATGAAGAAATTTATTCTTTGATTCACCAATTGCAACCAGCCTGTTTAATTGGGAATAATCACCATTTGTCTCCCATTGCTGGAGAAGATTTTCAAATGTTTGAAAAAGACTTACCAGGAAGAAATACCACAGGTTTTGGCGGGGCCGATATTTCTGCCCTTCCTTTGGAAACCTGTGAGACCATGAATGATGCATGGGGATTTAATATCACCGATAGGAGTTTTAAATCTTCCAAACAATTAGTTCATTACATGGTGAATGCAGCCGGAAGAAATGCCAATTTCTTATTAAATGTAGGACCTAAACCAACAGGGATGATTCAGCAAGAATTTGTTGATACCCTTGCTAAAGTTGGCGAATGGATGAAGCTAAATGGGAAGACAGTAATTGGCACTCGTGGTAATTTTGTAAATGCACAAGATTGGGGAGTAGTAACGGGTAATCAGCAAAACAAATTCGTTCACATCTTGGATAAGAAAGACAATAACAATTTTGTATTTATACCCAAGTATACAGAGAAGGTAACTAAAGCAAGCCTTTATGGTAAAGGAACAGCGGTTAGCTTTAAACAATTACCTGAAGGATTATTTATTTATTTAGAGGGTATCAAATTAGATGATATTGATACCATTATACAATTGAATTAGGAAAAGCAAAGCAATCGAAATATGAAATTGATCAGATTTGGTGAACCAGGAAAAGAGAAACCGGGAATTCACAAAGACGGAAAAAATTATGACGTATCAGGATTTATCAAAGACTATGATGAGTTCTTTTTTGAGCATGGTGGTTTGCCCCATCTAGCTTGGATGTTGGATCAACACAATACAGTTTTGCCGGAAATACCTGCCGGTATTCGTTTGGGTTGCCCTGTTGCAAGACCTTCTAAAATTGTATGTATTGGACTGAATTATGCCAAGCACGCTAAAGAAACCGGAGCAGCCATACCTACTGAACCCATTTTGTTTTTCAAATCAACAACAGCTGTTGTTGGCCCCAATGATGCCATTATGATTCCTCGTGATTCTGAAAAAACAGACTGGGAGGTGGAACTGGCCGTTGTTATTGAAAAGAAAGCCAGTTATGTTACTGAAGCAGATGCAATGGATTATGTAGCTGGCTACTGTTTGCATAATGACGTGAGTGAAAGAGAATTTCAGTTAGAAAGAGGTGGTACTTGGGACAAGGGTAAGGGTTGTAATACTTTTGCACCGCTTGGTCCTTGGTTGGTTTCAAAAGATGAAGTAAAAGATCCACATAGTCTTCGTTTGTGGTTGTCTTTAAATGGTAAAATTGTTCAAGACAGCAATACTGATGATCTCATATTTAATATACCACAATTAATTGCCTATATCAGCCAGTTTATGACTTTGTTGCCAGGAGATATCATTTCTACAGGTACTCCTCCAGGGGTTGGTCTGGGAATGAACCCTCCAACTTATTTAAAAGCAGGAGATGTGGTGGAATTAGGGATAGATGGATTAGGCGTTTCAAAACAATCAGTTGTTGCATTTCAACAATCTTAAAAAGTATGCAAGTAGACGCACACCAACATTTCTGGAAATATGATCCATTGATTCATGGTTGGATTGATGAAAGCATGCAAGTCATTAGAAAAGACTTTCTTCCTGCTGATTTAAAACCTTTGTTAGCGCATGCGGGAATAGATGCATGTGTAGCCGTTCAAGCAGATCAAACGGAAGCTGAAACCAGTTTTTTACTTGAGCTTGCTCAAGAAAATTCTTGGATCAAGGGCGTAGTTGGTTGGACAGATTTAAGGTCAAGTGAAGTAGAAGAAAATCTAAATAAGCATCAAGCAAACAAGTTGTTAAAGGGTTTTAGACACGTATTACAAGGAGAAGATCCAGCATTCATGTTGCAACCAGATTTCCTAAAAGGGATTAGTTATTTGGCTTCTTTTGGTTTTACCTATGATATTCTCATCTTCCCCAAACATTTAGAGGCTGCATTGACCTTAGTCAAACAATTTCCCCATCAGCCCTTTGTAATTGATCATTTGGCCAAGCCTTTTATTAAAGATGGACTACTAGAAGGATGGGAACAGGGGATTAGAAAATTGGCAGAACATTCAAATGTAAGTTGTAAGGTGAGTGGGATGGTAACGGAAGCAGATTGGAACAATTGGAATGCAAGTCATTTTACACCCTACCTTGATATATTGGTAGATGCTTTTGGTACCAAGCGTTTGATCTATGGTTCCGATTGGCCCGTATGTCAAGTGGCGGCTAGTTATGAGCAACAAATTTCTATTCCAACAAACTATTTCCAACAATTTTCAACAACAGAGCAAGCGGATATTTTTGGAAATAATGCTACAAGATTCTATCAACTATAATATATAAATATGGATTTGCAATTAAAAGATAAAGTGATTTTGGTTTCTGGTGGAGCAAAAGGAATTGGTGCAGGAATTGTTCAAGTGCTGGTAAGAGAAGGGGCTATTCCAGTGATTGTTGGTCATAATGAAAAAGACAATTTAGCCATGGTGGCTGAATTAGAAGCCGCTGGTGGAAGCGCTTGGCAAGTATTTGCGGAATTATCCAATCCAGAGAGTGCGGAAGCAGTTGTAAAAGCTATTCTAGACAAATACCATCGAATTGATGGATTGGTAAACAATGCAGGTGTGAATGATGGCGTAGGTTTAGAAAAAGGCAATTACGAGCGTTTTATGCAAAGCTTGCACAAGAACCTGATTCATTATTATATGTTGGCTCATCATGCATTGCCAGCCCTAATTGCATCAAAAGGAAGCATTGTGAATATCACATCCAAGACTGCAGAAACTGGACAAGGAAATACATCGGCCTACGCCGCAGCCAATGGAGGCAGAAATGCATTGACCAGAGAATGGGCAGTAGAGTTATTAAAATATGGCATTCGTGTAAATGCTGTTGTTGTGGCAGAATGTTATACACCTGCCTATGAAAAATGGATTCAGACACTTAATGAGCCGGAAGCAAAATTAAAAGAGATTTGTTCTAAAATACCTCTTGAAAATAGGATGACAACTGCAGAAGAAATTGCCAATGCAGTTGCCTTTCTTTTGTCATCCGTCAGTAGCCATACCACAGGGCAAATTATACATGTAGATGGCGGTTATGTTCATTTAGATAGAGCACTGGCAAATGCCTAAATTTTGAAATTATGAGAGCATTGATTTGTAAGGAGCCAGGCATTTTTGAATACCAAGATTTGAGCGAGCCAAAACTGGAACCGGGTTATAGCATTTTATCAGTTAAAAGGGTAGGTGTTTGTGGAACAGATATACATGCATTTGCAGGTAACCAACCTTTTTTTGAATACCCTAGAATTTTAGGTCATGAGTTAGCAGCCAGTATTTTGGAAACAACTGATCCTGATTTTGTAGTGGGAGAATTGGTAACCTTGATTCCTTATTTTAATTGTGGGGATTGTGTGGCCTGTAAACAAGGCAAGGGAAATTGCTGTGTTAGAATCAAAGTTTATGGAGTTCATATAGATGGTGGTCTGCGACAAAGAATTGCTGTGCCTAATGAATATTTGATTAAAGCACCTGGATTAGATTTGGATGCATTGGCCTTGGTAGAGCCATTGTCCATTGGTCAACACGCTGTAGTTAGATCAGGATTAAAGGAGGGAGAATTTGCCTTAGTTGTAGGAGCCGGGCCCATAGGACTGGGGTTGATGGAAATGGCAAGACTGGCTGGAGCTATTGTGATTGCCATGGATGTTAATGAGTCTAGATTGGGGGTATGCGAACAAAAATTTGGCATCAAACATTTGATCAACCCTGCCAAAGAAGACGCATTAGAAAGATTAAAAGAGATTACAAATGGGAACATGCCCAGTGTTGTATTTGATGCTTCGGGTAGTTTAAAAGCCATTAATCAGGCTTTTCAGTTTTTGGCCCATACGGGCCGATATGTATTGGTAGGTCTGCAAAAAGAATATATCAGTTTTAGTCACCCAGAGTTCCACAAACGTGAGGCAACGCTCATGAGTAGTAGGAATGCTAGTAAGCATGATTTTGCTCAGGTCATAAGATACCTAGAATCCGGTCTGGTAAACCCCGCCCATTACATTACCCATCGATATGATTTTGAATCAATTGCGGAAAAATTTCAACAAATCTCTCAACCTGAAAACGCTTGTATTAAAGCTATTATAGAGCTAGATTGAGCCTTGAAAAAGCCTTGATTTGTCAATAAAATACTACAAAAAGCCGGCCCCGTTAACTACAATTTTTGCTCTTTAAGCGCTGTTATTTTACAGTAGCAAACAGACCGTAAAAGCTGATTGCGAATCCCCTTAAAGAACTAAAATCTAGGTTATGTTACAGAAAGTAATGGTAGTAAATGACAATGAGTTGTTACTAATGATAGCCAAGAAAGTAATTGCTATCAGTGATTTTGCACAAGAAACAATTACCGCAACTGATGGTCTCCAAGCTTTAGCTTATTTTGATGCATTGTTGGAACAAGAAGGCCATAGAACAATGGGAGAGCCAGAATTCATGTTTTTAGACTTGCATATGCCTGGTATGGATGGATGGGAATTCCTAGAAATATTCACTGAAAAATACCAGACCTATTTCCCAAATTTAAAGATTGCCATATTATCGGCCTCTGTAGATATGACCGATATGCTAATGTTGGTAAAATACCCCATTGTAGTAGATTTTATTAATACTGCCATTGACGAGACTGTGTTGAATACTATTCAAAGCAAATTCTTTAATGCTATGCCCTCTAATGCATAAAATCAAAAAAAACAGTTTCTAGTAATCATCAAGATTGGATAATTCAATTAAAATGGAGATCTAAGGTGTTTAAAACACCGAAATCTGTCAAATTCTCCTCATTTTACCAAAATTTAATTTTTAAAAGCAGCACAGTTATTATATTGTGTATCAACCACTAAAATAATTTTAGTACATGGACAGACGTGCTTTTTTGGAACTGGCTGCTAATCCTCAAAAGGAGACAGATTTGCCAATGTTTGAGCCTCCATTGCCAAGTTCTGGATTAAATGCTTATACAGGCCCATGGACAGAGGCAGAAGTGATTCATCTGCTCAAAAGAACCATGTTTGGGGCTAAGAAGGCAGATATTAATTATTTTAAAGGCCGCACCATGCAACAATCTGTTGATGAATTGTTGAATATAAACACTGTGCTGCCGGCTCCTCCCTTAAAAGAATATACCACTTCAACTACGGCTACTACTCCAGATGGAAATATTGCATTAGGAACTACATGGGTAAATGACCCCAATAATGACGGTACTGTTGCAAGTCAACGCAGAGGGTCATTCAAAAAATGGTGGATGGGTTTGATGATCAATCAAGATAGAAGCATTTTGGAGAAAATGACCCTTTTTTGGCATAATCATTTTGCTACGGAAACAAATGATATAGGTAATGCCCAATATGTTTACAAACACCATTCCTTATTTAGAACAAATGCATTGGGGAATTTTAAAGCTTTAACAAGGGCCATTACTGTTGATCCAGCCATGCTGGTCTATTTAAATGGTCAAATTAATACGGCTACTGCCCCAGATGAAAACTATGGCAGAGAAATTCAAGAATTATTCTGCTGTGGAAAGGGAAAAGATTCTTTGTATACCGAGGGTGATGTTAAAGCAGCGGCACAGGTACTAACAGGTTGGAGAAATAATAGCACTACCATTTCATCCTATTTTGACGCAGCTAGACACAATAAAACGAACAAACAGTTTTCTTCCTTCTATAACAATACCGTTATTACTGGTCAATCTGGGGCCAATGCAGGTGACCTGGAATTAGATGCCATGTTAGACATGATATTTGCTACGCAAGAAGTGGCCAAATATGTTTGTAGGAGATTATATAGATGGTTTGTTTATTATGACATTGATGATACTATTGAAGCCAATGTGATTACTCCAATGGCCAATTTATTTAGGCAAAGTAAGTATGAAGTCAAGCCAGTAATTGCAGCATTATTAAAAAGTGAACATTTTTATGATACCTTAAGTAGGGGAGCGCAGATAAAAAGTCCGGTAGACTTGGTAGTTGGTTTGTGTAGGGAATATGAAATCCAGTTTCAACCCAATACAGATTATGTAACCAATTACGGATTTTACAATTATATGGTTAGTTGGGTTAGTAATATGCAACAAAATATTGGAGATCCACCAGATGTGAGTGGTTGGAAAGCCTATTACCAAATGCCTCAATTCTATGAGATTTGGATTAATAGTGACACATTACCCAAACGCAATCAGTTTACAGATACCATGATTGTCAGTGGCTATACTTTTAATTCAAAGAAGATACAAATAGACGGTATAGCTGTTGCACAATCCCTATCTAGCCCAAGTGATCCCAACAAATTGATAGATGAATTGTGTAAAAAAATCCTGAGAATAGACATTTCATTGGCGTCTAAGAACCAATTGAAAACAGATATACTTTTGGGTGGTCAATCCACTGATTTTTACTGGACAGATGCTTGGAACCTGTTTATTACAACACCTACCAATACATCCAATACCACAACGGTTAAGAATCGCTTACGCGATTTAATCAAATATTTAATGAACCTGCCTGAATACCAATTGGCATAAAGCACTGATCATGAAAAGAAGACAATTTCTGAGAAATGCCATACCTACTGGTGTCATGTTACCCTCCCTGTTTGGCGGATTTTCCTTCAAGGCATTTAGTGCCGATTCTGGTATTATGCAATCTTTGGCACTGCCTGTAACAGAAACAGACCATGTGTTTGTGATTGTACAACTCAATGGAGGCAATGATGGATTAAACATGGTGATTCCAGTAGAGAACTTTAGTAATTATGTTGCTGCGCGATCCAATATTTATATTCCCGAAAACAAAGTATTGGCTTTAAATGGCAAAGCAGGATTACACCCATCTATGACAGGGTTACATAGTCTGTTTAATGATGGCAAATTAAATGTGGTACATTCTGTAGGTTATCCCCAACCCAGTTTTTCACATTTTAGAGCCACTGATATTTGGATGAGTGCAAGTGATAGTGCTAGTGTAGTCAATAGTGGATGGGCTGGCAGATACTTAAATTATGAGTATCCCAATTTTCCTGCGGGCTATCCTAATAGTTCTGCTCCGGATCCATTGGCCATTCAAATAGGATCAGTGACTTCTCTAACTGTACAAGGTCCTGCGGTAAGTATGGGATTGAGTATTAGTAGTACCACCAACTTTTATAATTTGGTCAATGGGGTACAAGATCCGGCACCAGATACACCTGCGGGAAAAGAGTTGAGTTTTGTAAGAACCATTTCACAACAAACACAGCAGTATGCTTCTGTGATAAAGAATGCCGCTGCAAAAACAACCACTCAGGTTACATATCCTACTAATAATTCTTTGGCTGATCAATTAAAGATTGTTGCCAAACTAATCAACGGAGGATTAAAGACAAGAATTTATATGGTGAACTATGGTGGCTTTGATACCCATAGTAATCAGGTGAATAGTACCGATACCACAACTGGTAGTCACGCCAATTTATTAAAGAATGTGAGTGACGCTATTAAAGCTTTCCAAGACGATTTGAAATTGTTGGGAATGGAAGATAGGGTAGTGGGAATGACTTATTCAGAGTTTGGTCGTAGGATCAAAAGTAATGGTAGTACAGGAACGGATCATGGCTCAGCAGCACCTTGTTTCTTATTTGGTAAACATGTAATGGGCGGGGTTACTGGAAACACACCAAGTATCCCTACAAATGCAACTGTCAATGATAACCTGCCATTCCAATACGATTTTAGAAGTATTTATTCTACCATACTTTCTAATTGGCTCTGTGTTAATGAAGTGGATTTACAACAGATTATGTTGAAAAATTTTCAAATGTTGCCCTGGGTCAATTCTGCTTCTTGCAAAAAGCCAATCAATATTTCTGGAGACCAAATGATCTCTAATTATCCCAATCCATTTACTAGTTCTACAGTGATTACTTTCAAAACGGCTGGTGGTCATACCCTTATTCAAATTATGGATACCATGGGTAGGGTTTTAGCCAACCTGACAGATAAGGAATATGCTGCTGGTACTTATACCGTGGTATTTGATAGCAAATCACTACCCAATGGCGTCTACTATGCTAGACTACAAAATATGGCTACCCAACAAGTGCGTACCATGTTGAAAGTGAGATAGTCATCTTCTATGATAGTCATAAAAAAAGCTGCCCTAGAGCAGCTTTTTTTATGGATTTATTAGGTTTAAACCTGTTTAATTTTTCACAGCCGGCTTTGAATAAGGTGGATGTTTTAAATTGTGTTTGGGTTCTAATTCAATTAAACGCAAGACTTCTTGTACCGCTCTTTCAAGTTGTAAATCCCTTCCTTTTGAAACAGAAATGGCGTCAATTTTTTGTTCAATATCTGGCGCAACACCGGTGTTTTCTGCTACCCATTTTTGAGCAACTGGATCATACACAGCATTGTCTGGTGCGGTAACAGTACCACCATCAATCATTCTATAGTGCACAGAAGATTTAACCAATCCGCCCCATGTTCTAGTACCAATCAAGGGCCCAATTTTTTGGTGTTGAAATACCCATGGGAAAAAGTCACCGCCAGATCCTGCCAATTCATTAATCAGTAAAGCCTTGGGTCCAAGATTTCCCGAAGGCAGTTGAAAAGGAATACCATTGGGTACTTCATTGGTCAATGCAGCACGCAATCTTCTGGCCATTAGGTCTACCATATAATCATCTAATAAACCGCCACCATTAAAGCGTTCATCTATTACCATACCTTCTTTGTCTTGTTGGGCAAAATAATAGCGGTTAAAAGATACAAAGCCTGGTCCACCAGTATTGGGCACCCATGCATAACCTAATTTGCCTTTGGATAATTCTTCCACCTTTCTTCTATTGTCTTCTACCCAAGCCCTTTGTCTTAAGCCAAACTCATCTGCAATGGGTTGCATTTTTATGGTCCATGCTCCAGCGGTATCCGGTTTTGAATTGATCAACAATTGGGTTTGTTTGCCAGCTTTACCGTCTAATAAAGCAAATGGATCCATATTGGCATTCAAAGCTTTGCCATCAATGGCCAAGAGGTAATTTCCTTCCTGTACTTTTAAACCCGGTTGGTCCAAAGGTGCTACCAGTCCTGGGTTCCAACTTTCTGTGGTATAGATTCTTTTGATTTTCCATTGTCCTGATTCTTGGGTCAGGTCTGCTCCTAAAACCCCAACCGTATTATTTTCTAAACTAGGAAAATCGCCACCGCCAACAAAACTATGCCCCACAGAAAGTTCCCCATTTACCTGGTCTAAAATATAGGTCAAATCTTTTCTGTGTCGGATATAAGGTACCAAGGGAGCATAGCGTTCATATACTTCCTGCCAATTTCTGCCGTGCATATTCGGGTCATAGAAATAGTCTCTTTCATAGCGCCAGGTTTCTTCAAATATCTGTTTCCATTCTTCCTGTCTGTTGAGTTTCATATTCAAATTCATAGAGACATTTCCATCTGCGGGAGAAGGTGGTCTGCTGGTAGCAACCACGCGCCAAGAAGGCCCGGATTTAAAGAGTATTTTTTCTCCGTTAGCTGACACATACACTTGAGAAGCGCCTTTGGCAAACTCATCCAATTTCTTAGATTCTAAAGAGAATTTACTCAATATTGGCCCCGCCCCAATAAATACAGATCCCTTTGGACCACTCAACATTAAATCGTATTCACCAACTGGTATGGGCAAGGCAATGGTTCTTCTATCAATTTGCTCAAAGTCAATTTTAACAGCTTTTGCATCAGTAGTATCTTTTGGCTTCTTTGGTTCCTTAATGGTACTATCTGGTTCGTCATCACTTTTTAAAGGAAAGGGATAAGCATCGTCTTTTCTTAATACCGTAACATAAGCCCCAAAACTAGGTTTGGCTTGTATAGAACTGGTATTGGCCCATCCAGAACCCAATGCCAGATTGGTGCTGGCTAAAAAATACAAATGCCTGCCGTCTCTATCCCAAGCTGGTTGATAAGCATCGGCCATAGCATCACTGATAGGTGTTGCTTTACCTGTAATTAAATTCCAAACTGTTATTCTTTTAAATTGATTGGTACCTGATTTTGCATAGGCCAACCATTTACTATCTGGAGACCAGGATATACCCATATCACCCCTTTGAATATTACTACCACCAATATCAGCAGTTTGAATTTTTCCAGTGGCTAATTCCAAAACTTGAATACGAACGTCATCGTCTACAAATGCAATCCATTTGCCATCTGGAGACCAGGTTGGTTCCCAACCCAATTTAGAAACACCAATGCTGATTTTTTTAAGTGGGGCTTTCCCAAATTGGTCAGTAATGACTAGTTGATAACCTTTACCTCCTTCATCACTAAACCATGCAATCTGTCTACCGTCAGGGCTCCAAAGCGGTTGACGATCTGCTGTTCCAGAACTATTGCTCAAATTCAACGCGTCACCATTTTCTACAGGAACTGTAAAAATTTCTCCTCTAGCTTCTACTAAAATTCTTTTGCCTGTAGGCGATAAAGAGGCATTAGTTGCCCTGCTACTCACGTTTTCCCATTTGGGTTCTGCCCAAGGAAAATCACCCTTTACTTCAATGTTAATTTGTTTGGCACTGCCATTTGTTGGGTCTAGTAAGTAGATATTCCCACTCCATTCATAAGCTAGTTCCTTTCCATTAGACGATAACCATTTAACATCCGTATCCTTGAGTTTGGTGACTTGTTTTAGACTAGCGTTTTTGCTATCATATTGCCAAATATTCATGTTGAAATCTCGGTCTGATAAAAAGTATACCTGGTTATTCATCCACAAGGGTTGCAGGTCCATACTCCTTTCGTTGGGCAGACTCGTTTCTTTTAGTGTTTCTAAATCCAAGATTTGTAAAGCAGTGTTTTGGCCACCTCTATAATTACGCCATTCCTTGTCCCAACGATTCATTCTGTCTAATACCAATTGCTTACCATTAGCAGAAAATTGACCATTATAAGCCCAAGGCGCGGGTAATAGGGTGGATGCTCCACCGTTTACTGGAACAGTCCATAAACGTGCATAATCACTTGGTGCGGTTTCTCTGGTACTTGCGTATAATACAAACTTGCCATCTGGTGAAAAACCACGTGCAAAAGCGTCTTCTGGATACCAGGTTAATCTATTGGGAATACCCCCTTCAGTTGAAACTATATAAACCGCAGTGACACCAGATCTATTAGAACTAAAAGCCAATAATTTTCCATCAGGTGAAAAATGAGGATCAGATTCTACGGCAGCTGTACTAGTGATTCTCTTGGCTTCACCACCTGTAAGGGGGCTGATCCAAATATCCGCACCATAGACAAAAGCAACATGGGTTTTACTGATACTTGGCTCGCGCAATAGTCTGGTATTCTGAGCAAATAAAGCAGTTTGAAACAATGTCAATACTAGGATTGACCAGGTTTTGGGGTTTGATAGTAGGCGCATGTAATAAAATTGAGTAGATCTAGGGAAATATCTTGCTCAATAAATTAACTGCATTATTTTGGAATCACCAAGTGAATGGTACCAATGGTTTTTCCATTGTCCAACAACACATAATAAGTGCCTGGAGCTAAACCACTTACTTGTAAACGGTTGGTTTTTAATTTGGTCTTGAAATTCTGTAATACCCTGCCTTCCGGCGATATCAACTTAATACTAAAACTGGTTGTAGGTGCTTCGCTAAATTCTACAAAAGCATCTGTTGGAGCCGGGTTTGGATATACTTTAACGGTAACCCCATCAAACCAAACCCTTGGTAAAGCAAGGTCATAGATGGTACTTGTATCTGCACAACCTGCTGCATTGACAACGCTTACTTTATAAAAACCAGATGCCAAAGGAACAAATTTATAATCCTTTACGTCAGACAAAAATTTGGTATAGAGCCACCATTGGTATTTGGAATATCCAGTTTGGGTGCTCAATTCCTTTCCATTCCAACTAATGGTAGGAGGGGCGGGATTGGAATTATTAACAATGGTTACAGGTTTGGATTTACTCTCACAGCCATCCTTACCATTATTGTTCACAGCAATATATCTACCGGATTGTTTTACAGGGAATGTTGGATTAGTCCCAATAGAAGTAGTGGATACTTGTTCATTGATCCAATGCATGCCAGTTAAAACAGTGCTGTATAAAACCACACTATCTCCATCGCAAATATTCAAGGGAGAATAATAATTGATTACCGGAGTAATGGGTCCCGGATTCATTTCTATTTTGATCAAATTGCTAGCAGAACTAGCACAACCACTGACTTTATTGACTGCAGAATATACACCTGATTTTTTGGCTGCAAATACATCAATAGTAGCGCCTGTAATATCTACATTATTCAATCGCCATTGAATGGTCTTGCTATCAGATCTAAGCATCACACTATCACCCTCGCATCTAACGGTAGCCCCAGAACTATTAATGCTAGGTACAGTAGTAACAGAAGTAACCTGTATCTCAATTGGATTGGATTCTAGAAACCCAGTATTGTACAAAGTTCTTACGGTATAGATACCGCTGGTCTTTGCATATAAAGTTTGTTTATTAGCTCCCGTAATCAATGTGCCATTTAAATACCATTGGTTGCTAATGGTAGAACTAGTTGTTAGTTTAATACTATCGCCCAAGCAAATTTTATTAGTTGCACTGCTAGAAGTGATAGTAGGTTTTGATGCCAAAATACTATTCCCTACTGCATCAAATCTAAAGTCCCAAATACCCCTGCCATAAGTGGAAAACCTAGCCGTATTAGAGCCAGCAATATATTCCACGGACCAATAAGCTTGAATAGGAGTGCCTGTTCCAATAAGTGAGAACCATTTGTTCTGAGAAGGAATATATGCATAGGGTCCTGCTTCTGTAGCTGCAATAATCAATGACTCATCAGAAATGGCGGACAATTGAAAAACAGCGGTGCTAGGCATGCCAGAACTAATAGAACTAAAACTAGTGCCACCATCAGTTGACCTATATACGGGTGCATTGGAATAGCCACTACCAGCAAAATATACAATGTTCTTATTAATGCTAGAAGGGTAGAGCACCGCTCCATTAAATGCCTGTGGTACTGGGCCTGTAAATCCATTTGATTTTTGCCAATCTGTTCCACGGTTGGTGCTATAAAAAAGCGTACCATCGGCGGTAGCCACATAAATCTTATTGGTATCAACAGGAGAAACTGCTACAGCAGAAATACCCGATTTGCCGTCTTGACTATTGGCTTTAAAATCATAGTTGAATTGGCTTCTAGTGGTCTTGATAGCACCAGGATTGGAATCGTCAGTAACACTTAACCTGATTAAATAACTTCCGTCTCCATTGTTCAAATCACCACCACCAATAAACACGGAGTTGCTAGCAGGATTGCCGTTGTCACAAATAGGAAACATCCAACCAGAATTGGGTCTATAAGTGCCTGGAATTTTAGCCACTAAATTCACAATGCTTTGACTATTTGGAAAATAATCTATCACACCGTTAGGTGCTTGAGCATATAATTTTTTACCACCTAAAGAGTAGGCCATTTTGCCATAATTCCCTGTTTTTAATTGGTTAAAATTGAGTAAGCCATTGGCACCAATAGTGGCACTTTTTTGAATGCCTTGGTCTCGGGCTCCAGCAAAAATCACTGAAGTATCTGTTGGAGAAGTTTTGGTTTCATGGTACTGCGTATTGTTTACGCCAGTCATACTAATGTTATAAGTGGCTTCTCCAAAATTATTGCTGATATAAGCACCGCCTCCAGTAGAAATGACCATGAATTCTATACCATTCACGTCTTTGAAATATTTGAAACTAGTGATATCGGCATGCAGTTTCAACGCAGCACTGGTTAAATATTCAGAAGCGCTATTAACTTTTGTAAAATTTAAACCCCGGTCCTTGCTTCTATAAGCTTCAACTTCACCAATGATAATTTGAGTTGTATCTGTTTGTGATACTTCGCCACCGGCATCACCGGCTTTTATGGGCAAGGTATTGACCAATTGCCAATCCAAACCATCATTATATGACCTATAAAGTTGATCCCCATCCTGAATAGCATACATGGTTCTAGTACTTGTTTTTGCCACACCAAAAAAACTGGTACTGGTATTGGCAAAAAGCAAACCAGTCATGGTTTGAGAAGTTGGAACCGTTGTTTCAGGCAAGAGTTTATACATACTATAACTCTGCTGCATTAAAAAAGCAAAATTCTGATTAGCGGGCTTCCATAAACGAACAGTTTTAATGGGAGCATCCGGAAGCGTTAGAATTTTTTGAAAACTGCTACCCTTATCGGTTGATTTAAATAGCATAATACTAGGTCCAAATGGACTGGTATTCCACATTCGGCATACATAATAAATAGTATTGTTGGCGTCATTTAAAACTTCCATGTCTCCGGGTGTTCCAAAATCATAGAAATAATCCATATTGCTATTCTGAAAGGTTTTTCCTTCATCATCAGAATAGACCAATTGGTTACCTACGGCAGAAAGCACCCTGTTTTTGGTACTGGATATTGGAACCAATTTGATGATATTGCTAAAGCTGGATTTGTCATTTAAGAGCTCCCATCCATTTCCCGCTCTTGGTGTTCTCCAAAGACTATTCCCACCTGATATAAAGTAGAGCTTGTCATTGGCCTTGTCATAATCAGAGCTCAATAACCTTCCTGTCTGATTATAAGTTCCCTTCTCTACCCATGTACCCAAAATATAACTATTGGCAAAGGTTTCACTAGTTGCTATTCTAACAATGCTACCAGAAAGATTCATCCATTTTTGCTTGGCATTGGCTGCTTCTATTTGACGCCAATTTACATCAGGCGTAGCCTTGTGCATTTGTTCATACCATTTGGCAAAAGCTGCTTCATGGCCATTAGCCGGTGCTGCATTTTGTGCAAGACATTGGATTGATAATAGGAAGGTAAATGCAAAAAATACTGATATGGTTATACCATGCTTAATACGCTGAGATTTAGGGGTTCTAGTGGGTTTACCTTGCTAAATTAGTTGAACTGACCCAATTATAGTCTACCCAGTTTTTGGTATTTTCTAAATCTGGACCAATTTGAGGCTTTTTTATTTATATTGAGTTGTAAACGATTGAGCCTTGCAGCATTGTGGGGCTGGTAAACTGCAACAGCCTTATGCGGATTTCAATTTTAAAAACCATCATACTGGGTTTTGCTTTTTTGGCAATTGCTGGGGGATATTTTTCTTGTCAAACTGCTACTAGTAGTGAGGAAACATTACCTGATCAGGTGAGTTATAATTATGATATTCGCCCCATTCTCTCTGACAAATGTTTTAATTGCCATGGACCAGACGCCAATAAACGAGAAGCTGGTTTAAGATTAGATATTGAAGCGGAAGCATTCAAGGCATTGCAAGAGCATCCTGATAAACGCGCCATTGTTCCAGGTAAACCGGAAGCGTCTGAGTTATACCTAAGAATCACCTCAAGAGATACTGGGCTGCAAATGCCTTCTATCAAAAGCAGGTTGCCTAGATTAACCCAGCATGAAATTGATCTGATTAAAAAATGGATTGAACAGGGTGCCAAATATGAACCACACTGGGCTTTTGTAGCGCCAGTTAAACCTGAATTACCTAAAATAGAAGATAAGTCATGGGTAATCAATGAGTTAGATTATTTTGTATTGGCCAAAATGGAATCCAAGGGTTTGAGACCCAATCCAATGGCAGACAAAGAAAGGTTATTAAAAAGAGCCTATATAGACTTGATTGGATTATTACCAAACCCAAAGGAGACAGAACAGTTCCTGGGTAATACTGATCCCAAAGCCTATGAAAAAACCGTTGACCAGTTATTGGCTCGCCCACAATTTGGTGAGAAAATGGCCATTGGTTGGTTGGATATTGCCCGATATGCTGATTCTCACGGTTACCAAGATGATAATTATCGATCTCAATGGCCTTGGCGAGATTGGGTGATTCATGCGTTTAATAAGAACCTCTCTTATGATAGTTTTATTACTTGGCAGTTAGCAGGAGACTTAATGCCCCAGGCTAGCAAAGAGCAATTATTGGCCACTGGGTTTAATCGCAATCACAAGATTACAGAAGAGGGCGGGGTAATAGATGAAGAATATAGGATTCAATATGTGGATGATAGAACCGCCACTTTGGGTAGATCGCTTTTGGCCATGACCGTAGAATGTGCCAAGTGTCATGACCATAAATATGATCCTATTTCACAGAAAGATTATTATCAATTATCTGCTTTTTTTAATAGCGTCAAAGAAAAGGGTTTGGAATCTACGGTGGGTGGGCCTGATACCTGGGCCAAGCATCCAAGAATGCAGATTACCCAAGAAGACTTGAAAACAACCCTTTCATTTGTTCATGCATTAGATACCAATAAATTAGAAGTCTCTGTAATGGGCGATCTTGATACCCTGCGCAAAACCTATGTATTAACAAGGGGTGCATATGACGCTAAGGCGGAAGAAGTGGCGGCCGCAACACCTGCTTCTATTCTATCTTTCAATGCTCAGTTACCTGCCAATAGACTAGGATTAGCCAAATGGTTATTTGACTCAAAGAACCCATTAACAGCAAGGGTTTATGTAAATCGAATTTGGCAAGAGTTTTTTGGAAGAGGATTGGTCAAAACAGTAGCCGATTTTGGAATGCAGGGGGAATTGCCCACTAATCCAGCCTTATTAGATTGGTTAGCCGTTGAATTTAGAGAACATGGATGGAATATTAAAAGATTGGTAAAGCAAATACTCATGAGTGCTACCTACCAACAGGCAAGTATTTTGAGTAAGGAAAAATTAGAAAAAGATCCTTTAAACCTGTATCTGTCTTATGCCCCAAGACTGCGTTATCCCGCGGAAATTATTCGAGATATGTTGCTTGGTAGTAGCGGATTGCTAAATCCGAGTATTGGTGGGCCAAGTGTAAAACCCTATCAACCCCCAGGGCTTTGGGAAATGGCAACTTCAGGTAGGGGAATTCTCAAAAAATATGTGCAGGATACAGGTACAGCATTGTATAGAAGAGGTATCTATACTTTTATTAAAAGAACGGTTCCTCCACCATCCATGATGATGTTTGATGGTAGTAATAGAGATGAATGTCAAGTATCCAGGTATAGAACCAATACACCCTTGCAGGCCCTGATTATGCTTAATGATCCTACCGTTATTGAAGCATCTAAGGCCTTGTCAGATCAATTATTGATGCAGCAAAAAAATCCCAAAGCTTTAATAGAAACAGCTTTTCAAACCATATTATGTAGAAAACCCAGTGAGCAAGAAATGACTGCCTTACAATCTTATTGGGACCAAGCCAAAAAGGAATGGAATGGAAAATCAAAAGAATGGGACAAGACCTTATCTATTGGAGCGTATCAACCTAAGACTAAGAATAAATTAGACTTGGTGGTAAGTATGCAAACCATTCAATTAATGTATAACATGCAGGAAGCCATTACCAAAACCTGATTATGGAAAAAGAACTATTAGAAAGAGGGTTGAACTTGAACCGTAGAAAATTTATCTCCAAACTTAGTTTGGGATTGGGTTCTGCGGCATTAGGCTCTTTGTTAATTCCGGATTTATTTTCAGGTTCCAATAATTTGGAAGAAAATATTATGCGCGGCTTACCGCATTTTGCTCCCAAGGCCAAACGTGTCATTTATTTGTTTCAAAATGGAGCGCCTTCTCAATTAGAAACTTTTGATTACAAACCCCTCTTGTGTCAGATGATGGGTGAGAACCTTCCTGAATCCATCAGAGGTACTCAACGCCTCACAGGTATGAGTGCTTATCAAACCAGTTTCCCTTTGGTGGGCTCTTATTATAAATTCAACCAACACGGTAAATCAGGAGCATGGGTCAGTGAATTATTTCCGCACATGGCAGGAATTGTAGACGACCTCTGTATTATTAAAACCATGCATACAGAAGCCATTAACCATGATCCTGCGCTTACGTTTTTTCAATCGGGTGCACAGCAAGGAAATAGGCCATCAATGGGGTCATGGGTAAGTTATGGCTTAGGTACGGAGAATAATAATCTTCCGGCATTCTGTGTGCTTTTATCCAGAGGAAAGGGAAATGGGCAAGGGGTTTATTCAAAACTATGGACCAATGGATTTTTAGATTCTGTTCACCAAGGTGTGCAATTTAGTAGTGGCGAAAATCCCATTTTGTATTTACAGGATCCAGATGGTATGGACAGGGTTACCAGACGTAATATGTTGGACAAGATTGCAGCATTGAATCAAATGGAAATGGATGCCTATGGCGATCCTGAAATAGCGGCAAAAATCCAACAATATGAAATGGCTTATCGCATGCAAACTGCGGTGCCAGAGATTATGGATACATCCAAAGAATCAGAGAGCGTTATTAAACTTTATGGGGCAGATTGTTTGGTGCCAGGAACTTATGCTGCCAATTGTTTGTTGGCTAGAAAATTATCAGAGAATGGGGTTCGATTTATTCAACTCTATCACCAAGGGTGGGATCAGCATGGCAACCTACCCAATGAAATGCGTGGACAGGCCATGGATGTGGATCAGCCATCTGCTGCATTGATCAAGGATTTAAAACAAAGAGGTCTCTTAGACGAAACACTGGTCATATGGGGTGGTGAATTTGGAAGAACCAATTATTGCCAAGGTAAAATGCAACCTGACAATTATGGTAGAGACCATCACCCAAGGTGTTTTAGTATTTGGATGGCAGGCGGTGGTATTAAGCCTGGGGTAGTACATGGAGAGACCGATGAGTTTGGTTATAATATTATCAAAGATCCCGTACACGTGCACGATTTTCAAGCAACAGTTTTGAACCTGCTTGGATTGGATCACGAAAAATTAGTTTATAAATTTCAAGGAAGAAGGTACCGATTAACAGACCTATATGGCAATGTAGTCAATCAAATTATTGCTTAAAACTATTGCATGAAAAGAAAAGATTTTATTCAAAAAACTGTGATGGCTTCGGCCTCTTTTTTTATTACCCGTGACTTAATGGCCAAGCCCAAGGGCCCCATTTATGGGCATAATGAAAAACGATACCGTTTTAATGAAACCTGGGGTAGGCTTAATCCTGACAAAACACCAGTAAATGATTGTCATGAAATGGTGCAAGACAGCAGGGGTAGAATCATTTTACTCACCAATGAAACCAAGAACAATATCATTGTCTATAATAAGTCAGGAAAATTATTGGAGTCATGGGGTAAGGAATATCCTGGAGCGCATGGATTAACCATACAGAAGTCTGGCAAAGAAGATTTTTTGTTTATCACGGATACCAATCGTCATCAGGTATACAAAACAGATATACATGGAAAACTAATTTTGACCATAGACCCGCCAAAAGATTTATATCCTAAACAAGAGCAATTTGTTCCTACAGAAACCTCTGTTTTAGAGAACGGAGAGTTCTATATTGCTGATGGATACGGCGCACAGCATATTCTTCACTATGATGCAGAGGGGAAATTGAAAAACCATTTTGGTGGTAGGGGAGATGGGGATGCCCATTTGGACAATGCTCATGGAATTTGTGTAGACAAACGTGGAACAGCCACAACTTTAATTGTTACTGATAGAAGTAGGAATGCTTTTAAACGGTTTTCTCTTGATGGGAAATTGTTAGAAGTCATAAAACTTCCAGGAGCATGTGTTTGTAGACCGGTGATCAAAGGAGATTATCTCTATGCAGCGGTTTTGCGTTCTCCTAATTTGAATACAGAAGGATCAGGCTTTGTAACCATTTTGAATAAGGACAACAAAGTGGTTTCTAATATTGGAGGTTCTGAACCTAGCTATGTAAACGGTGTTTTGCAACCCATGTCTCAGCAACAAAAATTATTCACTCATCCCCACGATGTTTGTGTGGATGACGAAGGAAATATCTATGTAGCTCAATGGGCATCTGGTAAAGTATATCCCTACAAATTTAGCCCAGTAGCATGATGGATGCAAGGAAAATGATGAAGACCCTTAGTTTCTGCGGACTAGTGTTCCTAGGCTTTTTATTACTATTTGAAAATAGGATAGTACTTCCTATTGGATTACAAGTAGCAGGTAAATTTCATACACTACTCTTACATTTTCCCATTGTACTATTGTGTTTGGTGCTATTAGCCCTGCTTTGGAATGAGTCATGGATGCAAACTGCTAAATGGAAGATTTTTGAATCATTTACAGTATTAACAACGGTTGTTACTGCCATATTGGGATTCTTATTATCATTAGAGCAAACAGATATAGGGAATGTCTTGTCATGGCACAAATGGTCTGGAACAATCTTAGCTTACTTGGCTTATCTGTTTATTTTTTACAGAGATAGATTCTTGGTAACAGAAATTAAACTTAGGGTTGCTGCGGGTTTGATGTTTCTTGTATTACTCTTAACGGGGCATTGGGGTGGAACCATTACACATGGAGAAGGTTATTTAACTGCAGCATTTCAAAGCAACAAATCTGAACCCTTAGAATTGTCAGAGATTCGCATTTTTAAAGATGTGGTGCAACCCATTTTAGCAGATAAATGTGGTAATTGTCACAAAGCATCTGTGATGAAAGGGGGCCTGTCTTTAGAAGACAGTATTTCTATTTTTAAAGGAGGGAAAAATGGCAAAGCCATTGTTGCTGGTTCATTAGAAAAGAGTTTGTTGTATCAACGGTTGGTCTTGCCAATGACCGATAAAAAACATATGCCCTTGGCAGAAAAACCACAACTTGCTGCTTCAGAACTAGCATTAATAGAAGCGTGGATCAAATTGGGTGCACCATTTGAACAGTTATTAGTAGCAAGACCAGAATCAGATAGTCTTAGGTTAATGGCCATGCCTTTTTTAGAAACAAGGTTAAAAAAAGCTTCCGAAAAAAGCTATGATTTTAAAGCTGCTTCAGTTGATCAAATAGCAGCATTGAATAACAATTATCGTGTTGTGAAACCATTAGGTCACGCATCTCCTGCTTTGGCTGTTTCTTTTTTTGGAAGGGCTAATTATACTTTTGATCAATTAAAAGCATTAAAGCCCATTGCTAGTCAAATTGTTCATTTGAACCTAGCCAAAATGCCCGTTACTAATGAGCAGTTAGATTGGATTTCTAATTTAGAAAACTTAGAAGAACTAAATCTTAATTACACTGATATTGACAATAATAATTTAAAAGCACTTGTAGGATTAAAACAATTGCATTCCTTGTCGTTGGTAGGAACCAAGATTAATCAAAAGGCTC
>JBEAPC010000162.1:0-19603 GCA_041164585.1 Bacteroidota bacterium
CAGCAATTTCATCAACTTGATAATGCTGATAAGCTGGCCACTGATTAAAATCGGCTGTGCCATAATTATCGCGCAAGTAACAAAATACACTATAAGGCTCTAACCAATGCTTATTCAATTCAAAATAATGGGCAAAATCTGCATTTTTTTGAAAGCTGTTTTTTTGTGTTACAAAAGCCTCTCGTAAGAACTCAAGCTTAATCTGATTCACCGTTTCATAATCCACTTCATCCAACTCATTCAAACCGGCGTGTTCTCTTTTGATCCTGTCTAATGAAGCTTGGGTTTTCTTATCAGCCAATAGATCCAGGTTTAAAAACATGGGATGTAATGCAAATGCAGAAATAGCTGCATAAGGATAAGAATCTGTCCAAGTATGAGTGGCGGTGGTATCGTTAACAGGCAAGATTTGAATCATTTTCAATCCAACTTGTTTGGCCCAATCTACCAATACTTTAAGATCTGTAAATTCTCCAACACCCAAACTTTTTTCAGTTCTTAAACTAAATACGGGAATAGCTACACCTGCTCCCTTCCAATTTAAATTGGGAAGCACCATGAAACCATCATGTATTAAAGTTTGTTCTTCAGGCAAATTGATGTCATATAAAACCCTGTTATTGCCTTGTTCAAACTGTAGAAATTGCTTAGTCTGGGTATCATAAATCCCATACTTATAAGCCATGGGAAAGAGTTCTTTTGAAAGGTCTAATGAAACACTATAATAGGCATCGTCATCTTGCCTAGCTAGCAAAATGGGTTTGTCTGTTTCCCATTTATTTAGTCCCTTGCTACTTCCTAATAAACAAACCGTCTGACCTTTGGGAAGCAATGGTGTTTTTACTTTGAATAGATGGGTAGTCTTTTTGGGAATAGCAATTGTAACAGGAGTCCTATTGGCCTTTAAAAGCACATTAGCAAAGGGTTCTGTATAAAATGCATTTTCAAAATAACCTCCAAAATTCCAAGAATCAATAGTAATTAAATGAGAACATTTCCAATGACCGGGAACTATTCGTTTATCATTTCCTGCGTCTATACTATTGGAACCATCTGCATTTTGTAAAATGTATTGGTATTGTAAATCATGTTCTAATCCATTGGCTCCAAAGTCAATATTGATAGCCCATAAATCATCATTTTGGTATTCTAAAGGAATTGCTTTTTGCAAGTCTCCATTACCTAAGGAAGGATGATTTCCAGTGATTAAAATAGATTGCCCATAAACTGTATGGTATCTTAATTGAAATCGAATGGTTGACAGATTGATACCATTTAACTTGTCCAATACTATGGTTGTTTTGGCTGATTTTTTTGCTGGTGCTTTGGCTACCACTTTCTTGGGTGTAGCTTTTTTAACCGCTGGCTTTACAGGCGATTTTGCAATCCTCTTTTTTTCCGTATCCAAGGTCCTCGTTTTTGTACTGTAAAGCTAATTAAAACAATGTGTATTTCAAACACAATAAATGGCCATTTTTTTAGCTAAGGACCAATTCTGCCGCTTTTTCACCAATCATGATGACTGCGGCATTGGTATTTCCAGATACAATGGTGGGCATGATAGAAGCATCGGCCACCCGTAATTTTCTAATTCCTATTACTTGAAGACTGGGATTAACCACCGCCATAGCGTCTTGACCCATTTTGCAGGTTCCTACGGGATGATACAGGGTTTCCAAACTTTTTAATATATGTTCCATCAGCTGTTCATCAGTTGCTGGAAGGGCTGGAAAAGCAACTCCCTCAGGGCAAATTGATTTAAAGCTATCTGTATTGACAAGGGCTATAGCTTGTTTTAAAGCTTTTAGCAATAATTCCTTGTCTTTGGGACTACTGAGTAAATTGGGTTGGATAATGGGAGCTTCCTTAGGATTGGCACTATTTAATGCAATGTACCCCCTACTTTCTGGTCTAATTAGAATGGATAAAATACCAAACCCGTCTTGTTTGGCAAAGGTTTCTAAACGATACAAATCAGTTGAATAATCATCTGCAATACCTATTGGTGCAAAATGAAGTTGTATATCAGGCCTATCTAGTGCATCTTCCGATTTGATAAAAGCATTGGCTTCTAAGGGACTATTTCCCAATGGGCCTTTTTTAAATAACTGGTGTCGCATTAAAGCTTTGAACATATTCCAAGGCTTGATCAGACTATTACCCGTTGGAAGATTGGATAAGCCACTTACTCCGGACCAGACATGGTCTTGCAGGTTTTTTCCCACTCCAGGTAGGTGTTTTAACACATCAATTCCATGCATTCTTAATTCAGCTTGGTCTCCAATGCCAGATAGCATCAATAGCTGGGGCGATTGCAAAGCACCCGCACAGAGAATAACCTCTTTGTTACAATTAATTCTCTCTGAATTGCTATCATGGGTTAATACTTCTACCCCAACTGCAGCCCCATCTTCTATGATCACTCTTTTAACTAATGTACCCGTTCTAACGGTAAGATTGGGTCTATTCATGACGGGTTTTAAAAAAGCCTTTGCCGTACTATGTCGTTGATTGTTTTTAATAGTGAATTGTAAAAGACTAGCTCCTATTTGATCTTCCCCGTTGTAATCAGGATTTTCTGGAATCCCATTTTCTTTGCAAGCATCAATAAAAACAGCCGCCAATTCAGAAGGTTGTTTAGAAAAAGTGACATTCAATAATCCATCCTGACCATGATAGGGTTCACCAAACTGTTCATTGGATTCTGACTTTTTGAAATACGGTAACACGGATGCATAATCCCAACCAGGATTGCCCAAAGATGCCCACTCGTCAAAATCTGCCTTATTGCCCCTAACATAAGCCATGGCATTGGTTGAGCTGCTTCCGCCCAAAGTTTTGCCTCTTGGAATAAAGATTTTTCTGCCTAAAACATGGTCTTGGGGTTCAGTCCAGAAAGCCCAATCAACATCACTATGATTTAACTTGGTATATGCGCCGGGAATATGAATTTCTAATTTCTTATCTGGTTTTCCGGCTTCTATGAGTAGCACTTTGTTAGTCTTTTGCTCACTTAATCTATTGGCCAAAACTGCACCTGCAGAACCTGCCCCCACTATAATATAATCGTACGACATAGTATAAATATAGTTCAATTATTGCAGCTATTAAGTTCAAGTTAAAATCAAGGGGGGCTTTGACATTTAAGCCAGTACATGACCCTATATTTGCCATACTAACAAATGTTCGCATATGAATACCACTTATAATAGCAATGAAGATTGGATGAAACTATTGATTAGTAAAACCAACCAACATTTACAACAGATTCATTTAGGTGGCGGTGCCAAATCTATGGCCAAACAAAAAGAACGCAATAAACTCAATGCTAGAGAAAGGATCAACTATCTCTGTGATAAAGAACGACCCTTTGTAGAAATTGGCGCATTTGCAGGCTTTGATATGTACGAAGCGGAAGGCGGGTGCCCAGCTGGTGGAACGGTAGCAGGTATTGGTTATATCAGTGGGCAACAAGCAGTAATTGTTGCCAATGATCAAACCGTGAAAGCGGGTGCATGGTTTCCTATTACAGGAAAGAAAAACCTGCGCATGCAAGAAATTGCCATGGAGAATAGATTACCCATTATTTACTTAGTAGATAGTGCCGGCGTATACTTACCCATGCAAGATGAAATATTTCCAGACAAAGAACATTTTGGAAGAATTTTTAGAAACAATGCCAGAATGAGTGCCATGGGCATTACCCAAATTGCTGCGGTGATGGGGGCCTGTGTGGCAGGTGGTGCATATTTGCCCATCATGAGCGATGAAACTTTGATGGTGGAAGGCAATGGCAGTATTTTTTTGGCTGGCTCATATTTGGTTAAAGCAGCCATTGGTGAAAATATTGACAATGAAACCCTTGGTGGCGCCATCACTCATACAGAAATCAGTGGTATTGCAGACTATAAATTTCCAACAGAAGAAGCCTGTTTAGAACATATTAAATTATTGATGGGGAGTCTAGGAGACAAACCCAAAGCGGGTTTTAATAGAAAAACCCCAGCCCTACCTCAAAAAGCCACTGAAGAAATATTGGGTCAAATGCCAGTGGGTAATGCCAAACCCTATGACATGTTAGAAATCATAGAACGTTTGGTAGATGAAAGCAAATTTGAACAGTTTAAACAAGATTATGGCAAATCCATTTTATGCGGTTATGCCAGAATTGATGGTTGGTCTGTAGGTATTGTAGCTAATCAACGTTTGGTGAGTAAAAACAAAAAAGGTGAAATGCAAATTGGTGGTGTGATCTATAATGATAGCGCCGATAAAGCTGCGCGATTTATCATGAATTGCAATCAAAAAAAGATTCCTTTGGTTTTCTTGCAAGACGTAACAGGATTTATGGTTGGTAGCCGAAGTGAACACAGTGGTATTATCAAAGACGGAGCAAAATTGGTCAATGCAGTTGCTAATTCGGTGGTACCCAAAATCACCATTATCATTGGTAATAGTTTTGGTGCAGGTAATTATGCCATGTGTGGAAAAGCCTATGATCCTAGGTTGATTTATGCTTGGCCATCGGCCAGAATTGCCGTAATGGGTGGAGACCAAGCGGCCAATACTCTTTTACAAATTCAAGTAAGTACTTTAAAAGCCAAAGGGCAAGTGATAAGTCCAGAAGAAGAAAAAAAATTACTGGATACCATAAAAAATAAGTACGAAAAACAAACATCTCCTTTTTATGCGGCAGCTAGGCTTTGGGTTGATGCTATTATAGAGCCAACAGAAACTAGAACATTGATTTCAGAAGCCATTAACGCAGCCAATCACAATCCAGATATGGAAGCATTTAAAACAGGGGTGTTTCAGGTTTAATCTGATATAATTTTATCTGTTCTGTTCAATTCTTGTGCTATTTAAGTTTCTTTGTTAGAATTAAAAGCATGGAACAGATGGAATATCCTATTTACATAATAGATGCATTTACAGACAAACTGTTTGGTGGTAATCCTGCAGCTGTTTGTCCTTTAGAAACTTGGTTGCCCGATGAATTAATGCAACAATTAGCGGCTGAGAATAATTTATCCGAAACCGTATTTTTTGTACCAGAAGCAGATGGTTTTAATATTCGATGGTTTACACCAGGAACAGAAGTAAAATTATGTGGACATGCTACTTTAGCATCTGCTCATGTATTGTTTAGTATTTTAAACTACCCTTCTGATAAGATTATTTTTTATTCTAAAAGTGGGCCATTACAAGTATTTAGGAATGAAGACCAAAGCATCACACTAAACTTTCCTTCTAATCCGCCAGAACAAGTTGAATTAATTCCAGATGGTCTATTAGAAGGATTAGGCATTGGACCTGTTCCAGTTTATAAAACCTCCTTTGATTATATGGTAGTGTTACCTAATCAACAAGCAGTAGTAGATTTAAGTCCTGATTTTAGCAAATTAACAAAGGTTCCTGCAAGAGGAGTTATTGTTACTGCCAAGGGTCTTGATAGTGATTTTGTTTCTAGGTGTTTTTATCCTCAAAGTGGCATCAATGAAGATCCTGTAACGGGTTCTGCCCATACCATTATGACGCCTTATTGGGCGGCTCATTTTCAGAAGACCAGTTTAACAGCCTATCAATTGTCAAGTAGAAAAGGGTTTCTACAACTTGAGTTATTGGGAAATAGAGTCACGATGACGGGCAATGCAGTTACTTATTTAAAAGGCCATTACCAAGTCTAATATTGGCAATCAACTATGCAAGAAAAACATCCTTTACGCATCTATACAGACGGATCATCTAGAGGCAACCCAGGAAGGGGTGGTTATGGTGTAGTCTTAATTTGGGGACAAGCTAGAAAAGAGTTGTCCTGTGGCTACAGATTAACAACCAATAATAGAATGGAATTGTTGGCTGTAATAAAAGCACTAGAATCATTGAACAAAAAAAATATTGCGGCTACTATCTTTACAGACAGTCAGTATGTAGTAAATACAGTTGAAAAAAAATGGTTGGATAATTGGATTAAAACAGATTTTAAAGGTGGAAAGAAAAACAAAGACCTATGGATGATCTTTCACCACTTAAGAAAGGATTTTCAATTGAGATTTGTTTGGGTAAAAGGGCATGCCGATAATGCCATGAATAACCGATGTGATGAATTAGCAACGGCTGCGGCAGATGGTGGGAATCTATTGGTAGATGAAGGTTACGAATTGGAAAATCCTAGCTAATCTGTTCCAATGTTTTAATTTGTTAAAATAGAATAGACTTCTAATATTAATTAAGAAGAGGTTTAAAAAACAGAAAAGCCGCAGTGATGCGGCTTTTCTGTTGAAATATTTTCAAGCTAACAATTAAGCAACTTGCTTATTGCCATAGGCATTTCTAAGAAAATAATATCCGCCAAACAGGATGGTAGAAAATACAATAGTACCTGCAACTGAATTCTGGTAGAAAGGTATACCATCTGTTAATGTAAGGATCAGACCATTAAAGGTTTTGGGATGATTGTATCCACCCCCACTCATCCAAACCATTCCGTTTGACAACAAGAAATAAACAGTAGGTGCACCAAGGCTAGCTAACACCACTTTGCCAATTTTCATTTCACTAATCATGAATCCAAAAACCGTTAATGAAGCAATCAACAAATAGTTCATCCATTGACCACTATAAAATCCTTGAATACTAGAATATCCCATTGTATACAAACCTTGATACAACAAATCTGAGAGAAACATGGAAAGTACGGGTAAGGCAAAAGCCCACTGCTTGTTTTTTACAAAAAAAGCGCCTCCAAACAAAGCCATGGCAATTTGTGGTGCAAATCCATAAGGCCTATTGGGTATAATACGATACACTGCCGCTACAACTACCAACATCATTAAAGAGATAAAGAGATTTTTATTCAATTTCATTATTGTCAATTTCAGAGCAAAAATAGGCGAAAATAGATTCGATAAAAGCTTTTTTGGCAATTTGTGAAGAACGCGGGTATAAGCTATACAAAAGCCTTATATAGTGTGCACTCTCCAGAACTTTGAATTTCATAGGAAGCACCCGGGAACATACAAAGAGCCTCCCCTTTCCTGACTACCATATGGTTATTTATAACAGCCCCCCCATCAGTTACAATAAATAATTCCAACCCTTCTGTTGTATTGGCATAACTACTATTTCCGTGTAAGGCAATTTTACTAATGGCAAAATCTGGCACTGGGCATGGATAATTCTTCTCCCCAATTCTTATTTCCGAGCCCTTCATCACATTGGGGGTAATACCCTCAAAAAGAGTATGTTTCATTAATTCTGGTACATCAATGTACTTGGGTGTTAATCCCCCTCTTAAAACATTATCGCTATTGGCCATTAATTCAATATTCTGACCTTCTAAATAAGCATGTGGCAGACCTGCTCCTTGAAAAACTGCTTCTCCGGGCTTGGCATTGACAATATTAAAAAAGTAAATGGAAAATACGCCCTTGTCAATATCACCAATGGGTTGACCATTTTCAAACAATTTTGCAACCCACCATCCTGGATCAGCCTTGGTTAATTCAGCATCCATTTTTTTACGGATCTCTCTTTTTACCACTTGCATTAAAAATACATTGACTTCCTGTTGGGTCATTTCCATGACAAACTGGTACAAAGCCTTGTAACCTTCTCTTCTAAACAAGGGCAATAGAATATTAAACTCCTGAACTTCTTCTAAAGTTTTTTCAAGCAAGGCCTTTTCTTTAAATCCATGCAATAACCAAAAATCACTCAGTGCCACCATGACTTCTGGCTTATGATTACGGTCTTTGTAATTTCTGTTGGGAGCGTTAATGGGTATACCTGCAGCCTCTTCAGCGTCAAAGCCCTTTTCTGCTTCTGCCTTTGTAGGATGCACTTGAATAGACAACATGTCTTTAACGTCCAATACTTTTAATAAATAAGGTAGTTCTCCAAATTTCTGATAGACTTCCTTGGTCAAAGCCGCTTCTGGATCTTTTTGGATCAATTCGCTTAACAATATTTCTCCTTCCGGCGTTTGCAATTTGGAAGAAGCTGAAGGGTGTGCACCCATCCAATACTCCGCAAAGGGCTTGTTATCTGGATTAGGGATTCCCAACAGATCTGGAATAAAATGAAAACCGCCCCAGGCATAGTGTTGGTTGAATCCTTTTAGTTTGAATATTTTGTTAGGCTCTTGCATTGTAGGAATTTTAAGCATTAGGGAACTTAGAATACTTTAAAACGCCTATAAACGGATAAAATTGTTTCAAATGTATCAGAACCATCAAACAGGAAAAAATGGTGAAATTGCTGCTGCTTTGTACTTAGAAGAAAAGGGATATCAGATTCTAGAACGTAATTGGAGACACCATCATTTGGAACTAGATATCATTGCAGCAAAAGGAAAAATTCTTCACATTATTGAAGTAAAAACCAGACATTCAGTAGCATTTGGATGGCCAGAACAAAGTATTAGCAAGAACAAAATGCGCTTCTTAAAAAATGCCGCAGAAGCCTATCAATTTCAACACAAAGAATGGAAATATCTACAATTCAACGTGATCTCAATTACTATGGAATCAAACTCAATTAAAGAAATTCTCCTGCTAGAAGATGTTTATTTTTAATTGATTATCAGTGCTTTACTGACAGCTAATAGAAATTAATTAAAAATCGTTGGCATTATTTATTTAGGCTAGGTCAGATACTTGGTTCTTCACTTTCCTTCACTCTTCACTTTCCTTCACTCTTCATTCTTCACTCACTTCTTACCCTTTTCATTCTTCACTCTTCACTCTACACTCTTCACTCTTAATTTTCCTCCTCCTCTCTTCACTCTTATCTCTTATCTCTTCAATTTCTTCTCCGGTTTCACCCCTTGTTCCATCATTTTTTCTACCATTTTATAGGTTGCTGGACAATAGCTCACATTTTGCTGATGTACATGAATATAGGTTGTCATCTTCTTTTTCTTGAGGTGCGGGAATCCGGCACAATCATCTGGTCTTACTTCATAAATGCTACACATATTGCTGTCTAGATTCAAGAATTGACAGGGTTGTTTTCTGTTCATCCAGTCACCATCTTTTTTATCATAAAACAACCATTTCTCTTTGAATTCAGCCACACTCATTTCTACATGGCCCGCTATTCTTTTAAGGTCTTTATTGGTAAATGTGGGAGACATTGTCTTGCAACAATTGGCACAACTCAAACAATCTACTTCTTGCCATACTTCTGCATCAATCTTCTCGGCAATTTTGTCTAATCCTCTAGGCGGATTCTTTTCAATCTTTCCCAAATAGCTTTTAAATGCTTTTTGGTGGTGTCTCACTTTTTGCTTGAAGGATCTCAGGTTCACTAACATGTTGCACTTAGGTTTGGTGATGGCATTCAGCGAATTTAAGGATTCATGCAATATGAGCCACAGTTATAGAAAAAGGTTTCTCGGAATTAGTTACGATATTTGAAACCTTAGTATGAATTTGCAAGACAAGTTTTATCAAGATGTGGGAACCTTATAAAAAAGGATACAAAGCTTATTTACAATTAGAGCGCTCTATGAGTGAACACTCAGTAGATGCTTATTTGCATGATGTAGAAAAACTGACTCAATGGATTCAATTGAGTAAAGACCTCAAAAGCCCGTCAGATATAGATTTAAAAGACTTACAAAGTTTTGTAAAGTGGATTGGAGAGCTTGGAATGACGGCTAATTCTCAGGCCAGAATCATTTCTGGCATTAGAAGTTTTTACAAATACTGTTTGATGGAACAAATTTGCCAACAAGACCCTTCTACCCTTTTGGAAGCTCCAAAGACCAAACGCAAACTACCAGACACTTTGAGCTTTGAAGAAATAGAAATAGTCATTGCGCAAGTAGATCAAAGTAGCCCCGAAGGTGGAAGGAACAAAGCCATCTTGGAAACCATGTATAGTTGTGGGTTAAGGGTTACAGAATTAATCAATCTAAAACTGTCCTGTTTTTTTCCTGATCTTGGTTTTGTTAGGGTAACAGGCAAAGGTGACAAAGAAAGATTGGTACCCATTGGAAGAGACGCAATTAAGTATATCCTACTTTATACCAATCATATCAGAAATCTGCAGCCGGTACAAAAGGGATATGAAGACATTATTTTTTTAAATAGAAGAGGAAGAGGACTGAGTAGGGTCATGATTTTCTATATCATTAAGGAAATGGTCTACAAAGCCGGTATTCAAAAAATAGTTTCCCCCCATACCTTTAGACATTCTTTTGCTACGCATTTGGTAGAAGGCGGGGCCGATTTAAGGGCCGTTCAGGAAATGTTAGGACATGAAAGCATTACCACTACCGAAATCTATACCCATTTAGACAGAGATTTTTTACGCGATACCTTACAACGCTTTCACCCTGCCTACCAATCTTAGTTTTTCCACATTCCGACATTCCAATATTTAAAAAACATTGGATGTATTGTTTGCATGCTTTAGGTTTGCAAGACTAAAACAAGTAAACATGAAAAAAATCCTTTTGCTTGCCGCTTTGGCTTTGGGCAATTTTGCGATAGCGCAAATTAACATGCCAGCACCTAGTTCTACCCAAACCATCACCCAAGATTTTGGAATGGGGAAAATTACACTCATTTATTCTAGACCAAATATCAAAGGTAGATCCTTGCTTAAAGACAATAGTGATTTGGCGCCCTTGGGTAAACTTTGGCGTTTAGGTGCCAATGCAGCAACCAAGGTTAAATTCACTGACAATGTAACCATTGGAGGTAAATTATTGGATACTGGTTCTTATGTTTTATATGCTATTCCAGGTAAAGAATATTGGGAAATTGTGGTAAACAAAGGTCTCAACAATTGGGGTACCGATGGATATAAAGAAAGTGAAGACGTTGTAAGGGTAACTGTTAAAGCCGAGAAATCTGCTGCTAATTATGAATCTTTAACCATGCAATTGGGCAATATTCAAGCAGAAACCTGTGAAATCAGCATTAACTGGGGCAAAACCTTGGTACGTATTCCTGTTAGCACAAATGTAAAGTCTAGATTAAAAGCACAGATTGAAAAAGCATTAGACGCAGACAAAGTAAATCCAGGTCTTTACCAAACTGCTGCCAATTTCTATTATGAAATGGACAAGGATTTGACCAAGGCCCTTGCAAATGCAAAAAAAGCTACAGCTGCTAATCCAAATGCATTTTGGTTATTCTTGTTACAAGCAAAAATTGAAAAAGAATTTGGCGATAAAGTTGCCGCAAAAGCCAGTGCAGAAAAATGCGTTGAATTGGCTACTACAGGAAAGAATGAAGAATATGTGAAAATGGCGAAAGACTTAATTAAGTCTTTGTAATACTTCTTATAACCCATCGCGCAAGCGATTTGCTTAAAATAGAAAAGCCCCAAAGAATATCTTTGGGGCTTTTCTGTTGTTTAGAAGTTTGAATATTATTCAATTTCTTCCTCTTCATTTTTTGACTCTTCACTCTTATCTCTACACTTTCTTCCTTCACACTCTTCACTCTTCACTTTTATCTCTTCACTTACCCCGCCATATCCGGAATAGCTTCCACTTTATACGCACCCGCATCAAGCTTGGCCTTTGTTTCCTTAAATGCCACCAATGTTTCTTCAATATCCTGATCTGTATGTGCAGCAGTAGGAATTAAGCGATAAATGATATGCCCTTTAGGGATTACAGGATACACTACAATTGAACAGAAAATCTTATAGTTTTCACGCAAATCCATGACCATGGCAGTAGCTTCTTCTACCCCACCCTTCATGTATACTGGAGTTACAGGAGTATCGGTTTTACCAATATCAAAACCGCGTTCTTTTAAGCCATTTTGCAATTTCTGTGCATTGCTCCACAATTTGGCCTTGAGTTCGGGTTGTGTTTTCAAAAGTTCTAAACGCTTCAGATTACCCAATACAATTGGCATAGGTAAGCTTTTGGCAAATATCTGAGAACGGATATTGTAGCGAATAAAGTCAATGATGGCTTTATCTCCAGCCATAAATGCGCCAATAGAAGCCATTGACTTGGCAAAAGTGGAGAAATACAAATCAATTGCGTCTTGACAACCCTGTGCTTCACCAGCGCCAGCGCCTGTGTCACCCAAAGTACCAAACCCATGTGCATCGTCAACCAACAAACGGAACTCATATTTGCCTTTTAGCGCTGCAATTTCTTTGAGTTTACCTTGGTCACCCGCCATACCAAACACGCCTTCAGTGATAACCAAAATACCACCGGTCTTTTGTTTTTCAATTAAAGCAGTTGCACGATCCATTTGCTTTTCAAAATCTTCTAGGTCATTGTGTTTGTATACATAGCGATGACCTGGGTGCAAACGCAAACCATCAATGATACAAGCATGCGATTCCGCATCATACACAATTACATCGTGTCTTCCGCAAATAGCGTCAATGGCACTCATGATACCTTGGTAACCAAAGTTCATTAGAATAGCATCTTCCTTATGTTCAAAAGCGGCTAATTCTGCCTCCAGTTGTTCGTGGTAATTACTATTTCCACTCATCATCCTAGCTCCCATGGGTAAAGCCAGTCCAAATTGAGCAGAAGCTTCCGCATCTGTTTTACGTACTTCAGGATGGTTGGCCAAGCCAAGATAATTGTTCAAACTCCATACAATCATTTCTTTTCCACGGAATTTCATCCTACTTCCTATCTCACCTTCCAGTTTTGGAAAGGCAAAATAGCCATGTGCGCGTTCGCGATGCTGACCCAAGGGGCCATAATTCTTTATCAGTTTCTCAAAAATGTCTGCCATATCAATTAATTAGTCATTCAGAATTGGCCGCAAAGATAAAATTTTAAGGCCTACGGGCAAAGCCAAATATTTGGAGCCCAAAGCTTAAGCATATCATAATGGGAAAAAATCTGTGCAAACCTTACTTTTACGCCTCAAATCATTGGAATGAAAAAAACCATCTTTTTACTGTTATTGGTTGTTTTTGCTCAACAAGCAATCTCCCAAACCAAGACCAGTGCGCCTGCTGTAAGCAAACCTAAATTGGTAGTAGGAATTGTGATTGACCAAATGCGTTGGGACTATTTGTATCGTTTTCAGCCTCTTTATAAGGCCAATGGCGGTTTTAAAAGGATGATGGGTGAAGGTTTCTCTTGTGATAATACCATGATCCCCTATGCGCCTACGGTAACTGCCTGTGGTCATACCTGCGTCTATACCGGCTCAGTACCTGCTATTCATGGTATTGCAGGTAACGCTTGGTGGGATAACCAATTAAACAGGGTAGTATATTGTAGTGAAGACAAATCGGTTAAAACCGTAGGAAGTAATTCAGATGCTGGCCAAATGAGTCCTAAGAATATGCTCACTACCAGTATTTGTGATGAATTAAGGATATCCAGTAATTTCAAAAGCAAGGTGATTGGGGTGGCATTAAAAGACAGGGGATCTATTTTACCTGCAGGTCATTCTGCCAATGCCGCTTACTGGTATGATCCTAAAAACGGGAATTTTATTACCAGCAGTTATTATATGAATGCCCTTCCAGATTGGGTGAATCAGTTTAATAATCGCAAATTGGTTGATTCCTTGTATGCATTAGGTTGGAAAACTGAATTGTCAAAAGAAACCTTTGCTGATTATTCTACTGATGATGTAAAAGTCTATGAAGGCAAACCATTTGGCAAGGACGCCATTGGATTCCCCTATGATTTGAGTGCTTTTATTGGAAAGGACTATTCCAAAATCTCAACCACACCTCATGGTAATAGTCTTACAGCCGAAATGGCTAAAGCTGCTGTGATAGCTGAAAAATTGGGCAAGGGAACGGCTACCGATTTTCTTGCAGTAAGCTTCTCCTCTACCGATTATATTGGGCATAGTTTTGGTCCTAATTCTTGGGAGCATGTAGATGACTATGTAAAACTAGATGATGAATTGGGTAAGCTTTTAAGCTTTTTAGATGCACAGGTAGGCAAGAATCAATACACTGTTTTTCTAACAGCAGATCACGCTGTTGCACATGTTCCTGGCTTTATGAAAGAACATAAACTACCAGCTGGCAATTTTGACGACAATACCGCCAGAAAAGAAATGAATGACATGATTAAGGAAAAATATGGCGTATCTGGTGCAGTTGAAAGCTTATTCAATTATCAGGTAACACTCAATCACAATAAATTGGATTCAGCTAAAGCCGATATCAATACTATTAAACAACAGATAATTCAATTGTTACTTAAAAAAGAAGCAGTTGCAAATGCTTTTGAAACCTCCAAGATTATGGTCACTAGTATTCCTCAAGTGCAAAGAGAAATGTTTGCCAATGGGTATTATCCAAATCGCGGGGGCGATATTCAATTTGTTTTAAAATCTGGTTATATGGAAGGTAGTACAACCGGAACAACACATGGTCTATGGGCGCCTTATGACGCACATATTCCTTTGTTATTTTATGGTTGGGGCATTAAAAAAGGAAATTCCCATAAAGAAGTTTATATGACTGATATTGCTCCTACTTTGGCTGCTTTATTAAAAATTCAAATGCCCAGTGGCAATATTGGACATGTGATTACAGAAGTGATGAAATAATCCCATTGTATTTACTTAAGTTAACTGCATAAAAAAGGCCGTCTTGATAAATCAGGACGGCCTTCTTATTAAACGTAATTATCAATAGATTATTTACCTAATTTCTTTTTTAGGTTTTGGTCTAATGCGTCTAAGAACTCTTCTGTGTATAAATAGTGTTCTCCATGATTCATTTTGCTACCATAGATACAAAGTGCCAAATCTTTGGTCATTTTGCCACTTTCCACAGTTTCCACACAAACTTGTTCTAATGCTTGGCAAAAATCAATCAATTCTTGGTTATTGTCTAATTTACCACGAAACTCTAATCCCCTTGTCCATGCAAAAATTGATGCAATAGGATTGGTTGATGTAGGATTTCCTTTTTGGTGCTCACGATAGTGACGTGTTACGGTACCATGTGCTGCTTCAGCTTCCATTACTTTACCATCAGGGGTAACCAAGGTTGAAGTCATTAATCCCAAAGAACCAAATCCTTGTGCTACAGTATCACTTTGAACGTCACCGTCATAGTTCTTACATGCCCAAACAAAATTCCCATTCCATTTAAGGGCACTGGCAACCATGTCATCAATTAAACGGTGCTCATAGGTAATACCTGCTGCTTCATAAGCTGCTTTGAATTCATTTTGGTATACCTCTTCAAAAATGTCTTTGAACCTACCATCATATTTTTTCAAGATGGTATTTTTGGTAGACAAATACAAAGGCCATTTTTTAATCAATGCTTGATTAAAACAAGCCCTTGCAAAACCATAAATACTTTCATCAGTATTGTACATAGCTAGTGCAACACCATCCCCTTTAAAGTTGTAAACCTCAAACTCTTGGTTGGTTCCGTCTTCCCCTTCAAATTTGATGGTCAGTTTTCCCTTACCCTTTGTTACAAAATCTGTAGCCCTATATTGGTCTCCAAATGCGTGACGTCCAATACAGATTGGAGCCGTCCAATTAGGTACCAATCTTGGTACATTGCTGCATACAATTGGCTCACGGAATACAGTACCATCAAGAATATTTCTAATGGTTCCGTTGGGACTCTTCCACATTTGCTTTAGGTTAAATTCCTTAACCCTTGCTTCGTCTGGAGTAATGGTAGCACATTTGATACCAACCCCACAAGCCTTAATGGCATTGGCTGCATCAATGGTTACTTGGTCATTGGTTTGATCCCTGTATTCCATCCCAAGGTCATAATACTGAATGTCAACATCCAGATAAGGCAGGATTAACTTGTCTTTTATGAACTTCCAGATGATTCTTGTCATTTCATCCCCATCTAGTTCTACTACTGGATTGAGTACTTTAATTTTTTCTGCCATAACGTATCATTTGATTTTTAAAGGTCACTAAGGTAGCGATTATTCGGTTTTATTGCCAACCAAAATCCGGCATCGTTTCCGGACTAGACATTCACAATCAAAACAGGAATATCCAATTCATGTCTCACACTTTCAATGGTTTCACCAAAAATATAGTCTTTTAATCCCCGGTGACGGTGAGCTCCCATAACCAACATATCGGCACCCGCCTCTTGAACTATCCGGACTATTTCTGTAACCCTGTTTTTGTAGCCCAATACTACTTTTACCCTAAATCCTGCATTTTGCAATTGCAGGGCAAAATCGTCTAGCCGTTCTTGGTCTTTTCGGGTTTCATAATCATCACTAGCGTCTCCAAAATAGCGTGCAGATGCACTTTCTACAATATGCAACAATACATAGTCTACTTGCTGTTTACCTTGTGCAATGGCATAGGCAATTAATTTCTTGTCTGCATCCGTAAAATCAAGCGATACAGCAATGCACCTAGTTTCTCTTACATCCAGATTTTCTAATATAGGCGTGTCATTGTGCATTCGAGCAATATCGCGCAGCTTTCTATCCCTTACAAATGGCAGAAAAGTCATCATGAGAAATAACCAGATAAAAATAATGGCTCCTAACAGTATCAAGATTTTCCAAATCCAATTCCCATCTGTTTCAAACATAGGCAGGGCTTGCTCTACCACCATTTTTACATTTAGAAAAACCAGAATGGTTGCTACCATCCAAGCTGCAATCTTGGTAGGAGTTTTTATAGCAAACTCACCCATGGTATGTTTGTCACTTACAAAGTGGATCAGTGGAATAACGGCAAACCCTAGTTGCACACTTAGTATTACTTGACTCAGTACCAAAAGCGCATCTATTTTTTCATTCCCGTATATCAAAATGGTTAGCACGGCAGGTGTAATAGCAATTAGCCTAGTAATCAGCCTTCTTAACAGCGGATTGATACGTAATTTCAAATAACCTTCCATCACAATTTGCCCCGCTAATGTACCTGTAATGGTACTACTTTGACCAGCCGCAATTAGGGCTACCGCAAACAATACAGGAGCTAATTTACTTCCTAATAATGGAGCCAATAATTGATGCGCGTCTTCTATTTTAGCAACTTGTGTATTTCCAGTACTAAAAAAAACAGAAGCAGCAAGTATTAGAATAGCTGCATTCACAAAGAATGCTGCATTAAGCGCAATGGTACTATCAATCATATTGTACTTGAGCGCGCGTTTGATGCTTTGTGCGTCTGGTTTGATTTTGCGGGTTTGTACCAAAGCAGAATGTAAATACAAATTATGGGGCATTACCGTTGCGCCAATAATACCCACTGCAATGTATAGGGCATTGTTGTTGAGCATACCTGGAATAAATCCCTTGGCCACCAAACTTAAATCTGGTTTGGCTAGAAAAATTTCAATTAGAAAAGACAAGCCAATAACAGCAACCAATGCAATGATAAAAGCTTCTAATTTTCTGATACCATAACGTTGTAACCAAAGTAAGATTAAAGTATCCAAAACCGTTATCCCTACTCCCCAGATCAAGGGTAAACCTGTTAACAGATAGATTCCCAATGCCATACCCAACACTTCGGCTAAATCACAGGCGGCAATAGCTACTTCTGCAAATACGTATAAACTAAAATTGACCAAGGGTGGATAGACTTCTCTATTGGCTTGGGCTAAATCTCTTCTTCTAACAATGCCCAATCTGGCACTCAATCCCTGTAACAACAATGCCATTAAATTACTCATCAATAAGACCCAAATTAGGCTGTATCCAAATTGAGCTCCACCTTGCAAATCGGTTGCCCAATTCCCTGGATCCATATATCCCACACTGACCAAATAAGCTGGGCCTAAAAATGCCAAAATCCTACGCCATCCTTTTGGCGCATTGGTGGTATCTACCGTTTCATGCACTTCTCCTAGGGATTGCTCCATATCTCTTCTATTTGCTTGCATTCTAAATGGTTTTTACAAATAATGCTTGTGCCAATTGCTGGCTAATGGTAATATTGCCTCTACCCTCTAATTGTATTTCTAAGGAATGATCAAATTCAAATTTACATTGCACTTCTAACCTAGTCCCAATAAGTATTTGCTTGTGTTTGAGCAGTTCCAATAGCTCTGGGGACTGACTACCAACACTACATACTTCCGCTTTGGTATGCGGTTTCAAATCCAATAAATTCACTTGTCTTAATGCTACCATGACACCATTACTATCTGGTATAGGATCTCCATGTGGATCAAACCTAGGATTACCCAAAAACTGGTCTAATTTGTCTACTAATTTTTTGCTGCTAATATGCTCCAATTCCTCTGCTACTTCATGTACTTCATCCCATCCAAATTGAAGCTTGTCTACTAAAAAGGACTCCCATAACCTATGTTTACGCACAATTTCCAGTGCCAATTTCCTACCCTCACTGCTCAATCTTACTCCTTGATATGGTTTATACAATAACAATCTCTTGGAAGTCAATTTTTTGAGCATATCAGTAACGGAAGCCGGTTTGGTATGAATATTAGCCGCTAACTGATTGGTACTAACCGTTCCATCCGCTTCTTGCAAATGAAAAATGGCTTTGATATAATTTTCTTCTGATACAGTAAGATGCATTGCCCTGAAAAATATTTTTAGACAAATCTAAATAATTTTATTGGGTTAAAACTAAGTTAATCGGCTACTACCATTGAAACACTTATTTTTATGCAAATAATACAGTATGCTCAGTCGAATGCTCTGCTTCTTACTCATCCTTTTGGTTTCCTGTGGGGAGAAAAAAATTGATTTATCAGGAGAAGTAGCTTTGAAACCCAAAGAATTCCTGAGTGTATTTCCTGTAATTCCAGGTAATTTTCAAGCCGCCGATAGCAATTTTATTAAGTTGGCAGATAGTAATAAGATTGGGATTAAAGCCATCTTACAATTTATACCTGATTCAGCTGTAACCAGCTTAATTGGAAAAGATAAAAAAGCCATTTTTCAACCTGTTGGGCAAATCTTGAAAGAGAAAGAAACTTATTTGTTAGTCAATATAAAATTGAAACGAAAATGGGTAATGGCGGTGATTGTATTAAATACAAAAACCAATGCCTATTTGGCTTCCAAGCTTTTGTTAGACGATAGTGTTTCTGATGAATATGTTCATGCTGTTGCTGTAAACAGGGAACCTACTTTTTTATTAGGTAGAGAAAAGCCTGGCAAGGATAATATTACCCAATTTACTCGAATTGGATGGGTCTATGCCTCTGATGTTGGCTTTATGGTGGTGATCAATGATTCAAACGAAGCTCCAAGCAAATCTGAGATTATCAATCCAATTGATACTTTACCACGCAAATACAAATACAGTGCAGACTATGCACAAGACAAGAAGAATTTTATTTCTATTAGAGATGGTAATAAAAATGGCAGTTATGAATTTTTTATTCATTTTGAAAAGAATGATGGCGCCTGTATTGGAGAATTAAAAGGCTCTTTTACTATGAAGGATGCCAACAATGCCCAATATCGTTTTAATGGTGATCCTTGCGTGATTGACTTTAGTTTTGAGGATAGTGAAGTCAGTCTGAAAGAACAAGGAAACTGCGGTAACCACAGAGGCATCAAATGTTATTTTGACGATAGTTTTACCAGAAAAAGAGAACCAAAACATAAATCAGGGTCTAAACGATAAGTTTTTATGATCCTTACATGGTACAGGAATTAATGTGTAAAATTTACATTTTATTTTTTTGGCTT
>JBEAPC010000163.1:0-10439 GCA_041164585.1 Bacteroidota bacterium
CATTCTTAGACAAAAAGGGTAGGAGTAGTGTTCGCTTAGCGGGATTCAAAAGAGACATTCAAGACTTGATTGTATTCTATACCAACCCCAGCAATTTTGCTAGCCAATACATTAATCGCGATCAACAACATGACTATGGATTTGAGTTAGAAACACATTTCAAATTGAGTACTAAAACTGACTGGGTTTTTAATGCTACCTATGTTGATGGTGAAGGAGACAACAAAGGCGTGAAAACCAAGAACCTCTATCGCAGACCCAATTTTATCCTCAACACGGTATTCACCTGGCAACCTACTACAAAAATTACCCTCATGCCATCGCTCCGCTATATTGGCTCTAGGCTAAAAGGCACTTATGATGCGGGTCCTGAGAAAATGCCTGCTTACACAACACTTGATCTTTATATGGGATATACTTTAACCAAGCGTACCAAGTGTTTTATAGACTTGCGTAATTTGACCAATGAGGAATACTTTGATGTAGTGGGTTATAATAGCAAACGCTTTAATCTGATGGCCGGATTAACTTTTGGATTCTAAGGATTACTTCTAAACAATAAAAAATGCGGACAGTTGGCGGTCCGCATTTTTTTATTGCTACTATTGAAAAATCTATGCTTTGTTATTGATCTTTTGGAACCGGCGGAGGCGCATCAGGCAACATGGCTTTCCATACCTCCTTACCCTTGCGTTTGGTAAATTCTTCTTTGATGTCTTTTCTGAGTTGCTCATTTTCAAAAAGGTCTACCATGGTTGTGCCTAGTGATTTTGAAGCAAAAAGCATGCCCTTATGACCAATACTCATACCGCCGCAAGCAACCACTACCCATGAATGCCAAGGCGCATCATTGGGAGCCGTAGTAGCCAATAAAGTAATTTCAGGTACCAGGTAACTCACGTCTCCTACATCGGTACTTCCGCCAGGAGGTGTTTCCTTGGTTTGCTCCATGGGTTTAATGCCGCCATTGATCCCCTTGGCTTCCATGCCGTATTCCTTCATGATGCTATTGGCAAAATCCAATTCTTCCTTGGTATAACTAATGGGTCCTACCAAATTCATATTGTTTTGCAAAGTCTTTGCACCCGTTTCATTGAGCAATAATTCATAGAGACCATTGTTGAGTTTAACTTCATATTGCACACCTGCCATTAAAGCGGCACCCTTGGCAATATCCATCATCCTTTCAGATACTTCAGCCACACCACTTCTCTTGCTGTCTCTGATCCACAACCAAACTGCTGCTTCATCAGGAATCACATTGGGAACTTTACCAGCCTTGGTATACACATAGTGCATGCGCACGCTGGGTTTCACGTGTTCACGCAAACTATTCATACCATGGGCAAATAATTCAGCTGCGTCTAGAGCACTTCTCCCATTCCATGGATCGGCTGCCGCATGTGCAGATTTTCCTTTGAAACTAATGGTATAATCAGTAACGGCTTGAGAACTTTGCATATTGGCTTTGTTTTCAAAATCGGGATGCCAGTCTAGGCAAACATCTAAGTCATTAAATAAACCATCTCTAGCCATATACACTTTACCAGCAAGGTCTTCCTCTGCTGGGGTGCCATAAAAACGAATGGTGCCTTTTAATTTGCCTGCGGCGATGAGTTCTTTAATGGCCACTGCTGCTCCCAAACTTCCTGCCCCAAATAAATTGTGTCCACAGCCATGACCTGGGGCTCCTTCATTTAAAGCCTGCTTTGTAGGCTGTGCTTTTTGTGATAGTCCTGGTAAGGCATCAAACTCACCTAAAATACCAATAATGGGTTTGCCGCTCCCATATTCAGCTATAAATGCGGTGGGGATTTTAGCCACTCCTCTTGTAACACGGAATCCTTGAGCCTCTGCATAATCGGCCAATACTTTGGCAGATTTGTTTTCACGCATGGCTATTTCTGCAAAGCTCCAAACCTGATTACTTAGGTTAATCAGCTCTTGTTGGTGTTTTTCAACCGAACTAAGTACTGATTTTTTATTGGGAGAAAAATTGGGTTGTTGTGCCAAACTAGAAAGACTAGCAACTACAATAAGAAAAAGCAAGATGGTACGCATAAACCTTAATTTGAATAAAATAATGAGTAACAATATACGCAAAGCTTTTAAGAAGCATTAGCTACTTGAGCGCTTTCCTTATCCGTTTGCAAACATTTACAGTTGCATACAAACGTTTAAATACCGACTAAGCGCTTTGCGTCTTTTCATATTTGTTCTGTCATCCCCGGGAAACCGGGATTTAAAACAAAAAAATGAAAGGCGATGTACGCAATGAAAAACAAAGTGCAATTGATCGGCAATCTAGGTCAAGCACCAGAAGTAAAAACAACAGAGACAGGAAAGAAGCTGGCCCAGTTTTCAGTGGCAACCAATGAGAGTTACCAGAATGCACAGGGAGAAAAAGTAACGGAAACCCAATGGCACCAAGTGGTGGCCTGGGGAAAACTGGCTGAAATTGTAGAAAAATACCTGGTCAAGGGTAAGGAAGTAGCCATTGAAGGAAAACTGGTCAACCGCAATTACACAGACAAACAAGGAGTCAAACACTATGTTACAGAAGTGGTGGCTTCAGACCTCTTGATGTTGGGGCCCAATAAAACCGCACAAGCGGAATAAGTTGCAATAGGATTGGTTTTGCGGACTAAGATCTTCAAGACCAATCCTGTTTTAATAAATGTCAATACCCAAAGTAGTATAGTGTAAGTACTTCTATAGTAACATACAGGTAATTTAGAATAGCCTGCTAAAGGACAACAGTAATAACTGGTTCAAGGTTTCAATGTCTATATTTTTGTCTAAGACCACCATGATCTCTGGAGCAGTGCTGCCCTGAACAATGGTTACTAATTTATTGTCTAAATAAATTTCACGTATTACGGTATTCATTCCCCGCATACCGCTGCAATTAATTTTTAAGGGCTTTCCTTTAAATACACCTTCTATCACAAACGCATATTCCAGAGAACGGATTCTTGGGGAACTTTCTAGATTGATAATGCTACCATTGTCATTTTCAACAACTTGGTGCAATAATTTTTTCTTTTTTGAATCCTTTTTATCGGAGCGAACACTAAAATGAGCAAGCGTATCTTTGGCTTTTAAAAATACATGCGTTTTCCCATTCACAAAAACCAAGGGCAAACCTGTTCTAACATTATAAGTAAATATTCTGGGCTCGTCAGCGGAATTACGCATAGCATACATAGTTGCTTTTAGTGTATAATTCTTGTCTGAGATAATATCCCTGCTTTCTTCCAATACAAAAAAAGGATAGCGTATGTCAACTGCCCTGATTTCTTTTTTCAAATTTGTTGGTAAGGATGCTTTTTCCTCCTTTGTCAAATAAATTTCTTCATATGCGGGCTCTTCATATTGCAAATACTGCATTTGCTCCTTCCATAAGTATTGTAAGTTGTTTTTTTCTGCGGCTATAAAGACTTTTGTCTGCTTTTTAACATAGGGTTGAATAAAATCATCATTCATGATGGCAGGATCATATTCCAATTCAACTAACCCAATAGTATTTGATTGGTCAAATACTATTGACAATCCATTTGCTAGAAAGGTTTCAAACTCTTTTGGAGAAATGCCATAATCTGGATGACGGAATCCAAATGACTTAAATCTTTTATTTCTATATAAAAGAAAGGAGGTGGATTTTTGAAAAACAATTTCTCCTTGGCTTGACTGAATACTAGCCAGCAATTGAAACAATCCAATTTTAGGAGCACTCAAAAATCGCTTCCGCAAACTACTATCTATGCCAATCCATTTGTTCAAACTAGTCATTGGTAATTCAATCATTTCAAGAGAAAGAAAATATTTGGAATTTCCACTTTTGTGTAATGTTTGAACTCCCAAAGAATTATTGATTAGACCATCTTTTGAATTGCTGATGGTTAGTAGATCAATATATCTTTTCAGTGAAGGATTTGTTTTTTGAATCATTAATTCATTAGCGTATTGACTAGATTTTTGCCAATAATGATTACTCAATGAATCAACTATCTTAATGAGAGATGCTTTGGTTTGTGGCAATTCCAAATAATTCAAAGTCTTGCCATAATTATTATAATACCGAATATTCTTTAGTTCAATACTTGTTTGCGCTTGAATGGAAAGGGATATTAGTATACTTAGTAAAGGAATAGATATTTGTTTCATAATTATTGTATTACTTACTCATTAGAGTAGCAAATACTATGCCTTTTTTTAATATATGTATCGCATTCCAATTTTTGCAATTAAAACAGGTTGCTAAATGATAGTAAAAGCAATTGATTCAGGCTAATGGCGTCTATATCCTTATCCAGCACTACCAAGAGTTCTGGATTGTCTTTTCCTTCTACTACTGCTACTAATTTCTCTTTGAGATAAATTTCCCTGATGGATTCTGAGGATCCTCTTAAACCGGTATATGAAATTTTGAAAGATTGGCCTTTTAAGACTCCCTCCAATTCAAAATCATAATGTTGAATACTTTCTCTAGCAACTTTTTCAATAGTAACTAAGCTACTGTCTGTGGCATTATACAATTGATGCAAGAATTTCTTTTTTTTGCCATCCAATAAATTGCTCTTGATTTTAAACTGTGCAATAGTGTCCTTTTCAAGCATTAGCACATGAGAAATGCCGCTCAAGAAATTAAAGGGCAGTCCTGTTTTTTTATTAAAAGCTGTGCCTTTTCCGTAAGGGTCACGTTCTACATTCACTACGCATTGCAGTAAATAGTTTTTATCGGCTAAAATATCCCTACTTTCTTCCATCAAAAATAGGGGCTCCCATATATTGTCTGCATTTATTTGGGTTAACAGACTATTAGGGATGGGGGTGAGTTTTTTACCCCTTAGTACAATGTTTTCATACAAGGGATCTTGGTACCTCAAGTATTGTATTTCATTCTTCCATATATATTGGATAATTCCTTTTTGTGTACTAAAATTCAGTTTGCTTTGATTTTTAAGATAGGGCTGAATAAAATTGTCATTCACAATAGCGGGAACAGAAGTCATTTGTAGAATTTCTGTTTCATTATTGTTATCTAACAAAACAGACAAGGCTGCTTCTAATAATTTTCCAAAACTCTTGGGTGTAATAATATAGTCAGGATGGTTAAACCCAATTAAAACAGGTTGTTTGTTTCTGGATAATACCATGCAAACCTGTTTGTCTATCAATAATTCACCAGTTGCTGCCTGTAATTTGGCAACCATTTGTACTAGTGCAATATTCTGCTTCTGTAATAATTGTTGAATAAATAGACTGTCAAGTTCAGGGAATTGTCTTAAACTATTTAAGGGCAATTCTGCAATTTCTAGACTAAAATAAGTTTTGGCATCCCTATTCAATTGGCCATTATTGAGTAATTGTTGCTTTTCTGCAGCTCTGATTTTCTCCTTGGAAGCATTATTGCCAATAGCTAAATTAACATGTTCACTCAAAGAGTTATCTTGATAAAGCCGTTTATTAATCTTAAAATCGGGGGCTGCCATCATTGGTATTTGCAAATACTTCCTACTCAAAGAGTCCAGAGAATGGGTTAGCTGTTGGCTAATTTCAGGAAACTCCAAATAATTCAAAGTTCTACCGGAATAGTTATAATAATCAACCGATTTGATGAGAATACTGTTTTGTGCTTGACTGCAAATGCCTATAAACAGTATCAGAAACAGTTGGAGTAATTTTTTCTTCATGACAGTTTTTTAGGATGGCAGTTATACTACATCAAATTTTATGCTAATTTGAAGATAGAAAGAAAAAATTTGTCCAAATGGCTAAAACACAACGTATTATTTCTTCTAAAGACCCAGTTTATTTAGACGGGCCTAAACCCAGAATCAATGAATTAAGCTTTGCATGGGAAATTTTTAAGCAATTCATACATGGATTTAGAACCATGCACTTTGTTGGCCCCTGTATTACGGTATTTGGTTCTGCCAGATTTGATGAAACACACAAATATTATATAGCTGCCGTAGAATTTGGAAAGCGCATAGCTGCCATGGGTTTGACTACCCTCACTGGGGGAGGGCCAGGTGTTATGGAAGCGGCTAATAAAGGGGCTTTTGAAAATGGGGGTCAATCTGTTGGTTGCAATATTGAGCTACCTTTTGAACAACACGCCAATCCTTATGTACACCATTCATTAACCCTGAACTACTTCTTTATTAGGAAAGTAATCTTGGTAAAATATTCTTACGCTTTTATCATCATGCCCGGGGGATTTGGAACCATGGATGAATTTTTTGAAACCCTCACCTTGGTTCAAACCAAGACCATCAATGACTTTCCCATTGTCTTGTATGGTAAAGAATACTTTCAACCCTTGATGGATTATATTGAATTCATGGCCAAAGAAGGCACTATCTCTCCCGAAGACATGAAATTGGTCTTATTAACAGATGATATGGACCAAGCCATGACCCATATTCAAACCTATGTTCAGAGTAATTATCAAGTTAAAAAGCGCAGAAGACTGTGGTGGTTATTTGAGAAGCGTTGATGATAAAAAGCTAACAAAAGTTTTTAAAGCGAATATTTAACTTTGGGACCATTTCCGGACCCTAACCGGAACCGTTAAACAGCATTTCATGAAAACAGCAGCAAAAAATGTTTTGATCAAAACAGCCAAGTACACGGGTATCGGTTTGGGATCAATTGTGGCCATCCTTTTTTTGGCCCCCTTCTTATTTCCGGAGTCTATTTCAAATACAATTAAAGATCTGGCCAAAAAAAGGGTGAAAGGAGAACTAGAATTTTCCAAAGCACGCTTTTCTTTTTTCAGTCATTTTCCTGCGCTTACCCTAAACCTACATGATTTTGTACTAAAAGGTTCTGAGCCATTTACCAAAGACACTTTAATTTCAGCCAAACAATTGTCACTGGGTGTTGACCTAAGGACTTTATTTGGATCAACAATAAAAGTCAACCAAATCTTTGTCAATAAAGGCTTTATTAATATTGAAGTAAATGCCAAAGGCGATGCTAATTATAATGTATTTATTGCGGACACAACCGCAAAGAATAACCCTACAGATACTGCATCGGCTTCACTAAAAATTGAACGAATAGTTATTGAAGAAACCCATTTTGTGTATGACGATCTTTCCTTACCCATGCACATAGACGCAGGAGGATTTGAATATGAAGGGAAGGGAGACTTTAGTAAATCTATTTTTGATCTTGAGTCTAAACTAAAAGTTAGTGCCATTGATTTCAATTATGATAAGCAAAACTATTTTGTTTCAAAAACTGTATCGGCCAAACTTGTAACCAAAATCAATACTAATTCACTGGAATTTTTATTTGAAAAAAATGACCTATTCATCAATAAGCTGCCATTAGATTTTAAAGGCAGATTTGCCTTTTTGAAAAACGGATATGACCTAGATTTTAAAGTAAATAGTAATGAAACCTCACTCCATAATTTTATTACAGCCTTTCCTCCGGAATTTTTGCAGTGGATGGAACATACTGATATCAAGGGTTCTGTAAATTTTAAAGCTGTATTGAGTGGACAATATATTGCTGAATCTGGAACCATGCCAGGGTTTAGTATGAATTTAGGCATCCGTGATGGCTATATTGCCAATAATAAAACACCGGAGCCACTCAAGAATTTATTCCTCAATTTTGAAACCAGAATACCAGGATTCAATATGGATAGTCTTTACGTAAACGTAGATTCTATTTATGGTAACGTGGGCAAGGATTATCTGAGTGCTATCTGTTTGGTCAAAGGTTTGAATAAGCCTGAGATTCATGCCAAACTCAATGGAGAAATGGATTTAGAAAAATGGCAGTCTGCAGTGGGTTTGCCAGGATTAGAATTTAAAGGACATGTTTCTGTACATGGCAAAGCCGATGGGTTCTTTATCCGTGAGCAGAATCCCAAAAAATTGCGACCAGACACTATTATAACCTCTGTTCCAGTGTTTCAAATGAATGCCAGTTTAAAAGACGGCTATTTCAAATACACTGCATTACCCAAGTCAGTTGAAAAAGTTTCCTTTGACTTAGTAGCCAATAGCCCAACTAGTGACTATCACAAGGCCAGCTTGAGCATCAACAATGTGAATGCTGTCATGCTGAGTAATTATCTAAAAGGAAATATGCAAATCAGTGGTGCTGAAGATTTTCCTATGGATGCAAATTTTCAAGGGTTATTAAATCTAGCAGATATTAAATCTTTCTATCCCATAGATAGCCTTACCCTAAAAGGGAAAATGGTCATAGATATCAAGACCAAGGGAAAATATAATTCAGCCAAAAATTTGTTCCCCGTTACGGATGCCCATTTTACTATGAATGATGGATTTATTCAATCCAAATACTATCCGCATCCAATGGAGAAAATCAATGTAGACGCAAGTTTGGTTTGTAAAGGCCCTTCTACCAAAGACGTTAACTTCTCCATTAAACCCATTGGCTTCCAATTTGAAGGTCAGCCCTTTACCTTGAGTGCCAGCATGAAGAATTTCAACAATGTGCAATATCAAATATTGTCAAAAGGAACCGTTGATATTGGCAAAGTCTATCAGGTATTTTCTAGAAAGGGGATTGATGTAACTGGCTTGGTCATTGCAGATATCAATCTGGCTGGTTTACAAAGCGATGCCACTGCTGGTTTATATGAAAGACTGCGCAACAGTGGTACCCTACAAGTAAAAAACATTGCTGTTAGTACAGACTATTACCCGCACCCCTTCCATATCAACAATGGAATCATGCGTTTTAAACAGGATAAAATCTGGTTGGAGAATTTCAATGGTAATTATCAAGGGTCGGATTTTAAATTGGATGGCTATATGGCCAATATTATCAATTATGCCATGAAGGATCAGGCTTTACAAGGTCAATTTAACTTGAAGAGTCAACACCTGATAGCTGATGATTTTATGGCATTTGCAGGCGATATTAGCAGTGCAACTAGCACAGGAGTGGTGTTGGTTCCCACCAATTTGGATCTGGTTTTTAAAGCCGCAGTGAATAAGGTTACCTATAATGGCATGGACCTGAAGAATGCGGCTGGAGAAATGAGCATTAAACAAGGATTGTTAACGCTCAAACAAACTGGATTTACCCTGATAGATGCTCCAGTTGTTCTTGACGCTACTTATCAAGCCCTCAATCCCAATCGCGCAGCATTTACAGCACATTTTGAAGCCAAGGAATTCAGCATTTCAAAAGCATATAAAGAAATCAAGCTGTTCCATGACATGGCTTCAGCCGCAGCCAGTGCAGATGGGATTGTATCATTGGATTATACCTTAAAAGGTAAATTGAATGAAACCATGTTCCCTATTTATCCCTCATTAGAAGGCGGTGGGGTGCTCTCTGTAAAAGCCGTTAAGATGAAAGGATTCAAACTCTTTAGTGCCGCTGGAAAAGCAGCTGGAAAAGACAGTTTAACTGGTAATGCAGACCTTTCTAAAGTTGATCTTAAAACCACCATCAAAAACAATATCATTACGCTAGAGCAAACCAAGATGAGGGTTTTCCCCTTCCGTTTAAGACTAAGTGGTCAGATAAATTTTGATGGTCAGATGAACCTAAAATTCAGACTTGGTTTACCACCTCTAGGTATCTTTGGGATTCCTATGACAGTTACAGGTACCCAAGAAAATCCCAAAGTAAAAACTGGCAAGGGTGATGAAAGCACCAACTTAAAAGAAGTGGAAGACAATGAGGATACTAACTAAAGTAGAAATTCTTTTTTGGGCTCATATTATTAAGTGCATGATAAGTTTGCTGTTTCTATACATTTTCAATATTAATTGAGTAATTTCCGAATGCGTTTTTAGGTTTCGGAAATTATTAAAACATTGGTATTCAATTTTTTATTAAAAAATGTTAAAAAAAGGGAAAGAAGAAATCATTTATCTGCTCAACAAATGCATTGAGAAATTCCAACTTGAAACCGGGAAAGATATTGTACAAAATACCAACAGAAAAAATTATGAAGGTCTTGCAATTACCCTAAGTGAAATCAGTAATCAACTTCCTTTTACTTCTGAAAAATTTGGCCACCAATCCTATGAGGCTGATAATAACAATGGGAATACTAGCTATCCATTTCGCAAATACGATATTACAGGAGGGCAAATAAAAGATTCCTTGTTAGGTTTGGTAGCATCACCCAGGCCTTTTTTAGTAGACACTTGTTATATATATGTGTATGGTATGGGAAGGCAGGCGTTTGAGCTGAGCTTGCCTGATGATTTTTTGGTACAAAAAGTACTATCTGATTCAAGTGCAAAAGACAGCTTTTCTCTTTTGCAGGAAAACCAACAACTTAAAATGAAACTTTCTGATTGGGAGTTCAAATCTAGCCAACATCATAACCCCTTATTATTACGGATTAAACAATGGAAAATAGTTAGTGGTATTAGTTTGGTTGTATTAATGGTGATTGGTTACTATTTCTATTTGGAGTA
>JBEAPC010000164.1:0-4041 GCA_041164585.1 Bacteroidota bacterium
AATAGCAGGTGTAGTAACGGTTTCTAAGTTTTCTACCGATTCTACCCTTGCAGCAAATCGCTCTTTTAATTCGGCGGTTTCACCAGGTACGGCCACAAAAGTGCCAGAGGATTGTTCACCCGCCAATACAGATGCTGCTATTTGAGGATCAAAAGGCGTTTCTATTAAATAAGTGGCAATAATTCTTTCCATGATTAAGGTTTCCATTTTTTAAGACTAGACGGTAGCGCTTCTGCTTTCATGGGCACCAAATAAAATCGATAGGCTGCAAGAGCGGCTTTGATTTGATATTTTTCAATAGGTGCAGCTACATCACTCCAGCTATCATTACCACCAACACCCATTTGTACCAAATCAATATTGAGATTAATATATCCTGCATCCTTTAATTTATAAGTATGTCTGGCAGATTGAATTACTTGATTGGTATAAGGCCAGGCACTCATGCTGAGTAAACTATCGGCCATAACAAGCAACCCCTTGCCCGTTTTGGAATTGGACAGATGCATCCATCTAGTATCAGTTCTATTGCCATTTTCTTGTGGCACTACATAGGGTTCCATAAAATCATTCAAACTAGCGGCATAAAACCCTGCATCAAAACCAGCTCTTCTATCAATATAATTTTCTAATGGACCTCTTCCAAACCATTGTATGTTTTCATAAGAACGATTGATTCCAACTTGCATCCCAATCTTGGGTATATTGGGTAATCCCGGTTTTACTTGCAAATCATAGTCTACTTGCAATAGTCCAATAGCATGGAGTTGATAGCTTATAGCTAATTGGGCACTATCATGAATCAATTGATAGATAGCTTTTACTATAGTGGCACCATTGTTGTTTTTCTCTTGTTGCAAAGAAACTAATACAGGATTTGCTTGGTACCATTGAAACAATTTTCTTTGGGGCTTCCAACCGCGTTTGTCATTATCGGTTAGCGGTCTAGTAAAATTAGGAAGTAGGGGATGGAAAATTTGCTCCTCTCCCTGAAAGATAAAATGCGTTAATGCCCCAGTGTTTTTGTCAAAATCCAATTGGGTAGATCCTGCCATCAATTGCAAATACTGTGCGGTTTCTTTTGTCTTGACAGTTGATGCATTGGTCTTGGAAAATTGCCATTTTTGCAATCCAGTTAATGCTAGTTGATTGCTGGCAATAGAATAGCCTTTTTCTGCCCAAGCTGTTTCCTTACTCAATAAAAAAGCTAGCTCCAAATGATACTCCTGTCCTTTTTTCAAAGTAGGAATTTCTTTGGACAAATCCAAGATGGTATCACGGCCAGCCGCCAAATTAATAGCAGGTAGTGTTTTACTAAAACTGATGGCACCATTTTCTCTAATAGTCAATACTGCATTGTAAACATTGGCATTGGTACTTGCTGCGCGATTGCTCAACCGTATCCATCTTTTCTGCGCATTTTCCCAATCCATTTGCAAGGGTTGAAACACGCGCTTGCATTCATACATAGCAGCCTTGGGTCTACCATCTGCAGCTACAATTCCCTTGATGGTAAAATCATCAAAATACTTTTCACCATAATCTCCTCCATAGGCATAATAAGGCCTGTTCAATGAATCATATTTTAATAGACCCTGGTCTTTGAATTCCCAAATACAACCTCCAATCACCCTAGGTGTTTTTCTGAATAAATCCCAGAACTCTTTGATATTGCCTGCGGAATTACCCATGGCGTGTGCGTATTCACAAAAGAAAATGGGACGCTTGTCTCCATTGGCTTGGTTGGCCAAAAGTTCCGGAGTATAAAGTGCAGGATACATTCTACTCACTACATCTACATAATATTGATCCAAAGGATTTTGAATGCGATGCGAATGATCATTTGATTTTAAATAATTGGGATTGGATGGATCTATATAACCCTCTGCCTTAGGGCTTCCCATGGCAGGCTCATAATGCAGCGGTCTTGTAATATCAAAATCATGCATCCATGCAGCCATGGCTGCGTGATTGGGACCAGAACCCGCTTCATTACCCAGACTCCAAAAAATAATAGAAGGATGGTTCTTGTCTCTAAGCGCCATTCTACTAGACCTTTCTAAATAAGCACCTGTCCATGCAGGATCATTACTGAGCTTGCCTCCCAGACCATGTGTTTCTAAATTGGCTTCATCTATGACCAATAGGCCATACTGGTCACAGAGGTCTAATAGATAAGGATCAGAAGGATAATGACTCAGTCTAACGCAATTAAAGTTGAAGCGCTTGATGGTGCGGATATCTTGCAAAATATCTTCCCTACTTAGAGCCTTACCCTTGATAGGATGATGATCAGGTCTGTTAACGCCATAGAGATAAGTCTCTTTTCCATTGATCAACAACTTACTATTGTTGGGTGAAAATTCAATAGACCTAAAACCAAGTTTACAAGTTTTGATTTCTAAAATCTTACCCAAACTATCTTCCAAACTTAAAGCCAGAGTATACAAATAAGGATGCTCGTCACTCCATTTTTCTGGATGAGCTATCTTGGTTTCAAGCAAACCAAATTTGGCATTGTCTAGTCTTGGGTAGATTTCATTAATAATGGATAAAACGGATTTTTCTAAAGGCTTTGCTAAAACGGGCTGTCCATTTTGGTCATATAATTGAGCTTTTAATTGGTAGCCAGAAATGTCTTTACCCGTTAGGTTTTCAATTCTTGGACGGATACTCAGCAATGCGTCATTGTATTGTTTATCCAATTTTGTCTGGTAAAAAAAGTCAGCAATCCTGATCTTGGGTTCTGCTAATAACAATACTTCTCTATGAATCCCACTCATGCGCCACTGGTCCTGGTCTTCTAAAAAACTACCATCACTCCAGCGAATCACCCAAACAGAAATGGTATTCTCTCCTGCTTGTAAATAAGGACTGATATTAAATTCAGAAGGCAGAAAACTATCTTCTGCATAACCCAAAAACTGTCCATTGACCCAGACTTTATAAGCGGAACTAACACCCCCAAAATGCAGGGTCACATTCATATTATTCCAATCAGTGGGCAAACTAAAACTGCGTTGATAACATCCTACCCCATTATAATCTTTGGGAACATAAGGTGGATTCACGGGTCTAAATGGATAGACCGCACTTTTATAAATGGGTTTATCATAACCCTGCATTTCCCAACTTGATGGCACTGAAATTTTCTTCCATCCCTTTACTTTGGATTTGTAAAAGTCTGTAGGCGCGTCTGCAGGTTTAAGGGCAAAAGAAAAATCCCAATCTCCATTTAAAGAAATGACCCTATTGGTCTTGGCTCTGTCTCCACTTAAAGCATCGCCCAACTGGGCAAAACTATAAGCCGTTGCTCTAGAGGGATCTCTGTTGATGCCACTGACCAAGGGATCTTCATAGGGTTCTCTATTAAATACGCTTGGCGCCATGGGAACTGCAGCAGGTGTTTTGTCTACCAACTGTGCTGCTAATCCATTAGCATATAAAAGCGCTACTATAATAATTTGCTTCATCATGTTTATCTAATCAATGGCATCCAAACCGTCATATCTGTATTCCCCCTATTGGCCCAAGAAAAATAGGGAATGAGTTGAAACGTAGTTGTTTTATCTAGGCTCCCTACTTCTTGGTAAAGACTATTTTTCCAATCCTTGGGACTACTTGTTTTAACAGAAGCTTCTAGACCAGTTACTATTCCTATGTCAATTTTTTTGTTGATGGTTTTCCAAACTGCATTGGCGGGAATGGCAATATCAGTCATCTTGATTCCTTTTGGCAAATCAACAGACTCCAAACAATACACCAAGGGACCACGTTTTACCGTTACTTGGTTTCTGGTTTCTTCTACCAATGGATTAGATTCCAATAAACTTACTGGCATTTCTAATTTCAAACTAATCTGATCTCCTTTTTTCCAAACACGCTCTAGCGCCAAATAAGTGCCAGAGACTGGGCTTTGTCCAATGGACTGGCCATTCACCAATACGCTGGCTTTTTTACACCAGGCAGGAATACGCAAATACAAGCTATACGCTTCTTTGGGCATTTGGTTTATTTGAATTTGAACCGTGCCATCATAAG
>JBEAPC010000165.1:0-6492 GCA_041164585.1 Bacteroidota bacterium
TTGCTGTGAAAAACCTTCCAGCAATTCTTTTTCAATAACCGATTGATAGGCAGATTTTAAATTGGGGTTGTCTGGAATTAATACCACCACTCCAAAATCAGCAAACAATTGGTTAACCAAATCTAATGTAGCCATTTGAATTTGGCGCCCCTCTTGATAGCATTGCTTAAATAGGGCAATCAATTCTAATCCATATTCTAATACCCCAATCTGTCCTTCAATAGCATGGATCAATTGTAAAAAGGCCTTATCCACTAACATTCTTCCAACGGCACCCGTTTGTTTGGTATTCCATTTTAAAGCGGATCCCCCAACATTAAGTGATCCTATTTCATCCAAATCAGCGTCTTCACTACCCATATAATACACAGGAACAAAATTGTTCTCCGGCATTTCAGCAGATAAATATTCCGCCAATTTGACGGTATGCAAAATCTTATAGATAAAATAGAGTGGCCCTGTAAAAATATTGGGTTGGTGGGCCGTGGTAATGGTAAATGTATTTTCAGCCAATAAAGAGGCTATATTATTTTGGGTTTTAGCTGACAAAGCTAAACCTTGGTATTGTTTGTTTAATTGGTTTACCAATACTGTTCTGGGGGTGGCAAATTGCTTTCTAGCTACTATAGCATCTTTGATTCCATCAATATTAGGAAGGTGTTGATAAAACGGTCTAAGTGTATCTGCACCAGAAAGATAATCTGAAACGATTTTGGAAAAATATCCTGTGCTATCGTAAGACAAACTGAATTGGTCAAAATCGCTCATAGAGAATAAAAATACAATTTACTGTAAACAAAACCTTTATTCATACAAATTCCCAATAGAATGGTTCATTTACAGCAAACTATAGGCCAAGTAGATGAATGGCAGACATATTTACTGAAATAGCAAAATTTAGTCAAATCTATTAGGATCAAAAGGTTGGATGTTCATGCTCAATTTTTGTTCATTGATGATTTCATCTACCAATTTACCGGTTCCTGCACCCAAACTCAATCCTAACATGGAATGCCCAGTAGCCATTACCAGATTTTTCCATTGACGGGTTTTACCCAAATAAGGAAGCCCATCAGCAGAGCAAGGACGGTATCCCCACCAGATTTTATCCATACTAGGCATGGCCACATCAAATTCTGGATAAAACCGCTTAACGGCGGCCAATAAACCCTCTACCCTTTCCAATCTAGGTGGGGTCTTGGTGCTGGTAATTTCCATGGTTCCACCAAAACGAATCTTGTTGCCATCCATGGGTGTTAGTGCTGCCCTACCTTCTAAAAGTACTGCTGGATGGTTAATTTGGTAAGGCGAATCTTCTAGTGTTACAGAATAACCCCTGCCTGGCATCAAAGGAATTTTCACTTTTAAAGTAGCTGCCAATTCTCTGGACCAAGAGCCAGTTGCCATGACTACTGCATCTGCATCAAATGCTGTTGCACCAGCCAATACTTTTGTGATTTTGCCAGCAGCATGTTCAAATCCAGTTACTTCAGTTTGTTTTACAATCTGAACACCTACCTCTTGCAAATGGGCCATCAATTGTTTCATTAATTTATTCGGATAAAGGTGTGCATCACATTTAAAATGAATGGCACCTTTGGCAATAATTTTGGTTTGAGGTTCCAGTGCTTGTAATTGGTCATAATCCAATAATACCGTGTCTAATAAGCCCAATTCATGTGCTTTTTCTACCGTATGATGAGCGTGTTCAGCACCTTGGTCTGTTTGAAAAATTTCTAATAATCCCTTTTGCTCCAATGCAAAATTGAATTGGGGCAAACCGGACATCTCTTCATACATTTTCTTACTCAAGATAGCCAGGTCTCTTAATGGAACAGCTGCTCTTTCTACGTGCTCTGCAGTAGCAGAACGCATAAATTTCAATCCCCAATCCATCAAACCCAAATCCAAACGGGGTTGTACATAAAAAGGACTTTTAGAATTCCACATCCACTTTAAACCCTGCACTACAATACCTGGTGTAGCCAATGGTATAAAGTGACTTGGGCAAACATATCCAGCATTACCATAAGAACAGTTATCGCTAATATCAGTTTTATCAATCACGGTTACCTGATGACCACTTTGTTGCAGATAATAAGCACTACTTAAACCAATAACGCCTCCTCCAATAATAACCACTTTCATGTACTGTATTTTAAAATGTAAATGTCGTATATCCTAATTAAAACAAACTATATCACTTGAAATCCAAATGCATATGGATCATCCTGACTGTCTATATTAATTTGATTGTATCCATAGATTCTTGCCCAACCTTCAATACTTGGGCGCATGGCTGGTTTTCCATCTACGAAAGTTTCTTCTTCAATTCTTCCATTAAACTTGGAACCAATAATGCTTTCGTGAATAAATACATCGCCTTTTTTCAGCATGCCCTTGGTATACCATTGGGCCATTCTGGCCGATGTTCCTGTGCCGCAGGGCGATCTATCAATGGCTTTATCACCATAAAAAACCGCATTCCTTGCTGTTGAACTAGGGTCTATAACGGCGCCTGTCCATAAAATATGGGAGCAACCATTAATGGTGGGATTCTCAGGATGTACAAATTGAAAATGTGCATTGATATTATTTCTCAAATTAGCCGCCCATCCAATTAACTGTGAAGCAGTGTAGTGTTCCAAACCTTTGAAATTTTCTTGAACATCTACAATAGCATAGAAGTTTCCGCCATAAGCAACATCTACTGTTAGTTCTCCCAACCCTACACAATGTGCTTTGATTTGGCTAGCGGCTAAATAGGCGGGCACATTGGTTAATTTAACAGACAAGACTTTGCCATTGCGTTCTTCATAAGAAACCAATACCAAGCCAGCAGGTGTTTCCATCCTAACAAAACCAGGTTGTTTAGGTTTAACCAACCCTTCTTCAATAGCAATGGTAATGGTACCAATAGTGCCATGCCCGCACATAGGTAAACAGCCACTGGTTTCTATAAATAAAACGGCCACGTCATTAGCTGGATCATGGGGTGGATATAAAATACTTCCACTCATCATATCATGACCGCGTGGTTCAAACATTAAGCCTTTTCTAATCCAGTCAAATTCTTTTAAAAAATGCTGTCTTTTCTCGCTCATATTGGCCCCCTCTAAAGCTGGTCCACCGGCAGCAACTACCCTAACGGGATTGCCACAGGTATGCGCGTCAATACAAAAGAAATTATGACCAGGCTTGGATTGATAAGATTGATATGGAAGCGTGATGGGTGTTTGAGCCATGTTGAATATTGTTGATTTTACATTAGAACCTATTACATTTGTTAAGCGCCAAATAATGATTGCTTTATGGAACAATACGGAAAGATATTGCTTATTGCTATGCCTGTTTTTCTTCTCTTAGTACTTTTTGAAAAATGGTGGGGTTGGAGAAAGGGACAAGATACTGTTAGAAATATGGACATGATTGCTTCTCTCAGTTCTGGGGTAACCAATGTAACCAAAGACGTTTTGGGTTTGAGTATTACCATTATTAGTTATGGGTGGATGGTAGAACACTTGGCCCTAGTGCATGTAACAACAGGATTCTGGTGTTATTTCATTGCCTTTATGGCATTGGATCTTACAGGTTATTTGGTACACAGGATAGATCATGAATTCAATTTTTTCTGGAATGCACATATCATTCATCATAGTAGTGAAGAATACAATTTGGCCTGTGCTTTAAGACAAAGCATTTCTTCTTTCTTTAGGGTATTTACCATTTTCTTATTACCCGCAGCTTTACTGGGTGTTCCCGCATCTGTTATAGGTATTGTTGCCCCTTTACATTTATTTGCTCAGTTCTGGTATCATACCCGTCATATAGGCAAAATGGGCATTTTAGAGAAAATCATTGTAACGCCCTCACACCATCGAGTTCACCATGCCATTAATCCCGAATACTTAGATAAGAATTATGGTCAGATCTTTATTTTCTGGGACAAATGGTTTGGCACTTTTCAAGAAGAGCTTCCTCATGTACCTGCCGTCTATGGCATTACCAGACCAGCCAATACTTGGAATCCCATCAAGATCAATTTCATGCACATGGCACTATTGGTTCAAGACGCATGGAGAACTAGTGATTGGAAAGATAAATTCCGTATCTGGCTCATGCCCACTGGCTGGCGTCCCGCCGATGTTGCCGAAAAATACCCAGTATTTAAAATTGACGACCCCTACCATTTTGAAAAATATGATACAAAAAACAGCACTGCGTTTAGTGTTTGGATCTGGTTTCAATTATTAGTGTTACTAGCACTTGTCTCCTATTTGTTTGGCAACATTGCCCAAATTGGTAGCCCTGGCATCTTTTTGTATGGTGCTTTTATTTTTCTTTTTGTCTATAGTTATACCGAGCAAATGGATCAATCTAGCCATGCATGGATTTGGGATAGCCTTAAGACCATATTTGGTCTTACCATTTTAATCCAATCCGGTGATTGGTTTGGAGCAAAATCTATTGTGCCATTAGCCCCATGGGTCATTGGTGTCTATCTTGTCATTTCCAGTTTTGCTTGTTGGTATTTTATTGCAACTGAAGGCAAAAATCAAGCAAATAAGATTTCCGTATAGTTTCAAAGAGCTATTTAAAATTAGAACTGATACTTACCATCAACCATGCGAAGTATACCCAAAGGATTTTCTTCCCTTAGTGCGGCTGGCAATAAATGAGCTGGGCAGTTTTGAAAACTTACTGGCCTTACCCATCTTTTTACCGCATTAATTCCAACTGCAGTAAATCTACCATCAGTTGATGCAGGGAAAGGACCTCCATGAACCATACTGGCACATACATCCACGCCTGTTGGCACTCCATTAAATAATACCCTTCCAGCTAAATAAGGAGCCATTTGTAATAAAGCTGAATGGTTGGCAAAGTCTAGATCAGTCCCCATTAAAGTAGTGGTTAATTGACCAGCAATAGCTTGCCAAGCTGATTTTAATTCTTCTAGGTCTTTACATTGAACAATTAGCGCATAAGGACCAAATACTTCTTCGTGTAACAATGGATCTTGGATAAATGCCTCACCTGAAACTGTTGCTAAAATGGGCAAAGCCTGATTATTTATTGTTGCATTTGCATTCAGTGTCTTTTGCTCCACACTTTGATGAGACAATGCTTTGGTAGCTTTATTTTCATAAGCTACTAAAATACCTTTGTGTAACATAGAGGCCGGAGCAATGGCATTCATTTCCACAACAAGCTGCTCTATAAATTCATTCAAACCTTCTGAAGCAATCCCTAATAAAATACCCGGATTGGTACAAAATTGACCAACCCCAAGATTAATGGAACCTGCATATTGTTTGGCAATGGATACAGCATTTTGAGATAAGGTATCGGGTAATAGCAAAACAGGATTGGTACTGCCCATCTCAGAAAAAACTGGAATAGGATTTTTCCTTGCTGCCGCATAATCATACAAAGCCCTTCCTCCAGAGTAAGAACCTGTAAAACCAACCGCTGCTGTATTGGGATCCTGCACCAAGGCCTTGCCTGTTTCAAAGGAATCACTAGCCGTATGTTGAAATACATGATCTGGCATTTTGCTAGCCACTGCTGCTTTTTGAATGGCTGCAGCTACTAGCTGTGAAGTTTTTAAATGAGCTGGATGTGCTTTAACCACCACAGGACATCCTGCGGCCAATGCACTAGCCGTATCACCACCGGCAGTAGAATAGGCATAAGGAAAATTACTAGCTCCAAAAACTACCACAGGTCCAATTCCCACCAACATTTTTCTCAGGTCTGGTTTTGGCGGTGTTTTTTCTGCATTTGCATGATCAATAGAAGCATCTACCCAATGACCATCGCGCAGCATTTGAGCAAACATGCGCAACTGCATAGTAGTTCTACCTCTTTCACCGGTTAATCTAGCCAAGGGTAAATTGGTTTCTTGCATGGTTGTTTGCAACAACGCTTCTCCTAGTGCTTCTATTTCCAATGCAATACAGTCTAAGAACTCCGCTTTGGCACTGTCAGGAATAGCTTGAAATTTGTGAAATGCCTGTTTTGCATTGTTCATCAACAATGCCGTTTCTGGCAAACTAGTTATTTGTATCTCTTGATTCATATTAGTTACTTAAATGCAAGTATTCGGGTAATTCAGGTCTAGCAGCAATGCCTTTATCAATTACTGACAAGATACGCTCCCTTTCTTCACCAGCAAGAATTAGTCTTGGTGCGCGAACGGCTTCAGAACCAATACCAGCTTGTTTTTCAGCCAATTTAATGTATTGCACCAATTTAGCATGAATATCCAATTCTAATAATGGCATAAACCAACGATAGATAGCTTTAGCTTCTTCAATATGACCTGCTTTTACCAAACGATAAATGGCTACGGTTTCTCTAGGAAAAGCACAAACCAATCCTGCAACCCAACCATCGCCACCCATTACCAAACATTCCATAGCTAGTGTATCAACTCCACCAAGAATTTTGTAACGGTCTCCAAAACGATTCTTTAATCTGGTTACATTG
>JBEAPC010000166.1:0-4572 GCA_041164585.1 Bacteroidota bacterium
CAAGCAGGTTTATTTTAATGCAAGTGTGAATGCAGTTGATCCTATTCCCTTAACGGATGCCAATGATGCTATTGCAGATGCCTATCAACTGGTTCAACTCAAAACAGGTTACAAGAAAAAAATAGGTAAATGGCAGGTACATTTTTTTGGAGGAATAGACAATTTGCTCAATCAAACCTATAGTTTGGGTAATGATATCAATGCCGCCGGAAGGCGATTTTATAATCCTGCTTCTGAACGGAACTTTTTTCTTGGATTCAATTTACAATTCCACTAACGGATCAATCTTTAACTTAGTAAAAAATACTACCATGGCCCATATTTTAATCATAGACGATGAAAGATCTATTCGCAATGTGTTGAAAGACATTTTGGGTAATGAAGGGTTTAAAGTAGATGAGGCTTCTGATGGGGAGGAGGGTTTGCAGAAATTCAAACAAAATGGCTATGACCTGATACTTTGTGATATTAAAATGCCCAAATTAGACGGTCTAGAGTTTTTAGATGCCGTTGTTGCAGCCAATTCAGAAACGCCTGTGATCATGATTAGTGGTCATGGTAATATAGAAACTGCTGTAGACGCAGTTAAAAAAGGAGCTTATGATTATATTTCCAAGCCCCCAGATTTGAACAGGCTATTAATCACTATTAGAAATGCCTTGGATAAAACCAATTTGGTTAAAGAAACCAAAGTATTGAAAAGAAAGGTATCCAAAGTGCAAGAAATTATTGGGAATAGTGGTGCTATCAAAAAAATAAAGGAAACCATTGATAAAGTGGCGCCTACAGATGCTAGGGTATTGATTACTGGTGAGAATGGAACTGGAAAAGAATTAGTAGCAAGGTGGTTGCATGAAAAAAGTCTTCGTAGCGCTGGTCCAATAGTAGAAGTGAATTGTGCCGCCATTCCATCAGAACTAATAGAAAGCGAATTATTTGGACACGAAAAAGGCTCTTTTACTTCTGCCATTAAACAAAGGGTTGGAAAGTTTGAACAAGCAAATGGTGGTACACTTTTCTTAGATGAAATTGGAGATATGAGCCTATCGGCCCAAGCCAAAGTGCTGCGTGCTTTACAAGAAGGAAAAATCACAAGGGTAGGGGGAGACAAAGAAATTAATGTAGACGTTAGGGTTGTGGCTGCTACCAATAAGGACTTATTAAAGGAAGTTGAGGAAAAGCAATTTAGACTGGATTTATATCACCGCCTTGGGGTCATACTAATTCATGTGCCTTCATTGAATCAACGCCTAGATGATATTCCCGAACTGGTAGAAAAGTTTTTAATTGATATTGCAGCTGATTATGGACAATCGCCAAAGGCCATTGACAAAAAAGCAATTGAAGCGTTGCAAGCACATTTTTGGTCTGGAAATATTCGGGAATTAAGAAATGTGGTAGAAAGACTTATCATACTTTCAGGAAAGACCATACAGGTTGATGACGTTAAAAATTATGTGTTACCATAAATGGCTTATTTAAGAAAACTTTATCCATATTGGGGCTAATCTCGGTTTGAAAAGGATATTTTTGTTACTATAATCAGAAACAATGGGATTGATTTTATTTGTTATTGGAGTGATAGGTTGGCATGCTGGCATGTATGGTATGTTTAAAAAAGCAGGTATTGAGCCTTGGAAAGCCTTTTTGCCTTTTTACAATACTTGGTTGATTGTTGAAAAAACAGCCATTAAAAAGTATTGGTTTTGGTTTCAATTAATACCAATTGCCGGACAATTTATTACCATTTGGATTACCATCATCTTTGTGATGCAGTTCAAAAAAGTGACTGTGTTGGATCACGCTGCTACTATTTTTGTACCCTTTATTTATTTCCCTTATTTGGGTTTTACAAAAGATACCGTATTTCACGGACCCTCTGTAATGGCTTTATACCATAAACCTGCATCAAGAGAATGGATTGATGCTGGTGTTTTTGCTATAGTTGCTGCAACCTTAATTAGAACATTTGTATTTGAAGCCTATGTGATTCCTTCTGAAAGTATGGAGAAGACTTTATTGGTCAATGACTTTTTGTTTGTCAATAAGATGAGCTACGGCCCAAGGATTCCTCAAACGCCTTTGTCTTTTCCCTTTGTCCACAATACCATGCCAGGGTCTATTACAACCCCCTCTTATCTTAAATGGATTCAAATTCCCTATAAACGATTGCCTGCATTTACACCTGTAAAAAGGAATGATGTGGTGGTATTCAATTTTCCAGCTGGGGACACCATTATTAACCTGCCTGAGTATGGAAGCAAACAACCTTATTATGATATTCTTAGAACACAGTTTAAAGGTGATCGTGAAGCATTAATAGCCCAGTTCCCCATCTTGGTTCATCCAATGGATAAAACCGATAATTATATCAAACGTTGTGTAGCAGAAGCTGGAGATATATTGCAATTAAAAGATGCCCAATTATTTGTCAACGGCCAACCAGCGTATTTGCCTGGTGCTTCACAAACAGAATATGTGGTTGAAACAAATGGTTCGCCATTTTCAGAAGAATTTTTAAAAGAGGAACTTGGTGTAAATGTTGAAGATACAAAAGGGCAAATTATACCTTATGAAAACAAACCCAATACCTTTGTTTTCAATATGACGCCAGTAGAAATGGCCAAGTTAAAACAGCAACCCAATATCAAGTCAATAGGGCTGTATTCAAACGGATATGTAGGTGGTTATTTCCCTTTTGATGATGTGAACTTTCCTTTTACCTTGGACAATTTTGGACCTATTAAAATACCAAAGAAGGGAGAACCAATTACACTTTCAACTCAAAATATTGCTTTGTATCGTAGGTTGATTGCTGATTATGAGCACAACAAATTGGAAGAAGCGAATGGGAAATTTATCATTAATGGTAAGGAAACCACTCAATATACCCCCATTTATAATTATTATTGGATGATGGGTGATAATAGACACCGTAGTCAAGATAGTAGGTATTGGGGCTTTGTTCCTGAAACACATATTGTGGGTAAAGCATCTCTAATCTGGTTTAGCTATGAAAATGGACCTAGGTGGAAACGCTTGTTCAATAGTATCAAATAGACTATCTTTAATAGCCGTTAGGGGGTCCTCATAGCTGTTGCTATGGGGACTTTTTGTCTAAATATAGGTTTATGAAAAAGATGGAACTGCAATTTTCCTACACAGCATATGAATCCATCCAAGAATTGAATGCTGCAGATCAGGAATTGATGAACGCTGCCAAATCCGCCACAGGATTAGCGTATGCCCCATATTCAAAATTCAGAGTAGGAGCGGCTGCAAGATTAGAAAATGGAGTCATTTTAAAAGGAAGCAATCAAGAGAATGCAAGTTTCCCAGTAGGTATCTGTGCAGAAAGGGTGCTTTTGTCTGTAGCATCATCGCTTTATCCAGAAGTTCCCATACTTGAAATGGCCATCAGTTACAAGAATGAAATGGGGAAAAGTGACAATCCAATTAGTCCTTGTGGCATTTGTAGACAAAGTTTGTTAGAGTTTGAAATGAAAACCCTGCAAAGCATTCGTTTACTTTTAGCTGGTGAAATAGGAGCTGTTTATGAAGTACCCAAAGCACATGATTTGCTACCCCTTGGTTTTACAAGTGCCGATTTGTTGGCAGGAGTGAAATAGTTGGATGTTACTGAGTTTCATATTCAATGGATTTTTATATATTTATTCTCATGATACTAGGGGGAATAAACCATCGGCCATTCATTGTAACCTACTATAGATTGGGTTATTTATTGCATCTCATGACCATTGTTGAGGTAATGTTGATTGTTGCTTGTTTTAAACAGTTTCATTTAATAACTTGGGCTCAGTCAGGTAATCCAATGATTAGGTGGTTTTTATTGTTTTGTTTGGTATTCCCTCCAATTTTCCCCCAATGTGATGCTAGGTCTAGGTATCAAAATTATAAACAAGTAAAAGACCATTTGTTTTTATATGGATTTCAGTGTCGCATTATAAAGCCTTTTTCTCATTCAAGGTGTCAAAGAGATGCTGTTTTAGCTGCTGCGGAAGAACTGGGATTTGAAAATGAATGCAAAAATTATTTCAAAAAGCAGGGCTATAAATGGCATCATTTGATGCCAGACTTTTTGGTGAAAAATCCAAGTTTTTTATTCCATCAACAGTTTTGGATTAGTACCTTTTTTGTAAAGACCTATAAAAGCAAAGTGGATTTTAGGAATCAGCAGGATCTTATTATTAAGAAAAATGCGAATTCCTTATTTGTAGCAGATCGGTTAAAGCAAGCTATCTAATTAAAACAGTGGTCCCTTTTAGCACTTGCTTTTTTCCAGTGTCTTTATGAGTATATTCAAGTAAATAAACATAAGTTCCGCTTGGTTGCAACATTCCATTAACCCTTCCGTCCCATTTCTTTTTCCAATCCTTAGTTTCAAATATCACTTGCCCAAATCTATTGTAGACTCTAAATATTAAGTCAATTGCCTTAAACGCATTTAATGGATATAAGAAATCATTTAGGCCATCTCCATTTGGAGTGAATCCGCTAGGAATATCAATATAGCAATTGGGTAAAACAAATATTCTTTTTGAAACAGTGTCC
>JBEAPC010000167.1:0-5609 GCA_041164585.1 Bacteroidota bacterium
GTGTACTTATTCAAGCAAGTATCTTTTTCGTTGATTGGGTTTACCCTAATTTATTTTCTGCATAGGGTTAACTATACTTTGTTTTCAAAAGTAGCCACTGTGCTATTCATGTTATCCATTCCGCTATTGATCTACACCCTTTTCTTTGGTGCTAGAATTAATGAAGGAAGCAGGTGGATCAAATTGCCCATCATCAACATGACCGTGCAGACCAGTGATTTTGCCAAGCTGGCGCTCTTTATGTACTTAAGTAAAATGCTGAGTAAGAAGCAAGAAGTGATCAAAGATTTTAAAAAAGGATTTTTACCGGTGGTAACACCGGTTTTGATTATTTGTGCCTTAATCATGCCCGCTAACTTATCCAACGCGTTACTAACAGGAGCTACTTCTTTGTTGCTCATGTTTATTGGAAGGGTGAGCATCAAACATATTTTCTTAGTCATCTTGGTGGCCATGATTCCTGTTTGTTTAATTGTATCCGTGGCCGTACTAACGCATGATGGGAATGCAAAAACGGAAGTGGTTAAGACAGGTAAGATGGAAGAGGCAAAATCTATTGGAAGATTTGGTACCTGGGTCAAGCGCGTGCAAGACTTTATGTATGCTTCTGAAAAGGAAACGCCTTACCAAGTACAACAAGCCAAGATAGCCATTTCTAACGGTGGTATGCTCATGGGTCTTGGACCAGGTAATAGCCGTCAAAGAAACTTTTTGCCACAGGCTTACAACGATTTTATTTATAGCATCATCATAGAAGAGTATGGACTACTGGGTGGGGCGTTTATCATATTTATTTATCTGGTTTTTCTCTTTAGGTGTATTCGCATTTTTAGAAAATGTCCGTATGCATTTGGCGCATTCTTAGCATTGGGGTTGAGCTTTACGTTGGTCATTCAAGCTGTGGCCAATATGGCGGTGAATGTAAACTTGGTTCCAGTAACGGGTGTAACCTTGCCGCTTGTGAGTATGGGTGGTAGCTCCTTCCTATTCACTTGTTGCGCCATTGGATTAATCTTAAGTGTGGCTAGAAACGTAGAACAAATGGAAGGAAAAGAACCGGCACCTATTCCCATACCAACCGTTGGGAATCCAGAACCGGGAGTAATGGTATAGGAAAGATTTTTTTTAAAATTAAAAATTCCCCTACCGCTTGCGGGAGGGGTGCCCGCAGGGCGGGGTGGGAAAAATAAATGAACAAAAAGATCATCATAGCAGGAGGCGGTACCGGAGGACATATCTTCCCGGCCATTGCCATTGCCAATGCCATCAAAGCTTTGGAACCCAATACGGAGTTCTTATTTGTTGGGGCAACTGGTAAGATGGAAATGGAAAAAGTGCCTCAGGCTGGATATCAAATCAAGGGCATTACCATTGCGGGACTTAATAGAAGTTCCTTGTTCAAAAACCTAGGTCTGCCCCTAAAATTGATCAAGAGCTTTTTTCAGGTGCGTCAAATATTTAAATCCTTCCCACCCGATGCCGTGATTGGTGTTGGTGGTTATTCAACCTTACCCGTTTTAAGATTGGCACAGGCAAAAGGCATTCCCACTTTTATTCACGAGAGCAATTCCTTTGCGGGTAAAGCCAATTTATACTTGGCTAAAAAAGCAACAAAAATTTATGTGGCTGCAGAAGGAATGGACAAATTTTTCCCTGCAGATAAATTGATGATCACAGGTAATCCTGTAAGAAAAGCCATCGCGCAAGCAAGTATTTCAAAAGAAGATGCGCTAAAGCATTTTGGATTAGATACCAACACACAAACCGTTTTGGCCATTGGAGGAAGTTTGGGTGCCAAGTCTATTAATGATGCACTAGCCTTAAACTTAGAAGCTTTTGCTTTGAATAACCTGCAATTAATTTGGCAAACAGGTAAACCCAATGCTGACTATTATCAGTCAAAGGCAATGGGCATGAACAATATTTGGGTAGACAGTTTTATCCAAGACATGGACAAAGCTTATGCAGCGGCAGACTTGGTAATTAGTAGGGCTGGCGCGATGTCTGTTACAGAAATTTGTGTAGCAGGTAAGGCGGCCATTTTTGTACCCTATCCACACGCGGCTGAAGACCACCAAACACATAATGCACAAACCTTGGTTAAGCGTCAAGCAGCTTTGATGATCAAAGACGCAGACGTGAAAACCTTGTTAGTCAATAAAACCATTCAGTTGGCCAAAGACCCTGTTAGCATTCATTTGTTTGAAAAGAACAGCAAGGCCATAGCTATTAACAACGCAGATATTTTAATTGCCAAAAACATATTGAATACCATCAAGTGAGTAAGTTAAGCAACATACAAACCATTTATTTTATAGGCATTGGTGGCATTGGCATGAGTGCCTTGGCTAGATATTTTCATTCCAAAAATATTGCCGTTAGTGGGTATGATAAAACCAGCACTGTTTTAACCAGAACACTGGAAGCATCGGGCATTCCTATTCACTATGAAGAAAGACTTGACCTGATTCCTGAGAACCCAGACTTAGTAGTGTATACACCTGCTATTCCTGCAACACAGGCCGAATTAGTGTACTATAGACAAAAAGGAATTTCCGTTGTCAAGCGCAGCGATGTATTACAAATGATCACTGAATCTTCTTTTAATATTTGTATTGCAGGTACCCATGGCAAGACTACCGTTACTTCTATGATTGCACATTTGTTGCGTCATTCAGGTTATGGTTGTAATGCTTTTCTGGGTGGCATTGCTGCTAACTATCAAACCAATTTCTGGAGCAGTGAAAGAAATGTAGTGGTGGTAGAAGCGGATGAATATGACCGTAGTTTTCTAAAATTGGTTCCTGATGTGGCCGTGATAACTTCAATGGACCCAGACCATTTAGACATTTATGGAACACCCGAAGCGGTTACTGATGCTTTTGTTGAATTCTCACAAAAGCTAAAACCTGGTGGTTGTCTAGTGAGCAAGTATGGTATGAAACGCAGTGCTGAATTAACAGCGGCGCACCAATACCACTATGATTATCAAAATTCATTAGCCGATGTAAAAGCGGTGAATTTGCAAGTGGTGCAAGGCGCTTATTGTTTTGATGTACAGTTTAACAACTTTATGGTATCAGATGTAATGTTACCCATGGGTGGCTTACACAATATTGAAAATGCCATTGCTGCTATTACGGTGGCCAAATATTTGGGCATTGAAGACGAAAAGATTCGCGCAGCAATTGCGGATTTTAAAGGTGTGAAAAGAAGGTTTGAATACATTGTTAACCAACCTGGTCAAGTGTTGATTGATGATTATGCCCACCATCCAGAAGAATTGCGCGCACTCATTACTGGCGTAAGAAGTTTGTTTGCCAACAAAAAAATGGTGCTGGTATTTCAACCACACTTGTTTAGCCGCACCAATGACCTTGCAAAGGAATTTGCAGAAAGTCTTGACCTGGCAGACCAAGTAATCCTTCTTCCTATTTACCCTGCTAGAGAATTACCCATGGAAGGCGTAACTAGTTATAGCATTTTAGACAAGATGCAGATAGCAGATAAAGCTGTGTTAGAGAAAGAAGCCATGTTGGCTTGGATGGAAGTAAACAAACCAGATTTAGTAGTCATGGCTGGCGCAGGAGATATAGATGTTTTGGTTCAACAGGTTAAAAACATTTTGGCATCTTGATCAGTTTTAAAAACATACCGTGGAAAAAACGCATTATCCAAACCCTTTGGTTAGTGTTTGGCATTGGTGCTGTTGTATTATTTGGCGCGGCCATTACTAAGAAGTCTCAGAAACTTTGTACTGCTATTCAAATTGAAATTGTAGGTGCGGAACAACATATGTTCTTAGACGAGCAAGATATTTTGGCTTTGATCAATACCAACGGCAAAGTCATTGGCAATCCAACCACCAAGACCAATCTCAGAAATCTAGAAAATTTATTGGAAGCCAATAGTTGGGTAGACCATGCGGAACTATATTTTGACAATAACCAAGCACTGCAAGTGCATATTCAAGAAAGACAACCAGTAGCAAGGGTGTTTCATATTGGTGGAGGTTCTTTTTATGTAGACAGTATGGGTTTGCGTTTGCCTTTAAGTGAAAAAATCAGTGCCAAAGTTCCTGTGTTTACCAACTTTCCATCAGACAAACCCGTATTGGCTCATCCCGATAGTCTGGTTTTGCAAGGGGTAGTAGATCTGTCTAAACAAATCTTGGCGGATTCTTTTTGGATGGCACAGATTCAACAAGTAAATATTGATCCACAAAGTCAATTTGAACTCATACCCATGATAGGTAATCATATTATTTTATTGGGTGGAGCTGATCATTTAGAGGGTAAATTCAAAAGGTTGAACGCCTTTTATGAACAAGCTCTTGTGCAACAAGGTCTCAATACTTATGAAAAGTTAGACATCCGTTTTAGCAACCAAGTAGTGGCAGTTAAAAGGGGTACTGAGAAAGCATTTATTGACTCAGCATTAGCCAAGCAACGCTTGCTGGATCTTTCTGTAAAGACCTTGCCCATTCCGGTGGAAGAAGAGCCTTTGAGCACAAAGCCTGCGGCGATTCCTGTTAAGACAGCAACGCTACCATCAAAGTTGGTGACACCTCCAGCAACTAAGCCGGTTGCTAAACCCGCTGTTGCAACAGCAAAACCCAAAGCAGTATTGCCTTCTAATAAAAACAAAACAAAGAAGCCTTCAAAGCCAGTTAAAAACAATAAATCAAACAATAATCCGTTAACAACTAAATAGCTATTTTATGAGTCTCAATGAATCGCCCATCATTGTTGGTCTGGACATCGGTACCACCAAGATTGCAGCCATCGCAGGAAGGAAAAATGAGTTTGGCAAATTAGAAATCCTGGGCTTTGGTAGGGCCAATAGTAGTGGGGTTCAACATGGTCAAGTTTTGAATATTGACCAGACCATCAAAGCCATTCAACAGGCTTTGGCTAATTGCTATGAAAGCAATCCTGATTTAGAAGTGAAAGAGGTATACGTAGGTATTGCCGGTCATCATATCAAGAGCTTGCAAACCCGTGGCGACATGGTAAGACAAGAGCCAGATAATGAGATTCAAGGTTGGGAGATTGACCAATTGGTAAACAACCAACGCAAGACTTTTATTCCTGCTGGAGACCAAATTATTGACGTGATTCCTCAGGATTTTCATGTAGACAATATCCAGAACATCAAGGATCCCGTTGGATTTAACGGTGTTAAAGTGGGTGCTAATTTCCATATTATTACTGGAGACAGAAACGCCATCCGCAATATTAATCGCGCGGTGGAAAGGAGCGGACTCTCTACCAAAGACCTAGTGTTACAGCCTTTGGCTTCTGCAAGTGCGGTAATGAGTGAGATAGACATGGAAGCCGGTGTTGCCATTTTGGACATTGGTGGTGGTACTTCTGACCTAGCCGTTTTCTATGAAGGTATTTTAAAACATACTGCCGTAATTCCATTTGGTGGTGAGAATATTACCAACGATATCCGTTTGGGTCTGGGTGTGCTGAAAAGCCAGGCAGAAGCCATGAAGGTGCAGTTTGGTAGCGCTTTGGCCGATGAGGCAAAAGCCAATGCCTATATTACCATCCCTGGTTTAAAAGGCATGCCAGCAAAAGAAATCAGCGTAAAAAATCTAGCTC
>JBEAPC010000168.1:0-7626 GCA_041164585.1 Bacteroidota bacterium
CTTCGCCGACTTCCCTTACGCATTGAGCTAGCGCAAAGCTGCTTTATAAATAAGGGAGATTTTTATTTATGAGGGTTGCTGAAACACCTACAATTGCAAGAGCTTTAAAACTAAGTTTTGCAATAGGCTTTCTTCAAAAGCCCTCGCTGCGCTCGTGTAAGACCTTCGCTACTGCGCAATCAAGCTAGCTTGTTGCGCATACGCTTAGGTCTTACTGTGGCTTTTGAAGAAAGCCTTGGGGGCTTTTAATTTTGGTTTAGCATATGGCATAAAAAAAGCTCCTCAATTTCTTGAGGAGCTTTGTGATCCCGCTGGGACTCGAACCCAGGGCCCATACATTAAAAGTGTATTGCTCTACCAACTGAGCTACGGAATCTACTAGTCAGAATTGCTTCTGTTTTCGTATTTGGGAGTGCAAAAATAGGCGTTTTATAAAACCAGCCAAATTTTTATGCATCTATTTTATTTTAATTACACACAGAAATTTCCACAATCCTGTATTAACTGCTTAATTTTGACATTTATACACATATCCTTATGTCCTATTTTGCAAATAAAGTTGTTGTTATTACCGGTGGATCCGATGGAATTGGAAAAGCTTTGGTAGAGTCTTTCTTGAATTTAGGAGCCAAAGTGGCTACCTGCGGCAGAAATTATGATAAATTCTATGCCATCCAGAGTAAGTATGCCAGTAAGCCATTATTGGTGCATACAGCCGATGTAAGCAAGGAACAAGAATGTCGTCAGTTTATTGATGTAGTGGTTAAAACATTTGGAAGCATTGATATATTAATCAATAATGCGGGTATTAGCATGCGTTCTGAAGTAGAAGAGGTGGAACTGGATACGATTAGAAAGGTAATGGATATCAATTTTTGGGGTACAGTGGCTTGTACAAAATTTGCTCTACCTTATATATTAAAAAATAATGGTACTGTAGTTGGGGTATCATCCATTGCAGGTTATAGAGGGCTACCCGGTAGAAGTGGATATTCAGCCAGTAAATTTGCGGTAAATGGATTTTTAGAAGCACTTAGAACTGAATTATTACATAGTGGTACAAATGTACTTTGGGTTTGTCCGGGATTCACTACTTCCAATATTCGCAATGTAGCTTTGAATAAGTCTGGTAAGTCTCAAGGCGAATCTCCCATGAATGAAGGCGCCATGATGAGTGCAGAAACCTGTGCATTTCATATTATAAAAGCTATTGAAAAAAGAAAAAGAACCATTGTTTTAACTTTTACAGGAAAACGGACTGTCTTTCTCAATAGATTTTTCCCTTCTTTGGCAGATAAGTTGGTGAATAAATTTTTCTATCAAGATGGTGTGCTTGTAAAATAAAAGCATCAGGCTAGCGTTATGATTGATGAATGCCCATCTTAACGCTGACAACTGATATTGGTCAACGCGATTATCTCGTTGGAGCCATTAAAGGACAATTCCTATCTGTAGATCCGAGTTTTCTTATTAATGATATTACGCATTATTTGTCTCAGACCAATTTTCCCCAAGCGGCTTATATCTGTTCCAATGCCTTTAAATATTATCCGCCAGGAAGTTTGCATTTAGTCATTGTCAATTTTTTTGAAGCAGCCCCCAAGCAATTATTGGTTGCCCAATATCGCCAACAGGTAATTATTTGTCCAGACAATGGCATATTGACCATGATTACAGGAGAAATCCCCAAAGAGTTAATGGCCATTCCGGTAAAGGGGCAAAAAACCTTATTGGAGTTAACCCAGCTAATTGCGGAAAGTATTATTCCAAGTACAGGTGGAAAGCCCTTAAGTTTTAAAGGGGCTATTGCCAAACCTATTGTTGAACGATACCCACTAAAACCAACCATTGGGCAGGATTGGATGGAAGGTCAAATTCTATTCATTGATAGTTTTGAGAATGTGGTTATCAATATTACCAAGGCGGATTTTGATCAACATGGCAAGGGTAGAAAATTCAAGATTTACTTTAGAAGAGATGAGGCATTTGACACAATATCAAGTAATTATACAGATGTTCCAGGTACCGAAAAGTTGGCATGGTTTAATTCTGCAGGGTATTTAGAGCTCTCATTAAGAAATGGAAATATGGCCGGACTTTTTGGATTTCAGGTATTCAATGAACAGTTGCAACAAAACCGCGCCAATGTAGAAAATAAATGGTTTTATCAATCCATCAGGGTCATGTTTGAATAAGTTGCAGCTTTAACAACTCTCTTTTTTCGGTTTGCGGTTTTGACAGTAATTTTGCAATCCTTAAGAAGACCCACAAACTTCTTTTATTCATTAAAAAAAATAGTTTATCAGCCATGGCATATGACGTAATTGTTCTAGGAAGCGGACCGGGTGGATACCCAGCGGCTATTCGTGCATCACAATTGGGTTTTAAAGTAGCGATCATTGAGAAAGAAAGTCTTGGTGGCGTTTGTTTAAACTGGGGTTGTATTCCCACCAAAGCTTTGTTGAAAAGCGCACAAGTGTATGACTACTTGAAACATAGCAAAGCGTATGGTATTTCTGCAGATAATATTAGCCATGATTTTGGTGGTGTTATTGGAAGAAGTAGGGGCGTAGCCGATAAAATGAGCAAGGGTGTTCAGTTCTTGATGAAGAAAAACAAGATTGACGTGGTCATGGGCTATGGTAAAATCAAAGCCAAAGGACAGATAGAAGTTACCGCAGCAGACGGTGCAAAACAAATAGTAGAAGCCAAACACATTATTATAGCAACAGGTGGAAGGGCCAAGCAATTGCCCAACCTGCCAGTTGATGGTAAAAAAATTATTTCCTATCGCGAAGCAATGGTTTTGCCTACACAACCCAAAAGCATGATTGTGGTAGGTAGTGGCGCCATTGGGGTTGAGTTTGCCTATTTCTACAATAGCATGGGTACCAAAGTAACCATTGTTGAATTCTTGCCAAGAATTGTTCCTGTTGAAGACGAAGACATTTCTAAAGAATTGGAAAAGCAATATAAGAAGCAAGGCATTGATATTATGACCAATGCTTCTGTAGAGTCTGTAGACACAAGCGGAGCAGGTGTTAAAGCCAAAGTAAAAACCCAGTCTGGTGAAATCTTCTTAGAAGCGGATATTGTATTGAGTGCCGTAGGTGTAGTTGCCAATATTGAAAACATTGGTTTGGAAGAATTGGGGATCAAAACCGAAAAAGGAAAGATTCTGGTAGATAAATACAACCAAACATCTGTATCTGGTATTTATGCCATTGGCGATTGTACTCCTGGTCAGGCTTTGGCACACGTTGCAAGCAAAGAAGGAATTAATACTGCTGAGTTTATTGGATACAATGAGAAGAAATTACATCATTTACCTGAAGCCATGGATTATGGTAATATTCCAGGATGTACTTATTGCACACCAGAAATTGCCAGTGTTGGTATGACTGAAAAAGCTGCTAAAGAAGCTGGCTATGAATTGAAAGTGGGTAAATTCCCCTTTATGGCAAGCGGTAAGGCAAGTGCTAGTGGTGCCACAGAGGGTTTTGTAAAAGTGATTTATGATGCCAAATATGGCGAATTTTTAGGATGTCATATGATTGGATCTAATGTAACTGAAATCATTGCTGAAGCCGTGGTTGCTAGAAAATTAGAAACTACCGCTCATGAAATTTTGAATGCTGTACACCCTCACCCAACCATGAGCGAAGCTTTGAAAGAAGCAACTGCCATGGCTTATGGTGAAGCAATTGACATTTAAGCTTTCTACATACATATTTTAAAAAGGGCTGATATCAGCCCTTTTTTTATACCAACTAATTTGTATTTTATAAAAATAAAATGTGTTAAAGCCGTTAAACTCCTTTAAATCACTATTTTAGAGGTTAGAATATGTTGTTAATGTTAACACATGGTCTTGGAATTTGATTAATCCGCAAATTTCCTGACTGTTAATATTTTCTTCATGTTTGTTAATCCCTAACACCGTACCCGTAATGAATCAACTGCAAGTAGATCAACTACTTCCGCAACAGCTGTTGCATTCCCGTGTCTTTTCCGTAGTCATTACGGATCTGAGCGGTGGGTATTTGTATGTAAATCCACTCTTTCAGGAGAAATTTTCATTTGTTACCAATCAATTATTAGGCACCCATTTTAGCAATACTGTTTACGCACATGACGTATCACTTTGTAATGCTGCGGCAAAAGCCTGTATCAAGTCTCCAGGAAAATCTGTTGGGATTACTGTTAGAAAAGCCACAGACGAAACCGATTATAATTGGACTCAGTGGGAGCTATCCTGTGTTAGAAATGAGTCAGGCACTGCCATGGCCATTATTTGTGTGGGGCACGATGTAACCAAGAAAGAACCCTATAATAGTAGTTTGGATGACCACCAACGGGTGCATGCAGCTCCAGCCCTTGCCAATAAGATGAATGATGAACAATTCATCTCATTGGTCAATAATATACCTGGTGTCATTTACAGGTGCTTGGGCGATGAAGACTTTTCTGTAGTATTTATCAGTAATGAAATTGAAAATCTAACTGGTTTTCCTGCATCGCATTTCATGAATAATAAAAAGGACGGTTATTCAGCTTTAATTTACCCAGATGATAAGGCCTTAGTTAAGCAAACCATACTAGAAGCCATACACAAAAAGCAACAATACGCCATTGAATATAGGGTGGTTCATAAAGAAGGTGATCTGCGTTGGGTTTTTGAAAGAGGGCAAGGGGTATATGATAACAACCAAGTTTTGTCTTATTTAGACGGGTGCATCTTTGATATTACGGTTCAGAAACATGTGGAACAAGCATTGGCCTATAGTCAGGACGAAGTGAAACGCTTGGCCATGGTGGCGCATAGTACCACCAATTCGGTGATGATTACCGATGCCGATGAAAATATTATTTGGGTGAACCAAGGTTTTACTAGAATTAGTGGTTATAGTTTGGATGAGATTAAAGGAAAGAAAATAGGGTTCTCTTTAGAAGGGCCAGACGCTGATGAGGATTCTAAAAAACGACTTAGATACGCACTGGACCATAAGTTACCTTTCAAAGACGAATTCCACAGTTTTGTAAAAAGTGGGGAGCAAGTTTGGTTAGAAGTGGATTCTCAACCATTGTTTGATGAGAAGGGAAAGCACCTTGGTTTCATGACCATTGAAAACGATATTACTAGACGCAAACAGGCACAGCAACAGCAGGAAGAATTATTGCAGCGTCTAACGCTAGCAACTGATTCAGCCAAAATTGGTATTTGGGAAATTGATATTAAAAACAATAATCACGTGATTTGGGATGATACCATGTTTGATATTTATGGTTATTCCAAAGACGCTGATTTATCTCCATTCAAAATCTGGAAAAAATTGATGCATCCAGATGATATGAATATGATGATTGAAATTATTGGAGAATTGGTGTCTGGTAAAAAAGACATGGATTCAGCTTTATATAGAATCATCACTACCAACGGCATGATTCGTTTTGTTGAATCTCATGCCATTGTTAAAAAAGCGGAGAACGGTAAAGTTATTCGTCTAATTGGAACCAATAGAAATGTCACGGACGATGTGTTGGTACAAGAAAAGCTCAAGTCCCAAAACAAAGCTTTGAGAGATATTGCCTTTATTCAATCACACGAAGTGCGCAGACCATTGGCCAATATCTTGGGCGTTATTGAAGTCTTGAACAACAACAATACTGTTAATAACAAAGACATATTAGAGCACTTGATTCAAAGTGCCAATGAATTGGATACGCAGATTAGAAGTATTGTTCAAAAAACCAATTCCATTGATGGATTAATTGGTGGTTTCTAATAACGCTATTAGTTAGACTTCCCAAAAACCTTTTTTAGTAAATCACTAGACCTTGCCAATGGGTCTTTTCTGATCTGTTGTTCCTCCAAAGCTATTTGCGTAAAAATTCCTGTCAGTGATTTTTCAGTTACATATCCTGCTAAGTCTGGATTGATTTTCTTGAACGTAAATTTATTGTATTGGGTAACAATGCTATTCCATTGTTTGGTGGCACCAGTTTTTTCTAATGACTGTTCTATACTTGGTCTAAAAGCTGCTGATAATGCCGTATTGGTTTTACCTTGTAAATAGGTGGTAGCAGCTTTATCATCCCCTTTTAAAATGCCAATGGCGTCTTCTAAACTTATCTCTTGAATGGCTTTTACAAATAAAGGCGCGGCTTGTTTGGCAGCGTCTTCAGCAGCCCGATTCATGGTTAATATGGCATCGTCTACCTGTTTGTTAAAACCAAGGCTGCGCAAGGATTTTTCAATTTTCTCTGCCTCTGGTGGCATTAAAATTTTAATAGCTGCGTTTCCAAAGAACCCATCGGTTTGGGTTAGCTGTTGGATGGTTTTATCAGCACCTACTTGTAATGCTTCTTTGAGGCCTTTGGCAATTTCATCTTGTTGTAATCCTGCTACGCTTCCTGTTTTACTGGGCTTTAACAGATTGGAAAGAGATTGCGCTTGACTGGTTAACAAGCAACAACTAAAAAACAGGGTCAATAAGGCTCTCATAGAAAGGTAAATTTGTCTATTTTTAAAAGGGTAATAAAATCACCAACTACAAGTATGAAAAAACCGTGCCAAATCCTGCTCCTAATTTTTGTTTTCATTGGAAGTTTTAGTTTCTCTGTAGCTGCTCAAAAAGACAGCAGTACTACTATTATTTTGGTTAGGCATGCCGAGAAAGACACTACTGCTGCGGGTTCTACCCAAATGCAGGCTGATCCACCGCTTTCTGCACAAGGTAAAATCAGGGCTGATCATTTGGTTTCTGTTTTAAAATCATATCCCATTCAATCCATTTTTTCAACAAAATATAACAGAACCCGAACTACGGCAATGCCCATTGCTGCCAAATTGGGTGTGGAAATTCAAACCTATGATCCCAGTAAGCAGGCCGATTTGGCATTGCTACTTAAGAGCTGGAAGGGTAAAACCATATTGGTGGTAGGTCATTCTAACACGGTGCCTGGTTTGGTAAATCTTTTAACAGGGAATGCTAGCTATCCCAATTTGGGTGATAATGAGTACGATAAATTGTATATCGTGCGCTTGGAGAATGGAAAATCAACCCATCAACAGATCAGCTATTAAAAACGCTTGGCAAGCCTTACCTTTGCCGCCTTGAAAACGAACCTGTTTTTGGTTAGCCAGAAAGGATGAATGAATAGTTATGAAATACGAGAAAGAAATTAGCAGAAGGAAAACCTTTGCCATTATATCGCACCCGGATGCCGGTAAAACTACTTTGACCGAGAAGTTTTTGCTATTTGGTGGTGCCATTCAAGTAGCTGGTGCCGTAAAAAGCAATAAGATCAAGAAACACGTTACCAGTGATTTCATGGAAATTGAACGCCAACGTGGTATCTCTGTGGCTACTTCAGTGATGACTTTTGAATATCAAGGCATTTCTATCAATCTTCTGGATACACCTGGTCACAAGGATTTTGCGGAAGACACTTACAGAACCCTTACAGCGGTGGATAGCGTTATTTTGGTGATTGACTCTGTGAATGGGGTAGAGGCACAAACCAGAAGGCTCATGGAGGCTTGCCGCATGCGCGATACCCCAGTAATTGTGTTTATCAATAAAATGGACCGAGACGGCAAAAGCCGATTTGATTTATTGGAAG
>JBEAPC010000169.1:0-3873 GCA_041164585.1 Bacteroidota bacterium
GTTTATTGTCTGCTCAGATACCGCCAAAGGAGCAAGTATTAAAACTTTGCCACCAGTATGCAATGCGACTTCATCAGCCCAAGATAACTGCATAATTGTTTTGCCTAGACCTGTATCAGCAAATATTGCTGATCTGCCACGTCTTACGGACCATGAAACGATAGCATGTTGAAATGGCTTTAGATATTCATTTAATTCATCAGGTTTATGGCCTGTAGCTATTTCTAGCCTTCTTTTGGACTTTACAAAATCCTCATAATCAATCATTTATTTTCCTTTTCGTGTGGTTGTAAATCTTTAAATTCCGTAAAAAGCAGACATTAACGGATGCTGCTTTGGGAGTGATGATCTTGTTTGTTTTGAATCTGCTACGTAGTGCGGATTAACAGAATACAAGTAATAAGGCCCTCCTCCTTTTGGATTTGCTGGTTTGTCATATAATCTTTCGCTTTTTAAAAACATATCCGAACTCAATAATTTGTATAAGTAACTCTTTTTGCAATTTAGAGTTTGAATAATTAAAGATGCCCTGCATGGCTGATTCTGTAATACGAAATCGTAAATTTGCTTTTGTCTTTGGTTCATTTCCGTTTCAAAATCCCCCTAATAATCCATAAGCGAACATAACGCCAAATAAGATCCCTAAAAGAACTACACCTACCCAATCAATTACTGTTGTTTTCATCACTTACCCCCTTTATTTAGAAACACAATCTTTACAACCACATTCCCCAACTTCTAATTTAACCGCCCTACGCAAATCTTCCATGCTATCAAAGCCTTGCACATGAGTTCCTTCATACACAAAACAAAAACCTTTAGGCAAATTAAGGATGTAATCAGTTAAATCAAATGATTCTGAAATATCTACATCACGCTTTACATTTAATTTGTATTTCATTTTCTTTCCCTTTTTTCCTTTTCGTGATCTCATCAGTAGGCGCATAACACCTAGACAGGCTTTCGCCTGTTTCGATCTTTAAACTGCTTGAGCTAATAGGCTTTGGTCATAGGATTCAATCCACTCAATACAATCCTGAAGCGTATCCAAGTAAACTGCTCCGCCATTGTGGATTACTGCGTATTTGTTTCTAAGCTTGTGATAATCATCGCCAGACTTAAGATCAATAAAATAAGTGGATACATCGGTTTTAATTGTTGCGGTGAAAAAAGATTTTGTGTTCATTTTTAATTTCCTTTTTGTTAAAAATTATTTATAGGGGACTTATCCCCTATTTGATTAAACGCCAGCTTTAATTGCATACTTTAAAGCTTGACCATAACAATATTTTGCTCTAGCTATATCGCCTTTTGCTTTATAAGCATCGCCAAGTTCATCCATACGACAAGCTTTTTCTAAATCAGTTTTAGATTCAAATGCTGAAGGAATATGACGACCAACTGACATAACTTCTGCAAACTCTACTGGGTTAAGGGCTGTAAACATTTTTAATTTCCTTTTTTCATTTTTGTTAATTTTTTACAACTAAAGTAGTATATCAAGAAAAACCACAAAAGAACACAATTAAAAAAATTATTTACTAGGGGTTTTCCCTAGGCTCTTGGCTAAAAAGTAATTGATCTGGGCGCAAACCGTTCTACCTTCAGCATTTGCGGCACTTTTAATCAAATTGTGTAGGGCTGGTGTCATGCGTAAAGTTACAAATTTAGTCTTGTTTTCTTTCATAAAAATCCCCTTTTTCTATTTTGTTTTGGGCATCCAATGCCCCATAAGCCACTATTACTACATACCCAACTCTTTGCAGGTAATCTATCCAATCGGCCTGTTCATCGCTTAATTTTCCTCCTTTCGTTCGTTTCATCTCGATATACAGCCTCCAAGATGGAACGCATAAGTCAGGAACCCCTTTAGATGCTCCAGTCGCTTTTAGCTTGGTTGCCTCGGCAATGTGCCTAGAGCCGCCGTTGGGTATTGAGTAAATTCGGATGCCTGGATAAGTTTGTCTAAACCACTTCACAAACTGCGACTGTTCGTAATCTTCCGATGGTATTAAAGCGCTCAAAATGGAATCTCCAAAACCCAATCGGCACAAGCGTCTATTGACTGTGCAAAATCTTGCGGCGGTATTGAGCCGTATTTAATGCAACTTCCAGACTGGTCGTAATTGTCGCAAGTGTGGCAGCACTTTGGTGGCCCAGCATTTAACCATTCTCGCCAATCACTTATAAATTTTGGCTCTTGGTGTCTTTTCATAATTCCCATGTCCTTTTTAAAACTCTGTAATATTTGCCATCTTTTTTAAACTCAATCGAATCTGGATGTTGAGATGCGTTTAGGATTGATGCTGCTTTATTAAGATCAGTAAGATTCATGATGTCGCTGTAAACCATGCCCGCATTTCTTGCAATGATGGCTAGGTTTTGCAAAGCCTTTTGACCTGCATACCCCTCATGTAAAACTGCAAAATATTCTGTTATTGGCGGCTCGCTTAAAGCGCCATAATAGGAAACAGATAGCATCTCCTTGCCACTAGCCCTACTGATATGTTTTCTCCACTCCCAACTGGTAACGGCCATCTCTTGACCTTCGATACCCATAATGTCATCGTTGTGTAGCTTTAGTTTTTTTTCTTTAGGAATTGGAAAATCATGACCGCAGGCAGGGCAAACCATTACAGAAATATGAACTAGCTCATTACAGTTCTCGCAAACTTTAACTGGAGCTTGACCATCTCCGCTACCGCATTTTTTTGGTGTTTGCACGTTGGTTATTGGCCCATGAGTAGCCACCACTCCAGCGAAGTCTAGGACTAAGCAATGATCTGTATGGCTTTTTAGTCGCATACCCCTGCCAGCCATTTGAACGTAAAGACCAGCGCTCATGGTTGGTCGCATCATCACAATTAGATCAATATCTGGGTGGTCAAATCCAGTTGTTAAAACATTTGAATTGGTAATTGCTTTTATATGACCATTCCTAAAATCATTCAAAATCCTTTCACGTTCTTTTTTTGGCGTTTCACCTGTTACGCACTCGGCTGTAATGCCATGTCCTCTCAATACATCCGCAACTCTTTGCGAATGTTTTACGCCAGCACAAAAAAATAACCATGCCTTACGATCTTCTGCAAGACTAATGACTTCATTTACTACTCTTTCGTTGTTGTCATCTGTATCAATAGCAGCTTGTAATTCACTTTCTATAAATTCCCCGCCACGCTTATGCACGCCAGTAGTGTCTAGCTTTGACTTTGTAATTTTTGATCTTAGCTTTGATAGATACCCTTTATAGATCAGCTCCTCGATGCTAACTGGTTCGATCAAAGCATCAAATAAGGCAGGCTTATCCGTAATCAGCCCATGCCCTAATCTGTAAGGAGTTGCAGTCAAACCAATAACTCTCAAAGATGGATTGATGTTAGAAAGATCATTTAATAATTTTCTATAGCCACCTTCATCTTTATGTGAAACTAAATGGCACTCGTCAATGATTACCAGGTCTATATGACCTAGTTCATTTGCTTTTTTCCTGATTGACTGGATGCCAGCAAAAATAATTGGTTCTCCAAGTTGTTTTTTGCCAAGGCTTGCGGAGTAAATTCCAACTGGCGCATTTGGCCAATGAAAAATCATCTTTTGATAATTTTGCTCAATCAACTCTTTGACATGAGTAAGCATCAATACCTTAGTATCAGGCCATGATTGCAGAGCATCTTTGCACAATGCAGCGACTATATGACTTTTGCCGCTGCCAGTTGGCAATACAAGGCATGGATTGCCTATATTTTCAGCGTTAAACCAATCATATAGTTGCTCAATGGTTTTTTGTTGGTAGCCTCTTAAAATCATCCAGCCACCCTGGCGCCAATATCTCTTAATTGTTTAATGACATCATCGCCACTAGCACAAGCT
>JBEAPC010000170.1:0-2772 GCA_041164585.1 Bacteroidota bacterium
AACTATTCATGCTCAATCTAAATCAAGAGTTAATCTTAAAGACCAGCAATTGGTTCAATTGACCAAGGATCAACTCAAAGACAAAATCAAAGGTGGATGGGCTGGACAAACCATTGGAGTAACTTTTGGTGGGCCTTATGAGTTCAAATTTTTGGGAACCATGATGAATGACTATCAAGCCATTCCTTGGCCTGATGGCGCTATCAAACGTTATTTTGACCATGAACCTGGGTTGTTTGATGATATCTATATGGACTTGAGTTTTGTAGACGTGATTGAAAAATATGGGGTAGATGGACCAGTGGATTCTTTTGCCAATGCCTTTGCGAGAGCGCCTTATCCACTCTGGCATGCAAATCAAACAGGTAGGTATAATTTACTCAATGGCATGAAAGCCCCTGCATCGGGCCACTGGTCCAATAATCCACACGCAGATGATATTGACTTTCAGATTGAAGCCGATTTTGCGGGTCTCATGCATCCTGGTATGGCTAGGTCTGCATCAGCACTTTGTGATAAGGTTGGACATATCATGAATTATGGAGAAGGCTATTATGGGGGCGTATATATTGCCAATATGTATAGCCTTGCTTTTGTGAGTAACAATATGGAATTCATTGTTACAGAAGCGCTCAAATCTATCCCTCAGAAAAGCTTGTATTACCAGTGTATGAAGGATGTGATTGGTTGGTTTCACCAATATCCCAATGATTGGAAAAGAACCTGGTTTGAAGTACAAAGAAAATGGACCGAAGACATTGCTTGTCCAGACGGAGTATTTATGCCCTATGATATCAGCGCAAGGGTAAATTCCGCTTATGTGATTATGGGCTTATTATATGGCCGTGGCGATTTTGCAAAAACCTTAGAAATAGCCACTAGATCAGGTCAAGATGCTGATTGCAATCCATCTTCAGCTGCAGGAGTATTAGGAGCCGTGTTGGGATATAGTGGCATACCAGCCTATTGGCGTAAAAACTTGGGCGCAATAGAAGACCAGAATTTTTTTTATACGAATATCTCCTTGAACAAAATGTATGAGTTAGGCTTTCAGCACGCTTCTCAAATGATTCGCGCTCATGGAGGTTCAGTTTATGAAGACAAAGTTAGTATCCGATACCAAGAACCCAAGCCAGTTGCTTATGAAGTTTCATTTCCTGGAGTACATCCTATTGAACGCAGGTGGCTAGGCTGGAATGGGCATGTTCTAAAAAGTAATTATGAATTTGAATTTGATGGCACTGGCTTCACGCTTTGTTCAAATATGAGCAATGAATGGGGGCAGACCTCCAATTATGTTTTTCAAGTGGCCATTACTATTGATGGCAAAAAGGAATTAGTCCAGTTGCCCTACAATTTTAGAATTAGGAGAAATGAACTTTTTACCAAATTTGGCTTAGAAAAAGGGCAGCACAAAGTAAGCGTTCAGTGGTTGAACCCTGATCCCATTGGAAACATTCAAATTAAGGATGTATTGATTTATTCCAACAAGCCAAATGAGGTTTCAAAATAGTGTTACAAAAACCATTTCACCACCAAGGCTAATAATGCATAAATACAAGTAGCAATAAAAATGCCCCTGGCTGTTTTGTCTATTTGTTTGTTGATATACAAAGTGAACACCACTGCGTTGGCAATCAGGGAAATGCTGATGATGCCAGACATCAATGATTTTTGTTGCAACATCACTTGAAAGAATTCGCTTAGTTTGAACAGTCTAAACTGAATCAGGTAATAAGCAAACATGGCCAAGATGGGTGTGAGAAAACCCAAAAACAAACCCAATTTAATATTGTCTTTTTTGAACATTAGATTTTCCAGGTTTTTTCAAGTTTCTTTTTCAATTCATAGTGGGTCAGGTCAAATTGAACAGGTACCACGCTTACATAATTGTGTTTGAGTGCCCAATCATCTGTGTCTTTGTTTTTATCAAAGTTCATGAACTCACCAGTTAACCAATAATACCTTCTGCCATGCGGGTCTTTGCGTTCGTCAAATTTTTCCTCGTATTTGGCATATGCTTGTTTGCAAACTTTGATTCCCTTGATCAGCTTAGCGTCAATGGCAGGTACATTCACATTTAAGCAAAGGTGTTTGTCTAGGTTTTTGTTCTTGAGTACAAATTCTACTACTTGTCTAGCATAAATTTTTGCTGCTGTAAAATCTGCTTCTAAACTATAATCTAGTAATGAAAAACCAACGCTGGGAATGGCTTCAATAGATGCTTCCAAAGCGGCAGACATGGTGCCAGAGTAAATTACATTGATACTGTGATTAGCACCATGATTAATGCCACTGATACAGATATCTGGTTTGCGATGCAATACTTTGTCAACCGCCAGTTTTACACAATCAACAGGTGTGCCACTGCAGCTATAGGTTTCTACACCTTCTATTCCGCTTACTTTAGAAAGTCTCAATGGATGTCCAATGGTAATGGCGTGTCCCATGCCTGATTGTGGTTTATCGGGTGCCACCACAATGATTTTTCCTAGTCCTATCACTGCCTCTGTTAATGCCTTAATACCTGGAGCGGATACGCCGTCATCATTGGTAATCAAGATCACGGGCAGTTCTTTCTTTTTTGTCTTAGCCATGGCTGCAAGATAAGATGTGATTTAAAGTCAAAAATCAAATGGGCAGTTTCAACGAGGATTTTTTGATTTATTAACAAGTTGACTTTAGAAAGTATGCAAAAGAAATTTGAAAAAAAATGCAAATAAATTTGGCAAAACTAAAAAGTTTAGTATTTTGCAGCTAAATCAGTTAGTT
>JBEAPC010000171.1:0-3215 GCA_041164585.1 Bacteroidota bacterium
GCACCATAAGCCATGAGTAAGCCAGTTAAAAACTGTGAACTCAATGATCCGTCAACCGTAATATTGGCTGGTTCTAATGGGCCTTGAATATGCAAGGGCAGTTTACCTTGATTAGATTGAATGGATACGCCTAATTGAGGCAGGATCTGATCAAAAAAATCCATGGGTCTGGTTAACAAACTACCAGTACCATTAATGGTGATGGCTTGCTCACTTAAGGCAGCAATGGGTGTAAACATTCTAATACCCAATCCGCTTTCACCACAATTGATTTCTTTGTTTGCTGGATGAATGCCAGTAGAAACAATTTGAATGGTATTAGTATCAATCCTATTGACTGCTGCGCCTAATTTTTGAATCACGTCTAAGGCTGCAAGATCATCATTGCTTTTACCAGGATTGGTAATAGTGGTGACACCATTGGTCAATAAAGCCGCAGCACAAGCGCGTTGCATACTGCTTTTGCTGGCCGGAGCGTATAAGCTTCCTGTTAAAATAGATGGTTGTATAGTAGCAATCATTTCCTTGGTTCTTGGAAATTAAAATTGATTCAAAATGGTTTCAAGCTCTTGAAAAGAAAGCGGTTGAATGACGCCTTTTCCAATTTTTTGCAACAATACATAATTGATGCCCTGTGCTTGTTTTTTCTTGTCCATTTGCAATGTTTTGAAAGCTTTTTTCTTGTCAAAATCTGCAAATGTGGGAAGGCCGTATTTGGCCAATAATCCAATGACTGCTTCAGCATCTTTAAACCCACGAATTTGTTGGCTCATGATGGCTGCATAAGTCATACCAATACTAATGGCTTGACCATGACTCAGTTCATACATATTCTCAATAGCATGACCAAGTGTATGACCAAAGTTCAACAGCTTTCTATCAGCTTGTTCAAATTCATCTGCCACCACCACTTTGGTTTTAATTAAAGCATTGCGTTGAATTAAAGCAGCCAATTTAGCGGGATCCCTTTTAAAGGATGCCAAACTACCAGCTTGCAATAAGGCAAACATAGCGGCGTCTTTGATACAAGCGTGTTTGATGATTTCTGCAAACCCGTTTTGCCATTCTTCTTTTGGAAGTGTCTTTAAAAAACTATGGTCATACAATAAGAATTTGGGTTGTCTAATAAGACCCACCATATTCTTATAAACGCCAACGTCTATACCGTTTTTACCACCAATAGAAGCATCTACCATGGCCAGTATAGAGGTTGGGACAAAGCCACAGGCAATACCACGCATATACACACCAGCTACATAACCAGTCATATCTGTTACCACACCTCCACCAACACCAATCAGTGTTGTCTTTCTATCGGCACCAAAAGCAATCAGTTGGTCAATGATCATGTCAACCGTTTGCTGAACCTTATAAGCTTCGCCTGGTTTGAGCACAATGGTATTCCAACCCTTGAACTTTTTTTTGTGTTTGTCAAAAATGTGCTCGTCTGTAATCACAACAGCTTGCTCTTTTGAAACCAGTTTTTCTAGATGAGAAAAATCAGCGTCAAAAAAATAATCCACTTGACTATTGGAAAATGTATAGGTCTTCTTTACCATGTTCAAAAATTTGCGATGGCAATCATTCTAAAAAAAAAGCATTGGCAAATCTGATCTGAATCAAATAAGTTGCCAATGCTTTGTTTGAAAAACTAGGAGTTCATAATCTTATTCTGATGGTGGATGCTCTCCATGTGCACCGCATCAAAATACTTGGTTACAAACTCTTTGCTCAATCCTTGCTTCTCCCCTTTTGCAAAAGCCCTTTCTAAGATGCTATTCCAACGGTTGGTTTGCAAGATGGTGATATTATTGTCTTTCTTGTACTGACCAATTTTTTCAGCCACTTTCATACGCTGACTTAAAATCTGCATCAATTCATCATCCAAATTGTTAATTTGTTGACGCAATTTTTCTAGTGCTGCATGGTATTCTTCACTAGCAACGTCTTCATTTCTCCAACGAATGCTTCCCACTAATTCACCCAAACGTTCTGGGGTAATTTGTTGTTTAGCATCGCTCCAAGCATTATCTGGATCAATATGACTTTCAATAATCAAACCATCAAAATCCAAGTCAATAGCAGTTTGTGCTACGTCTTGCAAATTGGTTCTATTACCACAGATATGTGAAGGATCATTGATCATCATTACTTCTGGATAACGGCGCTTCATTTCAATAGCCAAATGCCACATTGGTGCATTGCGGTATTCCGTATTTCCATAAGAGCTAAATCCACGATGAATTAAGCCAACATTTTTAATACCTGCTTTTTGTACGCGCTCCATAGCACCAATCCAGAGTTCTAGATCAGGGTTAATGGGATTCTTAATTAAAACAGGAACGTCAACGCCACGCAAAGCGTCAGCTACGTCTTGTACACTAAAAGGATTCACAGTAGTTCTTGCACCAATCCACAAAACGTCAACGCCAAAATGCAAAGCGTCTTCTACTTGCTTAGCGGTAGCAACTTCTACAGCAACTGGCAAACCAGATGCTTTTTTAGCAGCTTGCAACCATGGCAAACCCTTGGTACCAATTCCTTCAAAACTTCCGGGACGGGTTCTAGGTTTCCAGATACCTGCACGCAGGATATCCACTTTGCCTGTTGCGGCTAAACGGGTAGCAGTATTCACCACTTGCTCTTCGGTCTCAGCACTGCAAGGACCGGAAATAATCAGAGGACGTTTTTGTAACAATGCCTCTACTGTAGATACACTTTCAATTGTCTGTTCCATAAAAAAAGAATCGCTTGTTTGCTTGGTATTTAAATTTAACACTCTTCTCTCTTAACGCTTGAAGCTTCACTGTCTTCCTCCACTCTTCACTTCTTCATCCTCTCTTCACTCTTCACTCTTCACTTTCTTCCTATTCCCCTCTTCTTGGTCTTCTACTTCTATCTCCAGAGAAACCAGCTGGGCCACCACTATCTGCATCATTCATACGAATACTGCGTCCTTTGTATTTCTTACCATCCAGGGCACGAATCATTTGTTGCGCAGATCCTTTTTCAATTTCTATCCAGCTGTTCATGTCTTTCATGTCTATCTTGCCCAAGACTTCCTTTTTCAAGTCACTCATGTCCAAAACAAACTGTAAGAAACTGGCTTTGAAGAATCCGTCCTTGGTTCCAAGGTTCACAAATAAACGGCTATAGCCACTGCCACCGCCACCGCGTGCGTATTTGTTTCTTGCATCACCTCTTCCACCATCAAT
>JBEAPC010000172.1:0-5478 GCA_041164585.1 Bacteroidota bacterium
CGGTTAACATTATTTTATTAACAGATTAACGATTTTCCTATGCTACCAAGTGTTAATTTTGCGCCATAAAACAAAGACTTATGACAAAAATAGCTGTAGCCAAAGGCGATGGTATAGGACCGGAAATCATGGATGCCGTTTTAGGCATTTTTGAAGCAGCCAAAGTACCCCTTCAGTATGAAGTGGTTGATATGGGCAAATGGGTCTTTGACAAAGGCTATAGCAATGGAATGACTCCTGAAGCACAGGAAACCATTGAGTCATTGGGTATTTTGTTCAAAGGTCCCATGGAAACCCCCAAGGGTAAGGGTGTAAAAAGTGTGAATGTAACTGCACGTAAAACCTGGAATACCTATGCCAACAAACGGACCTTTCAAACCCTACACGGAGTAGATACGGTATTTAGTAAGGCCGGAATTCCTATTGATATTACCATTGTTCGTGAAAATATTGAAGATACCTATGGTGGTATTGAACATATGCTTACCCATGACGTGGCTCTTGGAAGAAGGTTTATTACTCGTCCAGGATCCTTGCAAGTGATCAAGTATGCCTTTGAAATGGCCAAGAAAAAAGGAGCTCGCAGAATTACCTGCGGACACAAGTCCAATATCATGAAAATCACTGATGGACTGTTCTTAGAAGTGTTCCATGAAGTGGCAAAAGACTATCCGGAATTAAAAGCAGATGACGTTATTGTAGATGATCTCTGTATGAAATTGGTGTCTAGGCCAGATTTATTTGACGTAGTAGTCTTGACCAATTTACAGGGTGATATTGTAAGTGACTTATGCGCTGGATTGGTTGGTGGACTTGGTTTTGCGCCATCTGCCAATATTGGAGACCATATTTCTATTTTTGAAGCAGTTCACGGTACCGCACCAGATATTGCCGGTAAAAATATTGCCAACCCAACTGCTTTATTACTCAGTGGATTTGGCATGTTGCGTCACTTAGGTTTGATGGAAACATCTGCCATGATTGAAAATGCACTTTTGTATACCTTGGAGAGCGGTGTTCATACAGGTGATTTTGGAGACAGGTCTACACCTTCTTTAAGCACTACAGAATTTGCCGCCGCCATCATTGACAATTTTGGCAAATTACCAGCTAATAACCCCAAACCTGCCATTGCCAATCACTATGTAACACCTACCCACTTTAAATTGGAGAAAAACCCTATGCTGGAAAGTATTGAAATGGGTCAGGAAGAAATAGTTGGGGTAGATTTATTTATAGAGAGTAATGAGCAACCTACCATTCTTGCTGATAAAATGCTAAAACATACATTGGATATCTTCAAATTGGTCACTATTAGTAATAGAGGAACCCAAGTTTGGCCCAAGGGATCGGTATTTACCAACCTAGTAAATCAGTATCGCTGCCGCTTTGAAAGTGTTGGTGATCTGCCAGTTACACAGGTAGATGTTTTGGAATTGTACAAAAGGGTGATGCAAGATTATAAGGTATGTTCCACCGAATTGTTAAACATGTGGGATGGTAAAAAGGCCTATAGTCTGGCTCAAGGACAGTAAGGGTCGTTTTTTTAGCATCATTCTCATTTTTAACGTAATTTCACGGCTCATTTAAAAGAGCAATCGAATTATGGCTGAAGCGATATTAATGCCCAGGTTAAGTGATACTATGACGGAGGGCGTCATTGCTGCCTGGCACAAACAGGTAGGTGATACAGTAAAAAAAGGCGATTTATTAGCTGAAATAGAAACAGACAAAGCCACTATGGAGCTGGAAAGCTACCAAGAAGGCGTTCTATTGCATATAGGAACTGCCAAGGGTGGTAAACTACAAGTGAATGACTTGTTGGCCATTTTAGGACAGGCTGGAGAAGATGTATCTGCCTTGGTTGCACAACATAGTGGTGGCGCTGCTGCTCCTGCTGCAGCACCAGCTGTAGAAGCTGCACCTGCACCTGCTGCTACACCAGCCCCAACTGCTGCCCCTGCCGCTGCACTTGATTTAACCAATATGGAAGAAGTGGTATTGATGCCAAGATTGAGCGATACCATGACTGAAGGCGTAATAGCAGGATGGCAAAAGCAAGTGGGAGATACCGTGAAGAAGGGAGAGGTATTAGCTGATATTGAGACCGATAAAGCCACCATGGAACTGGAAAGTTACAAAGACGGCGTTTTATTATACCAAGGAGCAAAAGCCGGAGAGAAAATTCTGGTAAATGATTTGCTTTGTATCATTGGCAAAGAAGGAATGGATATCGCATCCATTGTTGCTGCTGCAAAAGCTGGTGGATTTGCTCCTGCAACTACTGCCGCTGCCGCACCTGCCGCCGCTGCCGCACCTGCCGCCGCTGCACCTGCAACACCAGTGGCTACACCAGCTGCTAGTCCTGCACCCGTTGCCGCTGCACCTGCTGTGGTAAATGAGGGTAGAATTTTTGCATCGCCATTGGCTAAAAAAATAGCTTCTGAAAAAGGCATTGATTTAAAATTTGTAAAAGGTACTGGCGATAACGGAAGAATTACCAAATCTGATATTGACGCTTATACTCCTGCTGCAGCCCCTGTAACATCAGCCCCTGCGGCATCTGCAGCAAATGCAGCCCCAGTAGCTTCTGTTCCTGCTGGAGTGGTAAGTTTTGAAGACGTTCCTGTTTCTCAAATGCGCAAAGTAATTGCTCGCAGATTGGGGGAAAGCTTGTTTACAGCACCGCATTTCTACTTAACCATGAGCATTGATATGGATGCTGCAGTTGCAGCCCGTGCCAAAATTAATGAAGTGGCTAAGACCAAGATTAGTTTCAATGACATGGTGTTGAAAGCTACCGCGCTTTCACTGAAGCAACATCCAAAAGTAAATAGTAGTTGGTTGGGTGATAGTATTCGTTATAACCACCACGTAAATATTGGCGTAGCAGTAGCAGTTGAAGACGGCTTGCTAGTTCCAGTAGTACGTTTTGCAGATGGTAAATCTTTGAGTCAAATTGGTGCAGAAGTAAAAGACTATGCTCAAAAAGCCAAGGATAAAAAATTACAACCTGCTGATTGGGAAGGAAGCACATTTACAATTTCTAACTTGGGTATGTTTGGTATTGACCAGTTCACTGCAATCATCAATCCGCCAGATTCCTGCATCTTAGCAGTTGGTGGAATTGCACAAGTACCAGTTGTGAAAAACGGTCAAGTGGTTCCAGGAAATGTCATGAAAGTAACCCTTAGCTGTGACCACCGAGTGGTGGATGGCGCAACTGGTTCTGCTTTCTTACAAACGCTGAAAAGCTTGTTGGAAGAGCCTTTGCGTATGTTGGTATAATTCTTTTCTAAAAAGCCTTTTACTAAGTGAGCAGTTTAGTAACCGGAGATGATTTAGTGAAGAGATAAGAGTGAAGAGTGAAGAATGGACGGTGATCTAAGTAATCAAGTTTACCTAGGCTGCGCCTAGGTTCTACGAAATAGATAAAATTTTGGATATAAAGAAACCCTAGGCAAAGCCTAGGGTTTCTTATTTAAAGGGAATTAATTTGTTCTTCATTCTTCACTTTCCTCCCCATGGAACCTACTCGCGATTTACTTGTTTTTCGAGGTTTTCAAAAAAGCTGTTTTTTATACTTGTTCTAGTATAAATCGGAGGGTGCTATTTTATACACGTTCAAGTATAAAATAGAAGGCCGTTTTTATACTCGTTCTAGTATAAAATAGAAGGGGCGTTTTTATACTCGTTCTAGTATAAAAACAGGGGCATTTTAAAAATTCAAAAAACAAGTAACCTATCTTGCGTACCACTTAATTTCTCAAGCTTCACGCTTCATTCTTCGTTCTTCACTCTTCATTCTTCACTCTTCACTCTTCACTCTTCATTCTTCATTCTTCATTCTTCACTTTCTTCTTAGTATTCCTCGCATCCAATTGGTGCACCTGGTGCAATGGCTTTAGGCGTTGGAACCACCATATCTTTTGGCTTATTAATACGCTCAACCGTATAAGCATAGTGCGCAGCAAGTGAAGGGGTTGCTTTTTCTTGTGCAGCGGCATAAGATTTTAAAGCTTGCAATCTGCTATAGCAAATGGCTTTCACTTGAAATCCTGCTTGCTCATGTTGGCTGAGGTTTAATAACCAACTCAACACTAATTGCTGGGTTTGTAATTGTACTTGTTGTTTCAAACCCTTTTCCATTGGGGCTTTCCAAGTTTTTTGAATAATAGCGTCCAGTACATCATCCCATCCTGGTGTTCCAGCCTGGGCTTTGAATTGAACCAGTCTATTAGCCCTATCCGTATTGAATAAAAAGCCCAATTCAAAATGGGTTAATGCTTCTGCTGCGGCCAAAGGGTCAAAACTCATACCTGTTCTTTTCTGGAATAATTCTCCAATACCATAGTACATTGGTGGTCTAGGTGGAATCAATTGGATAATTCTATCAGATAGGGTCAGGGTCTCTGGAGACAAACAATCCAATGCTGCATTCAAGGCTTTTTCCTGAATGGCTTTAGACAATATTTCTGGTTTTTGTTGTTGGTCACCTCTTACGGCATAGCTATAATTCATACCCCCAATCAATTTGCAATTGGCTTCTAATTGGTATTGGTGTGCATTGAACAAAGGAACCAACACGTCTTCTAATTTTGCAAGGGGGGTATTGGGTGCAATGGCGTTTTCAGAAAAACCTTCTAAGGCTTTTTTACGAACAGACAATACCTGTTTCAAACCATCGCTGGCGTCTTTGCCATTATCCCATAAATGCGCATAAGGGTGCATACCTCCAGCAGCCCTTGCATCCATATCGGCAATAAATAAAACCCCATTCTTGGTATTTTCTTCCAGCATGGTTTTTAGTGCATTGACTTCATTGGTGCCTGCTGCAAAATCGGAGTAACCATATTGAATGGCACGCTTGTCCCAAAGACCAATCTCGTTGGTATAGACTTGAGAAAAATCAATCTGACCAGCTGCATTGATACTTAGATTAGGGTGGGGGTAATCCATTACAGATGCCCTGTCATTAAAGCTAGAAGCATAATTGTGTTGTAATCCAAGGGTATGCCCCACTTCATGAGCGGCTAATTGGCGTAAACGCTGAAGGGCTTCATTTTTCATGGTTTCAGGAACTGGCTTACCTGTTTCATAAGGAGAAAGTAGACCAGTGAAAATCAGGTAATCCTGTCTTACCCTTAAAGAGCCTAAAGTCACTTGACCCTTAATAATTTCTCCAGTTCTTGGATCTGTTACGGTTGCACCATAACTCCATCCACGGGTAGAACGGTGAACCCAATTTATGATATTGTATCTGATATCCATAGGGTCAGCAGAATCAGGTAAAAGTTTTACTATGAAAGCATCCTTGTAGCCAGCAGCTTCAAATGCTTGGTTCCACCATCTTGCCCCATCAAGTAGTGCAGAGCGGATGGGTTCTGGTGTGCCATTGTCTAAATAATAAATAATGCGCTTTATTGGTTCACTAATGGCAGCTTGTGGATTTTTCTTTTGTAATCTATGTCTGCTAAT
>JBEAPC010000173.1:0-2835 GCA_041164585.1 Bacteroidota bacterium
TGATACTGCTTGGTTAAAATCAATTGGCAATAACGCTAATATTTTCTCCCTTGCTGATAGCTTATTTCAAAAAATATATCTAGTAGATTCCATAGACCTAACAAAGGATAACAATATTGAATTTGGAGATAGCCTTGAAATTGAATTCAAAGCTAATTCGCTGATTACCGAAACAGGTTTATTGCAAGATGGAAAGGCAAAATTTGAACTAATCAAAATCTTGAAAAAAGGCGATTTCATCAAAGCCATTAGACCCAATAGCAGTTTTGGATATCCTTTAGAAACTGGAGGTGCTTTTTTTATTAGAATTACTAAAAACGGTAAAGAATTATTCTTGGCTCCTGGTACAAATGTAAAAATCAAATGGACAGATATAGACGCACCTAAACTGAATATGCAAGCGTATTATGGCAAGGAAGGATTTCCCTTACCAAATACTACCCTAGATTCAGCTCATAACTGGATGCCAGACACAGACACCAGCTGGTTGAAACCCTGGGTTAAAAACTCTGGAAACATTACTAAAAGAGGCTATATACTGGAATCTAAAAAACTCCGTTGGATCAGTGCTCATCATGTTTTGGTACCAACTACTAAATTGACCAATATTTATGGCATATTGCCTCCTAATTATACCAATAAGAATACCCTTGTTTTTGCAGTCTTTGCCAATACAAGAACGGTATTGTCCTTAAAAAGTGATTTTGCTAGTAGAAGTTTTACAACTGGTAATATTCCAATTGGAACCAAAATGACATTGGTTGCTATTTCAAAAATTGGAAAGGATTTCTATTTAGGAACCAAACAGGTGAATGATGTAGGAACTATGGTTAATTATAGTTTTACACCAGAAAAGAAAAATTTGGCACAAATATTGAGTTATTTAAACAGCTTATAGCGTTTATTATAAGAATCATCGGGGGATGATTTAAGGGGCTACATTTTTGTAGCCCTTATCTTTTTTAAGGAATCCTACTTGTTGAAGTCAAATAAGGTTGCTGTAAAAACGGCTCTTTCTCTTTTTTTGAAGATTACATCCCAATCACCTTTATATCTCAGTACAGCGGGAACGGTTAAACCTGCAAACCTTGTCATTTCTACTTCCATGCTCACGTCAAAATCATAAACACCTGCTTTATAACTTAGGCTATAATTGCGCGCCAGAACCTCAAGCGTTTTCATGTTAAACCAAGTAACCATTTGATCTACCACAATTTGGTCTTTCTTCAAACCTTTCAATTCTTCTTTGGGTTCAATGGTAAACACATAGGCCAACTCCTTATGATATTCTACTATATCTAATCTATAGGAATAATACTTTTGGGCGTGTTCATCATAGAGGTCTAGCTTATCTCCAATAAATGGAATTCCAGGGATTTTTTTTCCCGGATTGAAAAACAACATCTTTAGTTGCTCCTTGTGTTTGTCAATCCCAGATTTTCCTGAAGCAGATAAAGACCTACCCTTTACATAATTGTTTTCACCACAAATCTTTCCCTTGGTGAAGAACAGCCCTGCATAGAGTTCTGGAGTGAGGTAATTGTATTTACCTTTTTTATCGTAAAAATCGCCTGTTGTACTTTCTTCTAAAACATCCATGGTTCTGCAACCATCAACCCTATTCTGTCTTGTTTTACTACTCAAGGAAGCTTTTAAGCCCCCTTTTTTATCCATCATTCGGATATCGTTATAAGAAGAAAATCCTAATATCCTAAGGTTATGGAAGGCCTTATAAAAAGTAGTATCATCTTTGATGGTAACCAATAAGCGTTTATAGTCAAAATTATTCCTAACCACTACTTCTGCTAAAGTAAAGGGTTGCTTGTCTATCAGCACCGTTGTGTCTTGTGCCATGGAAAACATGGGACAAAGTAATAAGGTCAGGATCAGGTATTGCTTCATTTAGGAAATATCATTTTATAATCAACCTTGATCTTTCCTTTATTGATATCATTTAGTTTTCCCTGTAATAATTTTCTACGCAATGGCTTGATGTAGTCAATAAATAATTTTCCATCAATATGATCGTATTCATGTAGGATTACCCTAGCGGTAATGCCATTAAAGGATTCCGTATGTTCTACAAATTGCTCATCTAGGTAATTCAGAATGACTGTTTCTTGTCTATAAACGTCTTCCCTAATCTTAGGAATACTCAAACATCCCTCATTATAGGCCCACTCATCACCTTCTAAATCTACAATATGTGCATTGATAAAGACTTTTTTGATCCCAGGACCATCGGGGTATAAACCCAATTCATCTTCTTCCAGATTTTCAAAAATCTGTACACTATCCATGACAAATAAGCGGATATCTTTATTAATCTGAGGCGCGGCAAGACCTACCCCATTGCTAGCATACATGGTTTCCCACATATCTTCAATGAGTTTGTCTAATCCAGGATAATTGGCATCAATATCTTTACACATTTTTCTGAGTACAGGAGCACCATAAGCAACTATGGGAAGGATCATCTATTAACTATTTAGTGGCTGCAAAAATACCTGCAAAAGCCCCAACCAGCAAATAGTTCCCTAACTTATTGATTGCAGGTACTCTTGGAGCATAATTGTGGCGGCAATTTGGTCAATATTACCCTTCACTTGACGGTCTTTTTTCTTCATCCCCATTTCTACCATGGCCCTTGATGCCATTTTAGAGGTAAAACGCTCATCCACTTTTTTTATGGGAATATGGGGAAATTCTTTTTGCAACCTAATACAAGCAGCTTCTACTAAGGGAGTGGCATGGGTGGGGCTGTCATCTAAATTTAAAGGGGCACCAATCAATATGAGCTCTACAGGCTCTTTGGCAAAATAGGCTTTCAAATAG
>JBEAPC010000174.1:0-12501 GCA_041164585.1 Bacteroidota bacterium
TGGGCAAACGTCAGTATGATAGGGCTGGTTATGAAGAATATATTTATGGCAGTGCCGAAGTTGTAGGCTTGATGTGTTTGTATATTTTTTGTTCAGGAGATGCTCAGCAATATGAACAACTCAAACCCTATGCAAGAAGCTTGGGTGCCGCTTTTCAAAAAGTCAATTTTTTACGTGACCTCCGCGCAGATTTTGAAGGACTTGATCGTGTATATTTTCCTGGTTGTGATTTTAGCAATTTTAAAGAAGCAGACAAAGCTGCCATTGAAGCCGATATTCAAAGTGACTTTGAACACGCGTATGAAGGGATCTGTAAGCTTCCCATGAAAGCCCGTTTTGGGGTCTATGTAGCGTATAAATATTATCTCTCCCTCTTTCATAAAATTAAAAAGATTCAACCCCAGAAGATCATGCAACAGCGTGTTCGCATACCTGATTATGGCAAATTTTATATTTTGGCCAAAGCGGGTATTAGGAGTCAATTGAACATGTTGTAAAATTCAATTAATGATGGAACAGGTGGTTTTGGTGAATGAATTGGACCAAGAAATTGGTCTAATGGAAAAAATGGAAGCACACGAAAAAGCCTTGTTACACAGGGCTTTTAGCGTTTTTGTATTCAATGAAGCTGGCGAGTTGCTTTTACAGCAAAGAGCATTTGAAAAATACCATAGCGGTGGATTGTGGACCAATACTTGTTGTTCTCATCCCAGAGCCAATGAAGCTGTTTTGGATGCTGCCAATAGAAGATTGGTAGAAGAAATGGGGTTTACTACTTCATTAGAAAAGGTATTAGAATTTATTTACCTGGCTGAGTTTAGTAATGGGTTAACCGAACACGAATATGATCATGTATTTATTGGACATTATAGTGGTGCTATTGTTCCTGATCCAAATGAAGTGCATGCTTATGAATATAGAACCATGGAATCAATTCAGGCTTCTTTAGACGCAAATGAAGGGTTGTTTACGGCCTGGTTTGAAATTATTTTTCCCAAAATGATGGACTGGTGGAAAAATCAGAATAGCCGTAACTTGGCAGCCAATTAAAGCAACAATATGGAACATGCTAAGAAAGCTATTGTAGTAGGTGCGGGAATAGCCGGAATGGCTGCATCTATTAGGCTAGCTGTTCAGGGCTATGAAGTGGATCTTTTTGAAAAAAATGATTATCCCGGTGGAAAGCTTAGTCAATTTAGCATAGATGGATACCTCTTTGACGCGGGTCCCAGTTTGTTTACCCAACCAGATAATTTGAAAGCATTATTTGATTTGGCTGGTGAGCCCATGGAAGACTATTTTCAATACCAATCCATGCCCATTTCGTTTAAATATTTTTATGAGGATGGCACTATTGTGAATGCCTTTACTGATAATGGAAAACTGGCAGCAGAGATGGAGGAGAAGTTGGGAGAGTCTCCAAGCAAGGTCTTAGATTATTTGAATGATTCCAAACACTTGTATGAGCATATTGCCAGCATTTTTTTAAATCATTCCCTACACAAAAAAGCAACCCTATTCCAATCCAAGGTTTTCAAAGCCATCAAGACTTTGAAATGGAAATATTTGTTTAGGTCTATGCACCAAGTAAATGGAGGCTATTTTTCCAATCCTAAAACGGTGCAACTTTTTAATAGATACGCTACTTATAATGGAAGCAATCCTTATAAAGCCCCGGGGATGCTGAGTTTGATTCCTCATTTGGAATTAAATGAAGGTACTTTTTATCCAAAGGGAGGCATGATTAGTATTACCAATGCCTTGTACCAACTGGCTTTGAAAAAAGGGGTGCGTTTTCATTTTAATGCTCCTGTGCAACGCATTATTCAACAAGACAGACTGGTGCGTGGCGTGGTAGTAGAAGGTCAAAATATCTTTGCCAATTTGGTGGTGAGCAATATGGATGTGTACTTCACCTATCAAAAATTATTGGGCGATGCCAGAATGGCCAACCAAGTATTAAAACAAGAAAGAAGCAGTAGTGCTTTGATTTTTTATTGGGGTATCAATGCGGAATTTCCGCAATTGGAATTACACAATATCTTTTTCTCTACGAATTATGCTGCTGAGTTCAAAGCCATTTTCCAAACCGGTTCTATGCATACGGATCCCACGGTTTATGTGAATATTACTAGCAAATGTGAGCCTGGTTTGCAAGCACCAAATGGCAAGGAGAATTGGTTTGTGATGGTGAACTGTCCTGCTAATAAAGGTCAGGACTGGAAAGCCCTGCAACAAAAAGCTAGGGCAGCTGTGATTGCCAAATTGAACCGAATTTTGGGCGTTGATTTGGAGACATTGATAGAAGTGGAAGAAGTTTTAGATCCAGTTTTAATTGAATCCAAAACAGCATCCTATATGGGTTCTTTGTATGGCACCAGTTCAAATTCAAAAATGGCAGCCTTTCTAAGACATCCCAATTTTTCAAAAGCCTTGAAAGGTTTGTATTTTGTAGGAGGGTCTGTGCATCCTGGTGGAGGCATTCCACTTTGTTTGAAAAGTGCGCAGATTATGGGTAGCATGGTAGAGAAAGATAATAAACACTAGTTGAACCAATCATACTTGAATGACCATAGTATTAAATAGAAAAAATATTGCCACTGGAATTGCCATCCTTTTCCATTTTTGTGGGGCAGTGGGTATTCTATTGAGTGGCAGCAAGGATTGGTTTATTCAAAATACCAGTTTGAATTTAATCTTAATGGCGGGCTTGCTTATTTGGAATCAGCCTGAGAAAAACCTGTCTTTCTTTTTATTCTTGCTTGCTGCATTTGTTACAGGCATGGGTGTAGAAATGATTGGTGTAAATACGGGTGCTCTTTTTGGTATTTATCAATACGGTACTGTCATGGGTGCCAAACTCAATGGGGTTCCTTGGCTAATTGGCATCAACTGGTTTGTATTGGTTTTTTGTTGTGGAATTGTGATGCACCAATTACATGGTTGGTTGCACTTACAATATGAAATGCTAGACATAAATATGGCGGGTTGGGTAGAGAAATTATCCCTGCTTTTAGACGGCGCATTCCTTGCCACATTTTTTGACTGGGTCATGGAACCCGTTGCCATGAAACTAGGTTTTTGGGATTGGAAAGATAACCTGGTTCCCAATTTTAATTATGGTTGCTGGTTTGTGATTAGCATGGCCTTGCTGTGGTTGTTTGGGAAACTAAAATTCAATAAAAGCAATCCTTTTGCGGTTCACTTGTTAATTGTACAAGCACTTTTTTTCTTAGCACTAAGAACATTTTTATGATATACTATGTATTGATTTCCCTAGCTACTTTTCTTGTCATGGAACCCGTTACTTGGGCCACCCATAGGTATGTGATGCACGGATTTCTTTGGTATTTGCATGAAGACCATCACCAAAAGGGAGACGGATTTTTTGAAAAAAACGATGCCTTCTTTGTCATTTTTGCCATACCCTCTTGGTTGTGCATCATGTTGGGTAGTATGAACCAAGTCTATTGGGTAGTGTCCATAGGAGCAGGGATTGCACTCTATGGTTTTGCATATTTTTTGGTACATGAAATTATCATACACCAACGTTTCAAATTGTTTACGCGCAGTAATAACAAGTATATCAAAGCCATCAGGTGGGCGCATAAAATGCACCACAAACACTTGGGTAAAGAAGAGGGAGAAAGCTTTGGCATGTTGTTAGTGGCCAAAAAATATTGGGACAAGGTTAGAAGAGACGAGGCTTTACAAAACAAAGCCCAATAAATTCTTAACCTTGGAAGCTGCCAACCTACATAACCCTACTCAGACAAATCACTATGATTATATCATTACAGGGGCAGGTTGTGCGGGTTTGAGTTTGCTCATGCGCTTGATGGAAGATCCTTTCTTTTCTGAAAAACGCATCTTGATTATTGACGCATCGCCCAAGCAAAGCAATGATAGAACCTGGTGTTTTTGGGAAGCGGGAACAGGACTATTTGAACCTATTGTAAAACATAGTTGGCAACAGGTTCAGTTTACTTCTAATGATTTTTCAGGTCTTTTGAAATTGCATCCCTATCAATATAAAATGATTGAGGGGATTGACTTTTATCAAATGGTCTTGAATAAAGCATCCACTTTTTCGAACATTCAATTCTTGCAAGAAACTGTTTTGAAAATAGTGGATGGGGCTTCTAATATTACCGTAATCACTGCCTCCGGCGATGTTAAGGCAGATTTTGTTTTTAATAGTATTCCCGCATTTGCCTCTAGCAAAACTGTTCCTGGAAAAAAAGGGCAATACCATTTGCTACAACATTTTAAAGGTTGGGTAATTGAAACAGTTGAACCTGTTTTTGATCCTTCAATAGCTACGCTGATGGATTTTCAAGTGGATCAATCTGCTGGCACCACTTTTATGTATGTAATGCCAACTAGCAGTACTAGGGCCTTGGTGGAATATACTTTATTCACAGAAACCTTATTGCCAGAGAAAGCTTATGGCAAGGCTTTGCGCGATTATATATCTGAGAAATTAAAAATTAAACAATACCAGATTACACACGAAGAATTTGGCATCATCCCCATGTCTAATCAACCTTTTTCTTTACAGGAAGGCAGGCTGGTGCAAATGGGTGGAGCAGGTGGTCAAATCAAGGGGAGTAGTGGTTATGCATTTCAATTTATTCAGCGAAGAACAACTGATATTGTTACTGGATTAAAAAAGGGACATAGCTATTTTAACCATAAGGGGCTAAAACAAGTCATGGGTGAATTTTATGACACAGTCTTGTTGAATGTATTGATTAAACGCAAAATGAACGGTGGTCAAATCTTCTCCCAAATCTTTGAAAAAAATCCACCTTATTCTGTGCTCAGATTTTTGGACAATGAATCTTCCTTTGTTGAAGATCTCAAAATCATGAACAGTGTACCTACCCGAATATTTTTTCCTGCAGCTATTCAAGAACTGCTGCGTTAAATTTCAAACATGAAAACCATTATCACCCTTACATTAAATCCTGTTTTAGATAAAAGTATTGAGATAGACAAACTGGTGCCTGAAAAAAAACTCCGCTGTTCCGATGCGGTGTTAGAACCAGGCGGAGGCGGCATCAACGTGTCTAGGGCCATTCACAAATTAGGCGGAAGTTCTACTGCACTGTATTTGGCAGGAGGCTACACGGGTAAAAAGTTCTCGCAATTATTGGCTCAGGAACTACCAACATTTTATGAGTTTGAAATTGCTGAAGATACGCGTGAAAATTTTATTGTAGTAGATATTTCCGTGAACAAGCAATACCGATTTGGCATGGAAGGCCCAAAGGTTAGTGAATCGGAATGGCAACAGTGTTTGGATTTTTTAGAAGCCCAAGATGGTGTTGACTATATAGTAGCCAGTGGAAGTTTAGCCCCTGGGATTCCTCCTGATTTTTTTGGCAAGCTGGCGGCACTAGCCAAACGCAAATCAGCTAGATTGGTTGTAGATACATCTGGCAAACCCTTGCAACACGCCGTGGAAGAAGGGATCTTTTTGTGTAAACCCAATTTAGGTGAACTGAGCAGTTTGGTTGGAAAAGAAAGACTTGCCCCTGATGAAATTCTGGCTGCTGCCCGATCCATTATTGCCAAAGGCGGTTGTGAAGTCATGGCCGTATCCATGGGGCCAGATGGGGCATTACTAGTCACCGCTACCGAATCCCATCAAGTAAAACCACCCGCAGTGGAAGTGCATAGCACCGTTGGCGCCGGCGATTCCATGGTAGCTGGCATGCTCATGGGTCTGGCCCAAGACTGGTCCTGGAAAGACATTCTCTGTTACGGCGTTGCCTCCGGCACATCTGCCACCATGAACCACGGCACAGGACTGTGCAAAAAGCCCGAAGTAGACCGAATTTTTGCCGAATTGCGTCAATAAAGGATGAAACATTACTTTTGCCTCAATTGCGAAGCATCTATTTTGTTGCTCGCTCTAATGGCCTCGTAGTACAACGGATAGTATGCGAGTTTCCGAAGCTCTTGATTCAGGTTCGATCCCTGACGAGGCCACAAAGCCCTGGCACGTAGTGCCGGGGTTTATTTTTGCGAAGAGGCGAATCCAAGCTCGCTTGAGTGAGCCGATGAGCAAAAATAAACCCCCAGCAATCGAAGATTGCTGAAGGGCTTTGAGTAAGTCCAAAACGACAGGCAGCCTGCGAAGCAGGCAGTCCTGACGAGCACCTCCCTGAGCTAAATTTTGCAAATGTGAACCCTGCGCCAGCAGGGAAATAAAACGTCTTCTCGGTCATGCCAATGTGAACCCTGCTTCAGCAGGCAATTCAAACGCTCCCTCCAATTAAAGTCAATGTGCACCCTGCGCCAGCAGGCAATTCAAAAACTCTCTCTAAGTTTCGCGAATGTGAACCCTGCGCCAGCAGGCAAACAAAAAGCTCCCTCCAATTAAAGTTAATGTGAACCCTGCTTCAGCAGGCAATCAATACGCCCTCAATAAATCAAATCACTATCATTCACAATCGCCGAAGGCAAATCACTCCATCCTTATCCTCCCAATCAACACCCCCATCACCCCAGCCAAACCAGCCACAAAAAAATAAGTATTACCCAACCCAATTGCACTAGATAAAAATCCAATCAACGGTGGCCCAATTAAAAATCCCAAATACCCAATGGTAGACACAGCCGCAATAGCCACCCCACTAGACATAGTGGCTGATTTACCCGCATGACTAAACAAAAAAGGGACCACACAGGAAACCCCAAAACCACAAAGCATAAACCCAAGAATAGCAGGCACCAAACTATGAAAACTGGCAATCAACAAAGCTCCCAACCCCAGCAACAAACTAGACATCAACAATAGTTTTTTATTCCCCAATTGATTGGCCAACCAGTCTCCCAATAATCTCCCAGAAGTCATGCAACCCAAATAAGCCACATAACCCATGTTTGCATAGCCTTTGGATAAATGCAATTCTTTTGACAAATAAATGCCACTCCAATCACTCATGGTACCTTCACAAAGCATACAGCAAAAAGCTATCAATCCAAGGTTTAATAAAGATTTATCTGGAATGGCAAATGCTGGTTTTTTTGCATCGCTATTAGCTGCCGTTTCCAAAGTATTTCCCCAGAAAATCACTATTAAGACCAACGACAAACCAGTAACCAAAACCAATCGGAACTCTGGTATCACGCCAAAGGAAATAAGGATAGAGGCAAATGCAGCCCCCACCAAACTAGCAATGCTCCAAACTCCATGAAAAGAAGCAATAATAGATTTCTTAAACAATTGCTGTACCCCAATAGATTGGGTATTGATAGAAATATTAAACAGGTTTCTAGAAGCCCCAAAAGCAAAAAGGACAATGGCCAATTGCCAAACCTGATCTGCAAATCCAATCAAACTCAACAACAAAACGTATAATAGGGCACCTCCTAACACAATGTTTCTGCTTTTATATTTGCCTATTAACCAAGCTGATAAGGGCATGGTGAGCATTAGCCCAGCTGGCAAACTAATTAATAGAGTGCCCAAGGCAGCATCGGTTAAATGGAGTTTTTGTTGCAAGTGAGGAATACTAGAAGCCCAATTGGCATAGACAAAACCAGAAACAAAGAAAAATACAGTTACCGCTAGACGTATTTTTAAAGCCTTTATGTCTGGTTGATTTTTCAGATCCATTTTATATAATTACTACTAATGGGCACAAGGATAAGGAATCTACCTTGGATTATGGCCTATTAGCCTATTTTGAGGTGTTACAATCCCCCAATTTTTGTACCTTCCAATTCTGAAAAAGCCCATCGCCATACTATTCTTGAGCATTTACATGCTAGCAACTACAGAAGCGCACCAGCTTTTAAAGCTGCCCGTGGTATTCCAGCATTTTGTAGAACACCAACAAGAAGATAATAGTATTAGCTTTCTTCAGTTTTTGGATATCCATTATTTACACGGTAGTCCCAAAGACGCCGACTATGACCGTGACATGCAATTGCCTTTTAAAAAATCGGCCGATTGTGTTTCTGTGATGGTTAGTGCAGCGGTTGCGGATCAATTGGCAATTACCCTAGAACATCCTGTTTTTTTAGTAAAGCAAGATAAAATGGAATTGGATCACAACAAGCCACTTTCTTCCTGTTTGTCCAATATCTGGCAGCCTCCCAAAAACTGTTAGTAATTCATTTTTGTAAATGGCTGATGGTGAAATACCATTAGTTAAATTGCTATAGGCATTTGCAATAGCAAGATTCCATCATTACTAAACAGATTTTAATGCTAAACGCAATCATCCAATTTTCCATTAGGAATAAACTGGTAATTGGGCTATTTGTTGTGGCGCTCATAGGATATGGTACTATTCAAGTAACCAAGTTGCCCATTGACGCTGTACCGGATATTACCAATAATCAAGTACAAGTAATTACCATTGCCCCATCTTTTGGGGCAACTGATATAGAACGCTTGATCACTTTTCCCATTGAACAAGCTAATAACAATATTTCAGGGTTAAAAGAAATTAGAAGCTTTTCCCGTTTTGGTCTATCACTTGTTACCATTGTCTTTGACGATGCTACCGATGTGTACTGGGCAAGACAACAGGTATCAGAAAGACTTCAGAAAGTACAGGCCATTATTCCACAGGGAATTGGGATTCCGGAACTAGGTCCAGTAAGTACGGGGCTAGGAGAAATATATCAATACGTGGTTAGACCCAAGGAAGGCTATGAAAATAAATACAATGAAACAGAACTAAGAACCATTCAGGACTGGATTGTTAGAAGACAATTACTGGGTGTAAAAGGCGTGGCAGAAGTAAGCAGTTTTGGAGGCAAACTCAAACAGTATTCTATTGAAGTTGATCCTGCCAAATTACAGAGCTATGGTATTACCATTTCAGATGTGTTCAAAGCTTTGGAAAACAATAATCAAAATACGGGTGGAGCTTATATTGAAAAGGGCCCCACTGTTTTGTATATCAGAACAGAAGGATTATTGGGAAGCATTGAAGACATTGAAAATATTTCTATCAAAGAACTAAATGGGGGAGCACCGCTTTTTATAAGAGACGTAGCTGACATTAAAATTGGGAATGCCACCCGTTATGGCGCCATGTGTTATAATGATAAGGGGGAAGTAGCAGGCGCAGTAGTCATGATGTTAAAAGGAGCCAATAGTTCTGACGTGATCAAAGACGTAAAAGAAAGAATTGCCCAAATTCAAAAAACCGTACCCGAAGGTATTGTCATTGAACCATTCTTAGACAGAACCAAGATGGTAAACAATGCCATTGGTACCGTTGAGAAAAACTTGCTTGAAGGCGCATTGATTGTGGTTTTTGTGTTGGTATTATTCCTTGGAAATTTTAGAGCAGGTTTATTGGTAGCATCTGTGATTCCATTAGCCATGTTATTTGCCATTATCATGATGAACCTATTTGGCGTCAGTGGTAACCTGATGAGTTTGGGGGCGTTGGATTTTGGTTTGATTGTAGATGGAGCCGTGATTATTGTAGAAGCGGTGATGCATAGATTGGGGCATAGCAAGCATTTTGTGAACATTAACAAATTGAACCAGGTTGAGATGGATGAAGAGGTAAACAATTCTGCCAGCAAAATGATGAATAGTGCTGTTTTTGGGCAGATCATCATCTTGGTGGTATACTTACCCATCTTTACCTTACAAGGCATAGAAGGCAAGATGTTTAAGCCCATGGCACAAACTGTGGCCTTTGCACTTTTAGGGGCATTTATTTTGTCTTTGACTTATATACCCATGATGAGTGCTTTCTTCTTGAGTAAGAAGATTAAACACAAACCCAATTTCTCTGACTTGTGGATGGGGAAAATTGAAAGATTGTATCAAACCATTTTAACCAAAGTCATTGGTTATCCCAAGGTAGTGCTCTCTTCTGTTGTGGCTTTATTTGTGGTGGCCATTTTTATTTTAAGCACATTAGGAGCCGAGTTTATTCCGGCTTTGGAAGAGGGAGATTTTGCCGTAGATACACGCGTATTGGTAGGTAGTAGTTTAAAAACAACTATAGAGAATACCCAGAAAGCTGCGCATATTTTGAAGACAGAATTTCCTGAAGTAGAGAAAGTGGTCACCAAGATTGGTAGTGGAGAAGTACCTACAGATCCCATGCCCATGGAAGCTAGTGATATGATGGTAATTTTGAAACCCAAGGATGAGTGGACATCGGCAAAAACATTTGATGAGTTGAGTGAAAAAATGGGCAAAGCTTTAGAAGTGGTCCCTGGTCTTACTGCTGGATTTCAATACCCTGTTCAAATGCGCTTTAATGAATTGATGACGGGAGCCAGACAGGATGTGGTGTGCAAAATATTTGGAGAAGACCTAGATAGTCTAGCATCCTTAGCAAATAAATTGGGTGTCATTGTCAATACGGTAGAAGGTGCTAAAAACCTCTATGTAGAAGCGGTAGCGGGTATGCCACAGATCATTATCAACTATAATAGAAGTACTATTGCCCAATATGGATTAAGCATTGCTGTTATTAATAAAGTAGTAAACACCGCTTTTGCAGGTCAGACAACTGGAATGCTATTTGAAGGAGAAAAAAGGTTTGACGTAGTAGTTAGGATTGGAGGTGAACAGAAAAAAGATCTAGCAGACATTCAAGGTTTGTTGATTCCAACACCCAAGGGTACGCAAGTCCCATTGAGCCAGTTGGCCGATGTTCAAATTAAAGAAGGTCCCAATCAAATTCAAAGAGAAGACGCCAAAAGAAGGATTGTTGTAGGATTCAATGTTAGGGGGCGTGACGTACAAAGTATTGTAGAGGAATTACAGCAAAAAGTAGAGAAGCAGCTCAAGTTTCCAACCGGCTATTATGTAACCTATGGTGGTGCTTTTGAAAACTTAAATGCAGCCAAGCAAAGATTGATGATTGCCGTGCCTGTGTCACTCTTACTCATTTTTATGTTGCTCTATTTTGCGTTTAATTCTATCAAGCAAGGATTACTCATTTATTCAGCCATTCCATTATCTGCAATAGGAGGTATTCTCTCACTTGCCGCCCGTGGTATGCCATTTAGCATTAGCGCCGGTGTTGGTTTTATTGCACTTTTTGGAGTAGCGGTATTAAATGGCATTGTATTAATTGCCGAATTCAATTTGCTCAAAAAAGAAGGCATTACAGACCTAAGAAGAATTGTTTTAATGGGCACTAAAGTGCGATTGAGACCAGTGTTAATGACCGCTTTTGTTGCATCATTGGGATTCTTTCCAATGGCGGTTAGTAACGGAGCTGGAGCGGAAGTACAAAGACCACTGGCTACTGTTGTCATTGGTGGTTTACTACTAGCAACTTTCTTAACCCTGTTTGTACTACCTGTATTGTATATGCTTTTTGAAAAAGGCGGAAAACAAAAAAAGATGAAACATCCAATTGCAGTCATGATTTTGGTGGTAGCTGGAATGAGTTTGTCTCAACCGCTATTTGCTCAAACACCCATCAGCCTTAGAGCTGCTATTGATACCGCATTGCACAATAACCTGCAGGTGAAAAACGAGCAGTTAAAAGCCAGGTACCAAGAAGCATTGGTAGGTACTGCCTCTAATTTGCCTCAGATTAATTTTATGGCAGAAGCAGGGCAGATCAATAGCATTTATACAGACACAAAATTCTCCCTGTCACAGTCTTTTAGTTTTCCATCGGTGTATACCAAACAAAAAGCGCTCTTACAAGAAGAATTTAAATGGGCTGTCTTGAATGTGGCTCTGAAAGAAGCACAATTGAAAAAAGACCTGACCCAAGTCTATTATAGCATTGTTTATCTAGAACAGAAAAGTCAACTATTAAATTATACAGATAGTTTGTACAGGTCATTTTTTAAAAGGGCAGAACAGCGTTTGGCCAAGGGTGAAACCAATCTCCTTGAAAAAACCAGTGCGGAAACCCAATTGGGACAAATAGGCATTCAATTAAAACAAATAGCGCAAGACCAGTCTGTACTATTATTGCAGTTTCAATTGTTGTTGAATAGTACCATGGCATATAAACCATCCAAGGCAGACTATCGCTTAAGCTATCAAGGAATCATGGATAGTGCTTTGTTGAAAGAACATCCTAGTTTGAAACTCATTCAACAACAACAGCAAATGGCGGAAGCCCAAATTGGAATAGAGAAGAGTAAGAAATTACCCGAATTAAGTGTTGGCTATAACAATACCAGTATCAAGGGTATGGGAGCGGACAATGTACTTTATGGATCTGGTCAAAGATTTAGTGCGGTACAATTAGGGATTGGCATTCCCATTTTTGCCAAGTCTCAAAACAACAGAATTGCAGGAGCCAAATTAAACAAACAAGTGGCCGAAAGTAATTATCAAATTGGAGTTCAAAGTTTGGAGAACGCTTATTTAGCTGCTAACCTACAGTACCAAAAGAACTTAGAAACGCTTAAGTATTTTGAAGAACAAGCACTAAAAAATGCTTCTCTTATTACTAATACGGCTAATCAACAATTGGCCGCGGGTAGTATCAATTATCTGGAATGGTTTCAGTTGATTAACCAAGCAACCAT
>JBEAPC010000175.1:0-25542 GCA_041164585.1 Bacteroidota bacterium
ACCGCTACTAACTGGAAAATCAATTAATTAATCTGGGTATTGTCATCCACTACGCTACGGGTTTCCACCGTCTCGTGTTGCGTAGATTCTGGCTTGTTGAAAAACTTGTTCTGAAAAGCTAGAATAATCATTACGCCAACAGAAATGGCTGCGTCTGCAATATTGAATACGGGTCGGAAAAACTCCAACTCATCTCCTCCCCAAAAAGGAACCCAGGCTGGAAAATGTGCATTGCGTACAATAGGAAAATAGAACATGTCTACTACTTTACCATGCAGAAAACTGGCATAGCCACCACCCGGAGGCATAAACCTAGCCACGTTTTGGCTTAAAGGATTGCTTTGTTCAAAGATTAAACCATAAAACAAGCTATCAATTAGATTACCCAGTGCACCAGCATAAATCATGGCGGCACAAATAATAAATCCTTTATGGTATTGTTTTTTGATAAAATCGCGCAGCAAAAAAGTTCCCCAAATCACCGCCACCAAACGGAATAGGGTTAGGGCAATTTTTCCAAATCCACCACCAAATTTCCATCCCCAAGCCATGCCCTCATTTTCTACAAAATGCAAGCGAAACCACTGACCTACTATCAAATGCTCTTCTCCTTGAAAATAGTTGAGTTTGATATAGAACTTGAGTGCCTGATCGGCAAAAATGATTCCGAGGATAATCAGTATAATCTGTCTTGCTTTCAATTCGGTGATTTTTGGTGGGCAAAGATAAGGTTTGGGCTTTACTCTTCAAGATATACCCGCTTTACGCGTTGCGAGATGCCTGTTAAAATTTCGTAAGGTATGCTACCGGCCCATTTGGCCAATTGTTGAACGGGCAAGTGGTTACCAAAGACTTCTACCTGGTCTCCTTCCTGAACCCCGGCTATGCCAGTTACATCAATCATAGTCATGTCCATACACACATTGCCTACCACAGGTGCCAAATGACCACGCACCCAAACACTTGCTGCTCCATTACCCATTGCTCTACCAAAACCATCGGCGTAGCCAATCCGAATGGTGGCAATGCGGCTGTCTTGTTCCATATAGGCATTTCTGCCATACCCTACAGATTGTCCTTTGGCTACGGTTCTAATTTGCGCAATGGTAGACTTGAGGGTAGAGACCGGTTGTAAAGACAAAGCTTCTTCATTTATGGGATCTACACCGTATAAGCCAATACCCAAACGCACCATTTGATACTGCAATTGGGGATAGCGAAAAATGGCTGCCGTATTAGAAAGGTGTTTGATCATGGGATAGTCCAAAATAGTTGCCACTTGCTCGGATGCTTGATTAAATAACTCCGCTTGTTCCAAAGTAAAACTATCCAATCCCGCTTGTTCACTGCCTGCCAAATGACTAAAGACCGTCTTGACCTGCATGGTATTATTTTGCTGTAATGCTTTTGCAATGCTGGCAGCTTCGGAGACTTCAAAACCCAAACGATTCATGCCCGTATTAAACTTGAGGTGAATTGGAAACTGGGTCAGACCCTGTTTGAGTAAGTATTCATGAAAAGCCTGATAAATACCAAAGGAAAATATTTCTGGTTCCAAGTGTGCATTGACCAATGCGTCAAAACTGCTCTCGTCTGGACTCATGACCATGATGGGTAAACGAATCCCTGCTTGCCTCAAAGCCACCCCCTCATCTGCATAGGCCACGGCCAAATAATTCACTTGGTGAAATTCTAAAAGTCTTGCTACTTCTACAGATCCACTACCATAACTAAATGCTTTGACCATGGCCATGACCTTGGTACCCGGTTGCAACTTAGCTTGATAAGCTTTGAGGTTATGCAGCATGGCATTGAGGTTAATCTCCATCAAGGTTTGATGCTGCTGTTGTTCTAGCCATTTGCTAATTTGTTCAAAAGCGAAAGCTCTTGCGCCCTTTAGCAAAATGTATTCATGCTGAAACTGGTGTGCATTGCAGCGCTCTAAAAAATTTGCCGTGCTGCTATAAAAACTGGTTTCTGTAATGCGGTGTTGAAAGCTGGATGCAGCGGCACAGATGGAAGGACCAATTCCAATAAATTGATTAATCTTTCTTTCTGCTAATTCAACAGCTACTTGTTCATAAACAGTTGCAGCATCTGCACCGGTTTGCGGAATATCAGAAAGGATGACCGTGGTTTTACTATCTCCGGCTTGTTGCTTTAAATAAGCAAGGGCCATGGATAAACTAGACAGGTCATTGCTATAACTATCATTGATTAAATAACAATGGTTAATGGCATTCTTGAGTTGCATGCGCATTTCTACTGCCTCTAGTACCAACATACGCGTTGCAATTTCATGATCCTGATATTTCATTGCTAATAAAACCAACCAACAAGTAATGGCATTGTCTATAGAAATGGGATCTGTAAAAGGAATTTGTATTTGAATGCTTCTTTGCTCATACAAAGCAGTAATGCTTGTGGTTGCCTGAGCTGTATCGATGGTTTGGATCTGTAAGGCAGCACTTTGCTTTTGACTCCAACAAATGGCTTTTGGAAATGCTTGATGCAAATAAGTTTGTTCTTCTTTTGTTAATGCATCTAGGGCAACTATTAGCTTAGAGACACTTTGAAACAATTGCAATTTCTCTTTTAGCTTTTCCAACCTATTTGCAAATCCTTCTGCGTGCGCTTCTCCCAAATTGGTTAGCACTCCCATGGTAGGTTGAATGATCTTGGCCAAAGACGCCATCTCTCCTTTCTGACTAATCCCCGCTTCAAAAATACCCAGGTTGTCTTGCGCAGTAATTTGCCAAACACTAAGGGGTACGCCTATTTGTGAATTATAACTTCTTGGACTTCTTACAATGCGGTGGTCTTTTTGCAATAACAGGTTCAACCATTCTTTAACCATGGTCTTTCCATTACTACCCGTAATACCAATGACTGGAAGGTTTGTAAATGCTGCGCGATGTTTACTAGCCAATATTTGCAAAGCTTCCAATACATTGTCTACTACTAAGAAATTGGCTTCAGTGTATTCAGTTGCTTGTTGTGTATGACTCACCACAAAATTGCGAACACCTGCTGCGTATAATTCTGCAATAAAAAGATGACCGTCTTTACGTGGCGATGATAAAGCAAAAAACAAACTACTCTCTGGGAAAACCAGCTTTCTACTATCGGTTAATAGATGGGTAATACTGGCTGCTTTGTATGCCTGTCCATTGACTGAGTGGGCATGAATGGTTTGGGCAATATCTTGAATCAGGTAGGCCATCAAGCGTTTTTAGGCATTCCTTTTTTCTGGTGATAAATGGAATAAAAAATAGATCCTGAAATACAAACCAAAATCACAGACAAGGATAAAATGGTTTGGGCTGTTTTGTCTAACCACATATTCAGCCAATGCTCTCCCAACATTTTAATACCAATAAACACTAAGACAATGGCAATGCCCTGTTGTAGATAATCAAATTTGTTGACCGCTCCTCTTAACAAGAAAAACAAGGACCTTAATCCTAGCACTGCAAAAATATTGGAAGAGTAAATCACTAATTTGTCTTTTGAAATTCCTAACACAGCAGGTATACTATCTAGCGCAAATACCAAGTCAATGGAAGCTAGTAAAATTACCACCACAAATAAACTGGTGTAAACCGGTTTGCCATTTTCCTTGATCACAAATTTTCCGTCACCATCACTGCTGGTAAGTGGCAAATATTTTTTTAAGAAATGGTATACTTTAGAATCGTGTGGGTCAAATGCTTCGTCTTCATTGGTGCTAAACATTTTGTAACCCGTATATAACAAAAACAAACCAAAGCCATACAATAACCAATGAAACTGTTCTACCAAGGCTACACCAATGGTGATAAAGATGACCCTAAAAACAATGGCCATCAAGATGCCAATGAGTAGTACCCTTGAATAGTTTTTTTCTTTTACTTTAAAGGAATTAAAAATGAGGATAAAGACAAAAATATTGTCAATACTCAAGCTCCATTCCATCAGGTAGGCACTGATATATTCTAGGGCAGGTTTGCTTCCTTCTTCATACCACATAAATCCAAAAAAGGCAAATGCCAAGAACACCCAGAAAAAGGTTTGGTACAAAGCATCTTTAATGCTGATAGATTTGTTCTTCTTACTCAATAAACCAAGATCCACAATCAGTGCCAATACCAATACCAATCCAAATACACTATATACAATTTGATGCTTGTCCATGAACCGCTTTTGGGATAAAGATAAAGATAGGATGCGCAAATTAAGCGCTGTACTTGCTTTTTCTGCGCCATTGTAAAAATACACCCAAGATAAGCACCAAGATCATGGGCAAACCTATGTTCATAGCCTGCCAGAAGGTTTTTTCTTCCGATAGCTTTTTCTTGTCTAATAAACGGAGCACAAAATCCTTGTTCCTAGTTTCAAATAATTGGGTGCCACTCACCAAATAATCCACGCTATTGGCCAAGAACTCTCTATTGGCAAAGCGATAGTTTTCCATTTGCAATTCTCCCATGGGTAAGGGGCCAGTGGTTTGACTAACTTCATTGGTTACAATATCGGCGTCAGCCACCACAATTTGTTTGCCCGGTTGAACGGCTTGATTTAGATAAGGTTTGCCCGTAGCTTTTTGAATACTATCATTGAGCACTGCAGATACCCGATTCTTGAATAAGGATTGAAACCTACCTTCTAATAAAACCGCTACTGGAATATAACTCTTGCTAAAACTGCGCAGGTCATTTTCATCTTTCACACTATTCACGGAGACCATGGCCGGTGAACTCAGTCGTCTACTATTGGAATCCGTTGCTAGCAAAATGGTTTTATTGATGCCTGGCGCTTTTACCGTATCAATACTAGAAGGAAATAGTGGCAATACCCTGTCTAGGTTTTGTGAAATAGGGTTCTTGGTTCTAGCAGACAAGAAGGGATAATAGGGCCATGGAACTCTTTGCATTTTGGGACTACCATCTGCATTTTGTCCAATCACAATGGGCATTTTTGAACAGTTCAAATCTTGCAAAAGGTCTCCATTGATTCTCACGCCATATTTGAACAAGAGATCATCCAAATCTAGGCCTCGGTCATATGCGGTATACTCCGCTTGATTGCGTTTGAGACTGTCAAGCTCTGCATATAATTTATCAATGAACCAAAGCATTTTGCCCCCATTCATCACGTACTGATCAAGTTTTAGTTTGTCTTCTTCACTAAACTGCTGGGTGGGTTTGACCACCAACATGGCGTCAATCATGCTTGGATCTGGATAGCCTTGTTTTAAATCAAATACGGCCAAACGATACTCGTTTCTCAACAGTTCTCCTAGGTCATTGATCTTAAGGTCAACGGGTTCTCCATTGCCCACCAAATAAGCAATGGTAGGAACTTGTTTTCTAGTTAGTTTATGAATTGCATTGGCAAACTTGTATTCCAATAAAGCTTCAGCTGCATTGCGCGTGGCTTCCTTGTCTTCCTCTGGTTCCGCCACTGTAAGTAAGTCATATTGTTTAAAGACTTTCTTGCTGCTTCTTAAATCAATGGCAATGGGCTTTTGCTGTTTGTATTGTAGCAAGGCCGATGGAATAATCAATTGTTGGGTGGTCTTGTCTGACTCAGCAGAAACAGAAGCAGTTTGTTCAAAGACAACACCTAGTCTAGAAAGAGAATCATAGAGGATGGCTTTGGATGTATCGCTTTTTAAATGCTCTCCTGGTTTTTCAAATTTCACCTGCAAGATATTACCACCAGCAATTGACTTGAATTCATTTAACAAGTCTTGCGCAGCTTGGTTTAATTTTCTATAATCTGAAGGTAAATCTCCCGTTAGAAAAACGGTGATGGTTACCGTAGAATCTAACCCTTGCAAGATCTCATGGGTAGAAGTACTTAAGCTAAATCTTTTTTCTGCGGTTAAGTCTGCGCGCAAAGAAACAAGGTTAGCCAAATAAACCAAGGTTATAAAACAAGCGGTAAAGAATACCCAGGCATATTTCTGTTGGATAATTTTTTTCATGTTATTTATCTGCAATGTTTTTACGGGTGATCAATAAAAACAAAGCCGTGAGCCCTATAAAATAGATGGCATCGCGCAGGTCTATGACTCCCCTGCTTATGCTGCGATAGTGAAACTTGATACCCAAGATTTCTATATAATAATCCAAGCCATTAGAGAACATAGATAATTTACTAATGGCTTCAAATCCATTGAACAAGAGAAAAGCTACAAACGCTCCCGCAATAAATGCAACAACGGTATTATTAGTAAAACTGCTTGCCGCAATACCTATAGCAGTAAACACACTTGCCAATAAGCAAAGTCCCAAATAACTACCAATGGTTGCACCAAGGTCAATACCTCCGGTTACACTAAGTGCTTGTAAGGAAAAAGCATAAATAATAGTTGGAAAAATAGCGGTTAATACAATTAAAAAAGATCCCAACCATTTACCCATTACCAAGGCTGTTGGACTCAGTGGCAGGGTTTTTAAAATTTCAAAACTGCCCAATTTAAATTCATCCGCAAAACTACGCATGGTAATGGTGGGCACTAGGAATAATAATAGCCAAGGTGCTAGACTAAAATAGCCCGCCAAACTAGCATAGCCAAAGTCTAACAAATTGGTATCGGGAAAAAGAAAGAGAAAAAGTCCGTTTAACAACAGATAGACCAACAAAGCCAGGTATCCGGTTAGGCTGCTGAAAAACTGTTGCCATTCTTTTTTACAGATCATCCACATGCTCCAAAACTAAATCTTAAAAGCCAATTGAACCAATCTTGGCAAGTTTTGAAACGGGTTTTATGGAATTTATCACATTTGGTGTCTCAATATAAAAAAACGCCATGAACCTACGCCTAGCACTTACCGCTGTCTGTCTGTTTGGAATTGGACTTTTTTCCAAGGCCCAAACATCCAAACCCAAGGTTGAAAATGGACCGGACGCCATTCCTGTTACGGTCAAAAGCACTCCTAAAAAGAAAAAACAAGAAGTGGAAGTAACTAAGTTTACGCCGCCACAAATTGTCAAAGACGGAGACAAAAAAGCACCACCCCCACCGCCACCTCCGCCACCTAAACAATCGGTGAAAAAGGATTTAGCTGCTCCTCCTCCGCCGCCGCCAATGGAAGCAAGAAAAGCAACTGCACCTAAAAAAGAATTGCCTCCCCCACCTCCACCTCCAAAAGCTCCCAAGCAAAAGGACTAAGATTTGGTTTAGATATAGTGCAAAAAAATGCCGCTAGGTTGCATCCTAGCGGCTATTTTTATTTGCAAATGTAGCTTGCGCTAACAATTCTTAAGCAATGCTTATACGGCAAAGCTTTCTCCACAACCACAACTCCTACTGGCGTTGGGATTGTTAAAATAAAAGCCCTTACCATTAAGTCCATCAGAAAAATCCAATTCTGTATTTACTAAGTATAAGAAGCTTTTCAAGTCAGTTACCACTTTAACGCCATTGTCTTCAAATACCTGATCCATTGGTTTGACTTCATTGTCAAAATCCAATTTATAACTCAAGCCAGAACATCCACCTCCTACAACACCCACACGTAAGAAATAAGAACTGTCTCCAGTTACTCCTGCTTCTTCCATGAGTTGAACCACTTTTTTCTTAGCCTTCTCGCTTACGTAAATACTATTTTCTAATGCAACTTCTGCCATAACAAATCTTTTGACGGTGCTGTTACCGTCAGTGATTAATGAATCCTTTCTTCAAACACCAATTGCTCCAAACCATTCTTGGTACGGTAGTCATTGATGGCCGCTTTAATAGCGTCTTCTGCCAATACAGAGCAGTGAATTTTTACTGGAGGAAGATTTAATTCTTCTACCAAATCCATATTGTCAATAGCCACGGCTTGGTCTACGGTCTTGCCTTTTAACCACTCTGTTGCCAAAGAAGAAGAAGCAATAGCAGAACCACAACCAAAGGTTTTGAATTTGGCGTCTGTGATTACACCGGTAGCATCGTCTACTTCAATTTGCAAGCGCATAACGTCGCCGCATTCTGGAGCACCAACTAAACCCGTACCTACATTCTTTTTTGCCTTGTCCAAAGTACCAACGTTCTTTGGATTGCTATAATGGTCGATAACTTTTTCTGAATATGCCATGGTAATTTAATTTATGTGGGAGTGATTTAAAATATTAATGATGTGCCCATTCAATTTTATCCATATCAACACCTTCTTTGAACATTTCCCAAAGCGGGCTCATATCGCGCAGCTTTAAAACAGTTTCACTGATGGCTTTAATGGTATAGTCAATTTGCTCTTCTGTGGTAAACCTACCTAGTCCAAAACGCAGGGAACTATGTGCTAAGTCATCGCCCAAGCCCAAAGCCTTTAATACATAACTAGGTTCCAAAGAAGCAGAAGTACAAGCAGATCCAGAAGACAGGGCAATATTCTTGTTAAAGCCCATCAACAAACCTTCACCTTCCACATATTTGAAAGAAATATTAGATACATGTGGTAATCGGTGTTCGCGGCTACCATTCACATAAGCTTCTTCTAATTGCATCAAAGCATTTTCCAACTTGTCACGCAATTTGCTCAAGCGTTCTGCATCAGCTCCCATTTCTAGTCTGGCCAACTCACAGGCTTTACCAAATCCAACAATACCAGGTACGTTTAATGTACCACTACGCATACCGCGCTCGTGTCCGCCACCATCCATTTGGGCAGTAACTTTTACGCGTGGATTTTTTCTGCGAACATACAATGCACCAATACCTTTTGGACCGTACATTTTATGACCAGTAAATGCCATGATATCAATACCGTCTTTGTTTACATCAACGGGTACTTTACCTACTGCCTGAACTGCATCTGAGAAAAACAACACACCGTGTTTTTTAGCAATGGCGCTGATTTCTTTTACAGGTTGGATCACTCCAATCTCGTTATTGGCATACATGATGGCAATGAGAATGGTTGTGGGTTTAACAGCTGCTTCTAATTCAGCCAAATTAACCAAACCGTCTGCACCAACTTCTAGGTAAGTAACTTCTCCACCACTGCGCTCAATATGTTTGCAGGTATCTAATACAGCTTTGTGTTCTGTAGTACAAGTGATAATATGATTCCCCTTGCTGGCATACATTTCATACACACCCTTGATACCCAAGTTATCTCCTTCGGTTGCACCAGAAGTGAAAATAATTTCTTTAGGATCAGCGCCAATTAATTTAGCTACTTGCTCACGCGCATAGTCAACAGCTTCTTCAGCTTCCCATCCAAAAGGGTGGTTACGGCTAGCAGCATTGCCAAAATGCTCAGTAAAATAAGGTAGCATGGTTTCCAATACCCTTGGATCCATAGGTGTTGTGGCGTTATTGTCTAGATATATGGGTAACTTCAGCATAGTCAAAATGGTTTATTCTAGGTAATAACGCAAAAGTATGCCAATAGGTTCTATAAATTTGAAGCGGTAAAGCCTGTCATGCACGTTTTTCCTCAATTCGTAAAGCAACCATATTATAAGAGTATCATGATTAAACTAGAACATATTGGCATAGCCGTGAAAGATTTGGAACAATCCATTCCCTTATTTGAAACCCTCTTGAACACCCCCTGTTACAAAACAGAAATGGTTGAATCTGAACAGGTTGCAACGGCATTTTTTCAAAAAGGCGAGAGTAAAATTGAGCTTTTGGGCAATACCGCACCCGGTGGTGTGATAGAAAAATACCTTGAAAAAAAGGGAGAAGGCATTCATCACTTGGCTTTTGCTGTAAGCGATATTAGGGCTGAAATGGCCCGTTTAGCGGCAGCAGGTTTTCAATTATTGCAAACAGAACCTAAACGCGGGGCCGATAATAAATGGGTTTGTTTCTTGCATCCAAAAACCACCAATGGGGTTTTGATAGAATTGTGTCAGGAAATAGAAGCCTAAAGACCTAGTTTTTCTACTGCCACTTGTGCGGCTACTTGGCTGGCGTCTTTTTTGTTATAACCCTTGCCTTGTGAAAGAATTTCTCCGTCTAAAACGGCATTGATGGTAAATAGTCTGCGGCTACCTTCCATTTTTTCATGGGCCAGCTCAAAATTTAAGACCTTGCCATTTTTATTGGCCCATCCAATCAACTTGTTCTTGAGGTTGATGTCTATAAGTTCTAAGTCATCTACAAACATATGTGGTATCACAATTTGCTTGAGTACCCAGTTACTGGTTTTGGCATAACCCTTGTCTAAATACACTGCTCCCACCAAGGCTTCCAAGGTATTTCCAAAAATCTGACTGCCCTTGAGGGAGTTGTCAAATTTATTATAGAATGTGAGTTTTTTGAGTCCCATTTTCAGGGCAATATCATTGAGCTGCTGACGGTTCACCATCTTGCTGCGCATCTCTGTTAAAAAACCTTCTCCCTTGTAGGGATAGCGTTTAAAAAGATAATCAGCAACAATGGCGCTCAACACAGCGTCGCCTAAATATTCTAAGCGTTCATTGTTTTCGTCTGCCGTTTCTTTAACTGATCTATGTGATAGTGCAGTTCTGTACAGCAAAGCATTACCGGGCTTGATACCCAGCACATTTTTCAACTGATTTTCAAAAGAAGCTTCTGGTGACTTTTTGAGTAGTTGTTTGAAGAATTGCACGAACCTAAGCTACGTATTTTTTAACAATCACACAGGCGTTGTGTCCACCAAAACCAAAGGTATTACTCAGTGCTGCATTAACAACTCGTTTCTGTGGTTGGTTGAACGTAAAATTCAGTCTTGGATCCAAAGTTGGATCTGCTGTAAAGTGATTGATGGTAGGCGGAACAATATCATAAATCACACTTTGGATACAGGCAATAGATTCTATTACCCCTGCAGCTCCCAAACAGTGACCAGTCATAGACTTGGTGGCACTGATGTTTAAGCTGTAAGCATGTTCACCAAATACTTCTGTAATGGCTTTTGCTTCTGCTCCATCACCCAAAGGTGTTGAAGTTCCGTGTGTGTTAATGTAGTCAATTTCTTCTGGTTGCATACCCGCGTCTTTGAGGGCAGCAATCATTACATTGCGCGCACCCAAACCTTCTGGATGGGGGGCAGTTAAGTGATAAGCATCGGCAGTAGCACCGCCTCCTGCAATTTCACAATAGATTTTGGCACCGCGTTTAATGGCGTGCTCATATTCTTCTAACACCAAACAGCCTGCTGCTTCTCCCATTACAAAACCATCACGGTCTTTGTCATAAGGGCGGCTAGCGGTTTTGGGATCATCATTGCGTTCGCTCATGGCTTTCATGGCGTTGAATCCACCTACACCAGCTTCGCTGATCACGGCTTCGGATCCACCACTAATGATAATGTCGGCTTTTCCCAAACGGATATTGTCGCATGCAGCAATAATTCCATTGGTTGAAGAGGCACAAGCACTTACTACGGCAAAGTTTGGTCCACGGAATCCGTGGCGCATAGAGATTTGACCCGCAGCAATATCCAAAATCATTTTTGGAATAAAGAAGGGATTGAATCTAGGAGTACCATCGCCCTGGGCAAAATTGGTTACTTCTTCTTGGAAAGTGCGCAAACCGCCAATACCACTGGCGAATATGACACCTACCCTATCCACGTCTACATTAACTTTGCTGATACCGGCGTCTACAACGGCCATATCACTGGCAACCAAGGCCAATTGTGCAAAGCGGTCTAATTTTCTAGCTTCTTTCCTATCCATAAAATTGGTAGGATCAAAACCTTTCACTTCACAGGCAAATCTTGTTTTGAATTTGCTGGCATCAAACAAAGTGATAGCATCGGCTCCTGAAACACCGTTCAGAAGATTTGTCCAATATTCCTCCAGATTGTTTCCAATGGGGGTCAACGCACCAATTCCGGTAACTACTACTCTTTTCAATTGCATATCCAAAGCCTATTTGAAGTGATAATCCGCCTTTCATGGCCAAAGCCATAGAAAAGCGGATTAAATTATTCCTAGTGAAGGGATTTCTTACTTGGCGTGCTCTTCCAGGTAAGCTACGGCCTGTCCAACAGTGGTGATGGTTTCAGCCTGCTCATCAGGGATAGAGATGTTAAATTCCTTTTCGAATTCCATAATCAACTCTACGGTATCCAAAGAATCGGCACCCAGGTCATTGGTAAAAGAAGCTTCGTTTGTTACCTCTGCTTCGTCTACGCCTAACTTGTCAACTATGATTTTCTTTACTCTTGTTGCGATGTCTGACATTGTAAAAGTTTTTGTTACAGGCGCAAAAATATACTTTTTAGCAAAACCGCCATCTTTTAATGCATTTTTGTTTCCACAACTAAGTACTAATAATTGTTAGTACACACTGATTTTCACGTTTTTCCATCTAAAAAAGGTTTGCTATCTTGTAGTCTTACTCTAGCTTATGCCTTTACAAATCATTGACCACGGCTCTATTCAACACCAACAAATGGTGGAATTGCGTTTTCAAATGCTGCGCAAACCCCTTGGCTTAACCTTTACCAAAGCGGATTTGGAAGCTGAAAAAAATGATATGCTGATTGGTTTTTTTGACGATGGTAAGCTAGAAGGTTGCTGTATTTTAACCCAACAAGACGCCAAAACCGTCAAATTAAGGCAAATGGCCGTGCTTTCCGGACTGCAAGGAAAGGGGATTGGCAGGGTCTTGATGACATTTGCTGAAAATATTGCTAGAGACCGGGGATATAGGAAACTGACCATGCACGCCCGTAAAACAGCCCTTGGCTTCTACGAAAAATTAGGATACCATGTTTCAGGACCCGAATTTGAAGAAGTAACCATTCCCCATTTTGAGATGGAGAAAGAATTGTAAGTTGAAATATCTTTATTTTTTTGGTTTTTCTCTTTTAACGCCTTCAAGGTTTAAAAGGATTACATTCCTGAAATCAATTGGCTGACCTTCGCTTTGCAAGGCAATGAATCCACGGTCAAGAATTTTGCCATCCATTTTTTGTGCCGGATCAAAACGATTCACTACCTCTCCTCCTATTTGTGGTTTGGAATATTGCAAGACCGTATCTCCATTAATGATATGCGTGATCAAGGAATCTCCTAGCACAATCAACTCTCCTTGTATCCATCCATCAGAAGGCAAATAAGTTTTTGAACTAGAATTGATACAATGCCGCGTATCTAATTTACCATTGTAAACAATATGCGTTCCGGGTGAGCACATATTTCCAGTTGGTCTTGGTTGATTATCTGGTAAACCTGCTAGTAACTGCATTTCAATGGAGATAGGCCAGTCCTGCTCTTTAGGCATGGTGCGTGGATCCTGTGAATGATACATGATCCCACTATTTAGTTGGGTATACCCTGGAGCATCTTTTCTCCATTCACCTGCAAAACGATATTCGAATTTTAAATGATAATAGGAAAATGGTTGTTTAAAATATAGGTGTCCAAATTGTTCATTGAATGTTTCATACTGGTCGTATCGGACTTTAATAATTCCGTCTTCTACTCTAAAAGTGTTCCCATAATTTTCACCCGTTTCATGATGCTGGATCTTAACAAACCAGTTTTTAAGATCTTTCCCATTGAATAAAGAGATCCAGTCCTGCTTGGTAGAATTTTTTTGCGCTTGAATATTTGTATTGCTCAGCAAATAAAAAGACAACAAAATAATTAATATGCTATAACTGTTCCGTAAGGGGAATAAATCTAAATGTTTGTCCATACTGCTATTTCTTTCCAATCTTAGTATTCAACAACCCTCTAAGGTCATGTCTAAATTCGTCACCCATACCATCTTTGGGAACTAGGAAAAAGGATTTGCTATCAAAGTATAGATGAAAAAAATTGGGGCTTTCAAAAAAGTTGGAGAACTTATTCCACTCCCAAAGCATTTGCCCCCTTTCTGTTTCTAGAAGTACATTGTTGTCATTAAAATCAATGACAAATTGGTCTTTAAAAGTGGCTGACTGATTGTAAATTCTATTGGGTAAGAAATACCAGAATGCTGACATCAAAAACATCCATACAATGGAGCCCAATAAAAAAGGTTCGGGTCTAATTTTTTTGGTATAAAATAAAATGGCGGCTGCAATGGCAAACACATTCACCAAGATCAGCATGGTGCGTACTTCTGGTCTTTGCACAAAATGATAGCGCAAAGCCTGTATTACTTTTGATTTTTGGTAGCTAAAACTCAACTGCATGGGGTAAAAGTAGTATCCCACAAGGGAATAACAAATTATTTTACCTGTTGAAATTGCTTTTCTATTGCTTGAATTTGGTCATTGCTCAATCGGGTTTTGCCTATGGCGATGACAATTCTATATTTAAATGTGACTAACTGGCCCTTTTCTAATTTTAGGTTCAGCGCTTCTTTTCCATTAGAAAAGATTTTCTGGCCCAAAGGATTCGCTGCAAATAATCCGTAATTCCTAGCATGCCAATAAGTGGGATATCCTGGGTTAGAAGGATGGTCAATAATGACAATGCTAGTGCTATCTGATCCTTGTTTGCCATAGAGCATACACCAATCGGCCCTTGTGGCCCATACAGCATCGCCCTGCTTGCCATTGCTGGCTATGTAATTTCCGGTAACGCTACTGTCTTTAGTAGCTTTTACCGTAGTAACTATGCCACTGGCATCTGTATATTTTTTGGTTTCCAATACAGGCAATTCTAATTCATGCGCTACACGTAGACCTAAAAACCCGTCTTTGATGTCTGCAAATAAAACGGTTTCCTGTGCAGTTAGTGTAGTTGTTCTATCAATGATGCGCTGGTTTTCTGTTGCGCTAAATTCAAAACTGGTTTGTTCTTTTAACAAGATAGTTTTAGCCTGATTATGCCAATCGGCTTCATAGCTTAACTGACCCTTAGTGCCTGATTTAATGCTTCCAATTTTGCGGGTACGCACCCATCCATAATGTGATTTTTTATCTGCTGCAATAGCATAAGAATTGTTCCAGAAATCTAGACCATTCACACTTTCATAATTCATCCAAAGCCCAATATGGTGTGGATGATCTTCAGGGTCATTGGGTTGTGGGTTCAACGGGAAGCCCCTTGTAATAGTCTTCCCGTTGGATGCCACAATGGGATATAAAAATGGTTTTTCCAAACTATCTGGATAGTTGAATTCCGTAAACGGTTTCCCATTAACAGTAATCGTAGCTTTCTGTTTGCTGGCGTCATGACTAATTTGCACTGGCAGGGCTTTTTGAGCACTTGCCTGGAAAGCAATCATAGCCCCCATCAGGATGGAAAAATATTTTAATCTCATTATAATCTTACTTGTTTTTCTTTTGGTACTAACATTTTCATAATACTCCAAGCAATTAAATAAGCCACTGCACAGAATGAGAACATGATGGTATAAGAAGTAGACATGGACGCCATGACTACTTGTTTTTGCATGGATAAGAATTCAGCAAACTGTGTAGGGTTTACTGCCTCTAATTGAGCTTGCAAATCCTTAGACAAATCAGTAACCGCTTTCTTGGTAATATCAATGGAATCGCCATATTTATCAACCAATTTAACCGTTTTAATTTGGTCAAGAAATGCACCCATACCCTTTGCTGTGGCTTGCTCCATGGATTGTTTGATCCCAGCAATTTTGTAGCTATCAAATAACCAACCACCAATCTTAGAAATAATCACCCCACCAAATCCACCTGCCATTCCACCAATTCCAATCACAGATGCAATGGATTTTTTCGGGAACATATCAGATACAGTTGTAAAGATATTAGCAGACCATGCTTGGTGAGCGGCAGTACCAATTCCAATTAACAAAACCGGAACCCAATAACTGATACTTCCCAATGGTTGGGTTGCCAAAACAATCAATGGAATGAGTGCAATCACCAACATAGCTTTCATTCTAGCGTCATAAGGCTTATGCCCCTTGTTGATGAAGTAAGTTGGGAACCATCCACCACTAATACTACCTATCATGGTAATACTATACAAAACAGCCAAAGGAATATTTACTGCAATCCCGGTCATGCCATATTGGTCTTTTAAATATCCTGGCAACCAGAACAAATAAAACCACCAAACACCATCGGTCATAAATTTACCAACCACAAATGCCCAAGTTTGGTTAAACCCAAGTAAAACTAACCAAGGAGTTTTCTCTGTTGATTTTTCATTAGCAGTTTCTTCCTCTACCTTATCGCTATTGATATAATCCAATTCCGCTTTGGAAAGACGCTTTTGTTTGGCAGGTATTTCATAGAATATAAACCAGAAGATTAGCCAAACAAAACCAACCGCTCCAATAATTAGAAAGGCGGATTCCCATCCCCAGTTTTCGGCAATCCATGGAACAGACAAAGGTGCTAATACGGCACCCACATTGGCACCTGAATTAAAAATACCTGTTGCAAATGAGCGTTCTTTTTTAGGAAAATATTCTGCCGTTGCTTTAATAGCTGCAGGAAAGTTTCCAGCTTCTCCAAAACCTAGCACAGCTCTTGAAATCATAAAACCTAAAATGGATACTGGAATGGCTGCAATGCCTACCATACCTAAAATGGCAGAAACAGATGTTCCAATTGGCACTGCATAAGCATGAATGATAGCCCCCAAAGACCAAATGATAATGGCCCAAGCATAACCCCATTTAGTTCCTAGTTTGTCAACTATCCTGCCGGCAAATAACATGGATACGGCATACACAAATTGAAACACAGAAGTAATATTGGCATAATCCGAATTGGTCCAATTAAACTCGTGTTCCAAAGTTGTTTTCAGCAAACTCAAAACTTGCCTGTCTAAGTAGTTTACTGTTGTTGCAAAGAACAATAGGGCGCAGACCGTCCATCTGTATTTGCCAATTTTCTCAGAAATAGTTTCCATAAGGCTTATTTGGGGGATTTGATAGATTTAACAATCTCAAGCGCTTTAACAGTATCAATAGCAATTTGCTCATAGTTCTGAGCTTCTAATAATTGCTTGGTGATTAATTTACTGCCCATACCTACTGCACAAACACCGGCTTTAAACCATCCACCAATATTATCCTTGTCTAATTCAACGCCACCTGTTGGCATAAACAATAATCCAGGAAAAATTTCTTTGATAGCAGATAAAAATCCTGGACCCAGAATATTGCCTGGAAATAACTTGATCATTCTTGCACCCATGGTTTCCGCTTGGATAATCTCGGTAGGTGTCATACATCCTGGCACCCAAAGCATATTGTATAAATCAGCAGTTTTTGCAACTGATTCAACCAAGCCGGGAGAAATAATATAGTCAGCACCTGCATCAATAAAGGTCTTGGCCATATCGGCGTTTTTAATGGTACCAATACCTAAGTACATACCTTTTAACTCCGTATCGCAAACCTTGCGCATTTCTTTAAAATTGGTTAATGCTGCCGCACCACGATTGGTGTATTCAACTGCACGAATACCAGCTTCATACAAGGCTTTTAAAACGCCAATGCTCACGTTGGTATCCTTATAAAAATAAAGGGGTAAAATACCTTGTTCTGGAATCAAATCAAGGATGGCTGCTTTCTTTTCCATATGGCTCTTTTTTGATAAGCAATGTAAGTTCGAATTACTAAAAATAAACCATTTTAGTACGCAATCGTTTGCGTATTTTTTGACATATTTAAAGCTCGTTTTTTTCTCTTGCCAAGGATAAATGACCAACTTCGCAAGGAGTCTTTGAAGATAAGATGATTCAACCTAAACTCTACTAATAAAAAAACGATTGACATGTCTAAAAAAGTTGTAACGCTCGGAGAAATCATGATGCGTCTCTCCACACCCGGTTTTGAAAGGTTTGTACAAAGCGACAGTTTTGACGTCACTTATGGTGGCGGTGAAGCAAACGTAGCTGTAGCACTTAGCAATTATGGATTGGATGGTGTATTTGTGACTAAGGTTCCAGATAATGCACTTGGTCAGGCAGCCATCAACCATATCCGCAGATATGGTGTAGATACCCAATTTATTGCTCGCGGTGGAAAGCGCTTAGGAATTTATTTCTTAGAAACTGGTGCTTCAATGCGCGCTTCTCAGGTTATCTATGACCGTGCAGGTGCTTCTATTGCTGATGTAGACATTAGTGAATTTGATTTTGACAAAATTTTGGAAGGTGCAAGTTGGTTCCATACCACTGGTATTACTCCGGCACTAAGCGATAAAGCTGCAGAATTAACCCTTGCTGCTTTGAAAGCCGCTAAAGCAAAAGGTATTACCACCAGTATTGACCTGAACTACCGTAAGAAATTGTGGAGCAAGGAAAAAGCAAGAGAAGTAATGACCAAACTTTGCCAATATGTAGACGTTTGTATTGGTAATGAAGAAGACGCTGATACTACTCTTGGCTTTAAAGCTGAAGGCACTGATGTAACCAAGGGTGAATTAAATCTTGATGGTTATAAGAGTGTGTTCAAACAAATGAAAGAGAAATTTGGATTCAAATACATTGCTTCTACTTTGCGTGAAAGCCATAGTGCATCTGACAATGGTTGGAGTGCCTTGGTTTATGATGGAACAGAATTCTATCATAGCAGACAATATGAAGTACGTATTGTTGACCGTGTAGGTAGTGGTGATTCATTTGCCAGCGGTTTTATCTATGGTTTGGTGAGCGGCATGCCAATGCCAGAAGCTGCTGAATTTGGGGTAGCTGCATCTGCCATCAAACACACAATTCCAGGAGACTTGAACCATGCAACTTTAACCGAGGTTAAAGAATTGATGAAAGGTGATGGTAGCGGAAGGGTACAACGTTAATTTCTTAAAACAAGAATCATGATTGTAGATAGCATTAACAATGGATCAAAATACGCTTCCCTGCATCCACATTTTGCAAAAGCATTTGAATTCATCAACAATACTGACTTAGCTGCTCTTGAAGTAGGCAAGTTTGATATTGATGGTGATAATCTTAGAGGCATAGTTTCTGACAAAGAAGGCACCACAGCAGAAGCTAGTATTGCCAAATTTGAATGCCACAATGCACATATTGATATTCAAGTTTGCATTCGGGGTAAGGAAACCATTGGATGGAAACCAAGAAGCAGTTGTCAGTCTCAACGCGGTGAGTACAATTCAGAAAAGGATGTATTGTTCTATGAAGACGCACCTGATATGTATTTTGGTTTAACCAATGGGCAGTTTGCCATCTTCTATCCTGAAGACGTGCATGCACCCATGATTGGCACAGATGTCATCAAAAAACTTGTGATCAAAGTTCGTTTGTAGTTTAAATAGCAGTGAGTGCTTCGCACCTTGTACATAGCGGTACAGGGTGCGATTTTTTTTGGGAGATAGTTGTATCTTGGTTTTGCAATATTCCCTATTATGCAACCGGTATTTATTCAACCCAAACCTGCCTTGAAAGAATTGGTGAACCATTATATGGTTTTCCATACCAACTTTCCAAAGGACCAACCGGCACCTTGCATTATATTACCACCCTTACCCGAACAATGTTTGTTGTTTTATCCGCTTGACCCAGTTGACGCCAATTATTTATTGGCCAATAAACATATGCGGCTATATACATGTTGTTTGGTTGGCCCTCAAACCAATACCATAAAATTGCAATTGGGTCACCAACATGTTGTGATCAAAGTATCTTTTCAACCAGGGGGAGTGTATCGTTTGCTGGGTATACCCATGCAGGAATTATTACAAGTAGAGGCTTTTAATGCAAGCGATTTCTTAGGTAATTTAATTTCTGAATTGCAAAACCAAATTTGGGAGTCTGAGAACTTTTTTCAAATGGTAAATCAAATAGAAGAAGCATTACTTAAGTTTAGTAAAAGACTAAAGGAAAAATTACCCATTGATCAAGTACTACAGAATATGCTGCATGCAGGAGGGTTAATGAGCATGGATCAAGCCGCCTCTGATGCCTGCTTGAGCATAAGACAGTTTGAACGTCAATTCAAACAACGCATAGGTCTTTCTCCCAAATTCTATTCCCGTTTAATTAGATTTTCTAATGCCTGGATCTTAAAAGAAAACCAGCCCAATATCACTTGGACGGCCATTGCACATCAAACTGGTTATTTTGACCAAATGCACTTGATCCGTGACTTTAAAGAGTTTGCGGCGGTTAATCCCAAGCAAATTGAACAGGCTTTATTAGAAATGCCGTTTAACCCCAGAAATAGGTATCAATAAAAGAATGTCGTTTTTATACTATTTCTCCCCTTGCAATGGAAATAGTTTTGAAATAAAAACACATGAAAAAGATCTTGATTCTATCCGCTCTGTTATTCCCATTAATTGGTTTTGCACAAAAAACTGTTACCGATTCAATATCTATCGAACAAAAAGTGGATGAAATTATTGCCAGTTGGAATAACCATGATTATTCTGATATGGCCAACTATGCCACAGAAGACTGCGACTGGGTCAATATCAAGGGTATGTGGTGGAAGGGAAGAAAAGAAGTGGAATATGCCCACCAGGTCTATCATCAAACCATTTTCAAAACTTCCGTACTGAAAAAAAACAGTACCCATATTAGATTTATTACTAAAGATGTTGCCATTGTACACCTGTCATGGAGAACAAGTGCATTTACTACGCCAAGTGGCAATCAAGTGCCGGAGGGCGATGATCTTGCCACTTTGGTTTTTGTAAAAAAATCAGGTAAATGGTTATTAACTGCAGCAGAAAATGTAGATGTGGTAGAAGCATCTCAAAAAAATAATCCTGTCTTGAAAATGCCCAAATCTTAATTTATAAACCTGCTTCTACTTGAAGCACTTCTTGTTCTGTGGCGTCGCCCTGTTCTTGTAATTTACCAAAAGCAGCGGCGGCGGCATAGTTCAATAATTCTTGGGGATCATCATGATGCGTGTGGAATCCGTAAATCAAGCCTGCCATAAAACAATCCCCGCTTCCAGAACGGTCAACCACCCCTTTACAAGTAAATTCTTTGGACAGATAGGAATGATCTCCCATTTGCAAAGTGGTATAATACAAGATTTGTTCTTCATTGCTATCAAAGCGATAGGTATTGGCCACCGCCTTGCAATTGGGGTATTGTTCCATGATAGTTATGGATGTTTTAGCAGCATGGTCTATATAGGCTTGCTTGGATTGGTGTGCGTGTATCTGCTCATCAACTTCAATTCCTAATAAACTATTGGCACTCCAAATATTACCCATGATTACAGTACAATACTTTACCAATTGGGGCATGATCTCTTTAGGATCCTTTCCGTATTTCCAAAGTTTGGATCGATAGTTTAAGTCAACAGAAATTTGCAATCCCTTTCTAGAAGCCACTTGCAAGGCTTCTAAACAAACATCGGCAATAGATTGATTTAGTGCTGGGCTGATGGCCGTGAAGTGAAACCAACTAACACCATCAAATACTTTTTCCCAATCAACCATGCCTGTTTTTAATTCAGAAAAGGAGGAACGTTCTCTATCATATACAACTCCACCCTTGATATCGGCCCCCGTTTCTAAATAGTATAATCCAATACGGCTTCCGGCTAACATAATGGCACTGGTGTCAATATGCCTAGCGTCTAGGTATTGGACCACGTATTGACTCATGAAATTATCCGGTAAGACCGTACAATAACGCACAGGAATATTCCATCCGGCCAAAGCCGTGGCCACATTGGCTTCTGCCCCACCCACAAATAGCTTCATGGGTTGTTTTTGCCTAGCGTCTTTTGTTGAAGAGGGTGAAATGCGTAATAGCAATTCACCCATACACAAAACCTTATTCATCAGTAATGATTATACACTATTTCATCTCTGCAATAGCAACAGGATCCATATCGGAGAATACTTGGTTTTCACCAGCCATTACCCAGATAAATCCGTAGTTGGTGGTACCAGGCCCACAATGCACAGACCATGGTGCAGAAATCACTGCTTCGTGATTTGCCATCACCAAATGCCTTGTTTCTTGAGGCTCTCCCATTAAATGGAATACCCTGTGTTGAGCAGGCAAATCAAAATAGAAATAAACTTCCATTCTGCGTGTATGGGTATGCGGCGGTACGGAATTCCAAACACTTCCTTCTGCTAAAACGGTTAAACCCATCACCAATTGACAACTCTTAATACCATCTAAATGAATGTATTTATAAATAGTTCTTTTGTTAGCGGTAGCCGTTTCTCCCATAGCAACTGGTGCAGCAGCTTCCTTGGTCATTAAAGTATTGGGATAAGCAGCATGCGCTGGAGTAGACATTAAAAAGAAATCAGCAGGACTTGCTGCATTCTTGCTAGAGAAGCTAACGTCTTGGGTTCCTTTTCCCAAATACAAACAATCTAGTTTAGAAAGCTCGTAGCTAACGCCATCGGCAACAACGGTTCCATCTCCACCCACATTGATAATACCCAACTCTCTTCTTTCTAAAAAATAATTGGCTTTTAATTCTTCCTCTACTTTTAAAGGAACACTAACATTCACAGGTTTTACACCTCCTACAATCACTCTGTCATAGTGCGAATACACCAGTTCCAAATGATCTGCTTGCATTAAAGATTGAACTAGAAAATTCTCTCGCAATTCTGCGGTACTCATACCCTTTACTTCTTTAGGGCTATTTTGAAATCTAATTTGCATATGGTCAAGTTTTAAAATGCTTATTTATTTTGATTGACTAATTTTTAATGAACTTATCTTCCCATCCAACCACCATCAACGGTTAATATGGTTCCGCTTACATAATCAGAAGCAGCAGAGGCTAGGAAAACGGTGGGGCCTTTAAAGTCTTCAATCTGTCCCCAACGGCCGGCAGGAATCCTGTCAAGAATGGTTTTACTTCTTTCTGGGTCATTGCGTAAAGCCTCGGTATTATCGGTGGCAATATAGCCAGGGGCGATGCCATTTACCTGTACCCCTTTAGAAGCCCACTCATTACTCAATGCTTTTACCAAACTACTTAAAGCTCCTTTACTGGCTGCATAACCAGGTACATTGATGCCACCTTGAAAACTTAATAATGAACAAGTAAAGATGATTTTTCCAGAACCGCGTTCAATCATTTTTTTACCAAATTCTCTGGCTAAAATAAAAGGTGCGTCAAGGTTTAAAGCCAGCACCTGATCCCAATATTCATCGGGGTGTTCCGCAGCGGGTTTGCGCATAATGGTTCCGGCATTGTTAATCAAGATATCAATTACGGGATGCGATGATTGTACTTTTTCAACAAATGCTAAAAGAGCCGTTCTTTCACTCAAATTGGCTTGGTAGGAATAAAATTTTCTACCCAATGCTGTTACCGCTAATTCAATATCACTGCCACTTGCTGCCAGCGACCCAGATACGCCAATAATATCGGCACCAGCCTCTGCTAAAGCAATAGCCATGGCTTTTCCTATTCCCTTATTACAACCCGTTACAAGGGCTATTTTACCCTTTAATTCAAATAGTGATGGTGTTAACATAGCTTAAATTTAATCCATTAATACTAGTACGTGTAAAGTTAATCCCTATAAAGCTCAAAAGCCCTCAGAAGAGAGCTTTTGAAAAGAATATTTACGTTATCGTTTGCGTGTTTACACTGTTGGGGTAATATCCTTCCACCCAAAATAGTTCTGTGCATTTCTATAACAGATATCTTGAATCACTGAACCCACCCACTCAATATCGTTGGGCAATTCTCCATTCTCAATTTCTGATCCAAACAAATTACACAACAACCTTCTAAAATATTCATGTCTTGGGAAAGACAAGAAACTTCTGGAGTCAGTTAGCATTCCTACAAATCTGCTCAACAATCCCATATTAGAAAGCGCATTCATTTGTTTAACCATGCCGTCTTTCTGATCTAAGAACCACCAAGCAGAACCATATTGAATTTTTCCTGCGCTAGACCCGTCATTGAAATTACCAATCATGGTAGCCATCAATTCATTGTCAGCAGGATTCAGGTTATACAAAATAGTTTTAGCCAAGGTATTGCCCGTATCTAATTTGCTCAAGAATTTGGCCAAAGCCCTTCCTTGTTGAAAATCACCAATAGAGTCCCATCCGGTGTCAGGCCCTAATTGCTGCATCATCCTAGCATTGTTATTTCTCAAAGCGCCTAAGTGAAACTGTTGCACCCAGCCTTTTTCATGATCCCATTCTGCAAAATGTAAGAGCATGGCCGATTTAAATTTCAACTGCTCAGTTTCATTCAATGCTTTACCTGAATGAATCTTATTGAAAATGCTATCAATTTCTGAACCAGTAAAATCTTCTGCATAGATTTCTTCCAAACCATGATCAGAAACCCCACATCCCGCTTCTGCAAAAAAGTCGTGTCTGTTTTGCAAAGCATAGAGATAGTCATCAAAAGAAGAAATTGAAATATTGGTACTGGCTTGCAGTTTTTGTAAGTAGTTGTTAAACTGCTCAGGATTCACCACATTCATGGCATTATCTGGTCTAAAAGCCGGCAGAATAGGAATTTCAAAACCCTGCTCCTTTAATTGTTTGTGGTACCTAAGATCATCAACCGGATCATCGGTTGTACAAACCAAGGCCACATTCATTTTGCGCAATAGGTTTTGCACAGAATATTCTGGGGTTTTAATCAAATTAGAAGCTGTTTCATAAACCAGTTTGGCGGAATCAGCATTCAGAATCTCTGTAATACCAAAATAACGTTGCAATTCCAAATGCGTCCAGTGATACAAGGGATTGCGCAAGGTATAAGGAACAGTAGCAGCCCATTTTTCAAACTTGTCTTGGTCTGGTTGATCACCCGTACAATAGGATTCATGAATCCCATTGGTACGCATAGCGCGCCATTTATAATGGTCACCATATAACCAAGCCTGTGTGATATTTTGAAAAGAATGGTTTTCTGCAATTTGCTGTGGCGGCAGGTGACAGTGATAATCAATCACGGGCATCTGCTTTGCGTATTCATGGTAGAGTTTCTCTGCTGTTTTATTTTGTAACAGGAAATGCTCATCTAAAAAGGGCTTCATACAATCAATTTTTCTTATCCAATGGCTTGGTTGGCTGAACCAACCGTTTATAAACTCACACCCCTTTTCCAAGGAATGAAATCATCTTGTCCGTGTTTTACAGCAGCAACTTTTATATTCCCGCTAGCTACTTCAACAACATAATCCAAAATACGTTCACCGGCTTCTTCAATAGTTTCCTCACCTTCTATGATGGTTCCAGTATTGATATCCATAATGTCTTGCATTCTTTGAAAGAGTGCAGAATTAGTAGCTATTTTCACAACAGGTGTGATGGGGTTACCAGTAGGTGTTCCTAAACCTGTTGTAAACAACACCACAGTGGCGCCAGAAGCAACTTCTGCAGTTGTTGACTCCACATCATTACCAGGTGTACACAATAAATTCAACCCTGGTTTGGTAACAGGTTCTGAATAATCCAATACATCTACCACGGGAGAGGTACCTCCTTTTTTGGCTGCACCCGCACTTTTAATGGCGTCTGTGATCAATCCATCTTTGATATTTCCGGGAGAAGGGTTCATATAAAATCCACTTCCCGCTTCTTCTGCCAAGCGATTATAGGTCTGCATCAAATGCATAAATCTATTTGCTTTTTGCTCGTCAACACAACGGTCACTCAATTCTTGTTCAACACCACATAGTTCTGGAAATTCAGAAAGAATCACAGAACCACCCAATGCTACTAAAAGGTCAGAAGTAAAGCCAATGGCTGGATTGGCAGAGATACCAG
>JBEAPC010000176.1:0-3345 GCA_041164585.1 Bacteroidota bacterium
AAGGGATGAAGAGATAAGAAGAACACTCCACATTTTAACGCGTAGGAGCAAGAACAACCCCATTTTAGTGGGTGAGCCAGGTGTGGGTAAGACCGCCATTGTAGAAGGGTTAGCCATGCGCATCATTAATGGAGACGTTCCTGAAAACCTCAAGTCAAAAATCATTTTTGCACTAGATATGGGACAGTTAATTGCTGGTGCAAAGTATAAAGGAGAATTTGAAGAGCGCTTAAAAGGGGTTGTGAAAGAAGTAACCAATAGCGATGGAGAAATCATTCTATTTATAGATGAAATTCATACCCTGATTGGAGCTGGTGGCGGAGATGGCGCAATGGATGCAGCCAATATTTTAAAGCCAGCACTGGCAAGGGGAGAACTCAGGGCCATTGGTGCCACTACCTTGAACGAGTATCAAAAATTCTTTGAGAAAGACAAAGCACTAGAAAGAAGGTTTCAGAAAGTGATGATTGATGAGCCAAGTATGGAAGACGCTATTTCAATTTTGCGTGGACTCAAAGACCGTTATGAAACCCACCACCATGTGCGCATCAAAGACGAAGCCATTATTGCTGCAGTAGAACTATCAAGCCGATATATTACAGACCGTTTCTTGCCAGACAAAGCCATTGACTTGATAGATGAGAGTGCTGCCAAACTGCGTTTAGAAATGAATTCCATGCCCGAGGAATTGGACAAACTTGAAAGACAGATCAGGCAATTGGAAATTGAAAGAGAAGCCATTAAGCGTGAGAAAGATGAGAGCCAGTTAAAGGAACTGAATATAGAAATTAGCAACCTTAGTGTAGAGCGTGATACGCTCAAAGCCAAGTGGCGTGAAGAGAAAGAATTGGTAGAGAAAATTCAGAATACCAAGGCCAATATTGAAAGCCTAAAACTGGAAGCGGAACAGGCAGAAAGAAATGGCAATTATGGCGCTGTAGCAGAAATTAGATATGGCAAGATCAAAGAACAGGAAGCCATTATTAGAGAGACTACCGAGCTGCTCAATACCCTTAGTGCCAACAGCAAGCGATTGATGAAGGAAGAAGTAGACGCAGAAGATATTGCAGACAATATTGCCAAAGCAACTGGGATTCCGGTGGCCAAAATGATGCAGAGTGAAAGAGAAAAACTCTTGCACTTAGAAGACGAATTGCATCATAGGGTAGTGGGGCAGGAAGAAGCCATTACGGCGGTGGCCGATGCTATACGCAGAAGTAGGGCAGGATTACAGGATCCCAAAAAGCCCATTGGCTCCTTTATCTTCTTAGGAACTACGGGTGTGGGAAAAACCGAGCTGGCAAAAGCCTTGGCCGAATACTTGTTTGATGACGAGAGCATGATGACAAGGATAGACATGAGTGAGTACCAAGAAAAACATACGGTGTCTAGACTAGTGGGTGCACCTCCCGGATACGTGGGTTATGAAGAGGGCGGACAATTAACCGAAGCGGTGAGAAGAAAGCCTTATAGCGTAGTTCTCTTGGATGAAATTGAAAAAGCCCATCCAGACGTTTGGAATATTTTATTACAGGTCTTGGACGATGGTAGGTTAACGGACAATAAGGGTAGGGTGGTGAATTTTAAAAACACCATCATCATCATGACCAGCAATATTGGTTCTCATATTATTCAAGAAGCATTTGATAATGTAGACGAGGATAATATAGAAGAACTGGTAGAGAAAACCAAGGTAGAAGTAGTGAACCTTTTGCGTCAAACTGTAAGACCAGAATTCTTAAATAGGGTAGACGAGATAATCATGTTCCAACCCCTGCTCAAAAAGCAGATCATGGGTATTGTAAAAATTCAACTAGAAGGATTACGCAAATTGGTGGTAGAGAATGGCATTCAATTACACTATAGTGACTATCTATTAGAGACTTTGGCCGAACAGGGTTATGATCCACAATTTGGTGCTAGACCACTAAAAAGACTGGTACAGAAAATGATTGTCAATGCTTTAAGTAAGAAAATCTTGGCTGGAGAAATTGACAAGGGGAAAACTGTTTTGGTTGACGCTTTTGATGGGGTAGTAGTTTTTAGAAATGAAGACGCAGAATCTGCCGTGAAAATCTAAAATGCTGTATTTTAGGTAGATGATACAGTTCAATGCCAAAGTGGAGCAATTTGAAGCCATGGGTGAGAAAACCGGTTGGACCTATATTTTAATCCCCGCAGATCTGGCTCAGCAATTATACCCTGGCAACAAAAAATCCTTTAGGGTAAAAGGAAAATTAGACAATTGGGCATTTGAACAATTGGCCCTGATTCCCATGGGGGAGGGAGACTTTATTTTGGCACTCAATGCCCAAATTAGAAAGCAGATTAAAAAACATAAAGGGGCAACCCTTGCAGTAAAAATGGCCCGGGACGCAAAACCTGTGGCCATTTCTGCTGATTTACTAGCCTGTTTAGAAGACGAGCCCCGGGCCAAAGCCTATTTTGATAAATTGCCTGGTTCTCACAAACTCTATTATTCACGCTGGATAGAAAGCGCCAAAACCGATGAAACAAAGGGTAGACGGATTGCCAAAGCCATTACGGCACTCAGCCGAGAAATGGGATACGGAGAAATGATGCGGGATGAGAAGCAACAAAATGACCTGTTGGGTAGATGATTCCAACCTGCAAAGGAGCCCAAAAAAAATCTGCCAAATAATAACTTACTAATAAGTAAGTTTTCCTAATTTTAAGGCGTGAGTGCTAGGAATACCGATACCAAGGAAGAGATTTTGCGCATTGGCAAACAGTTGATCCAGTTTTATGGATACAACGCTTTTAGCTACGCCGATATCTCAAGAGAGCTGAATATTAAAAATGCAGCAGTTCACTATCATTTTAGGGGAAAGGAAGATTTGTTGATGGCGCTGATCCAGAACTATATTGACAATTACCAATTGCTGGCGCAGCAACTAAAGGGTGCTCCCATTAAAGCCATTGGCAAATTAGAAAAATTCATTGAGCGATATACCCTGCTTTGTGAAACCGATAGTATTTGTATCATAGGGTCTATTGCTTCTGACTTTAACACTTTGCCAAATTCTGTAAAAGAGAAAGTAACCGAGTTGATTAATTTGGTGATGAGCATGGTAGAACAGACTTTATCTGAAGGAAAGCGAAAAGGCGAATTGGTATTTACTGAACCACCCAAAACGCAGGCATTATTAATCATGACCAATTTGGCAGCAGGTGTTCAGTTGGCAAGGATCTCCGGCAAAAAAGATTATGAGGCAATCAGGAAAGCGATTATTAGGCAAGTAAAGGCTTGATTTTTTTTGCCCACAATACTTACTTACTAGTAAGTTAGGGAAGAGTGAAGAGTGAAGAGTGAAGAGTGAAGAG
>JBEAPC010000177.1:0-7399 GCA_041164585.1 Bacteroidota bacterium
TTCCTTTACCACCAACAACAGTAGTGTTGTCTTTATCAATAGTGATAGAAGCAGCTTGTCCTAAATAAGACAAATCAGCATTTTCCAATTTGAAACCTTGCTCTTCGCTGATAACAGTACCCGCTGTTAAGATGGCAATATCAGTTAGCATTTCTTTTCTGCGGTCACCAAAGCCTGGAGCTTTAACGGCAGCCACTTTCAAAGTGCCACGTAATTTGTTTACAACCAAGGTAGCCAATGCTTCACCTTCTAAGTCTTCAGCAATGATCACCAATGGACGACCACTTTGAGCAACTTTCTCCAGAATATGAAGAATGTCTTTCATTGCGCTGATTTTCTTGTCATAGATCAAGATATATGGATTCTGTAATTCAGCTTCCATTTTCTCGCTATTGGTAACAAAGTATGGAGAAATGTATCCACGATCAAATTGCATACCTTCTACTACATCAACAGTAGTATCAGTACCTTTTGCTTCTTCAACAGTGATCACACCTTCTTTACCCACTTTTGACATTGCCATAGCAATCAACTTGCCAATTTCGCTATCGCTGTTAGCAGAGATAGTAGCAACTTGTTCAATTTTCTTGCTATCGTTACCAACGGTTTGAGATTGAGCCCTTAAGCTTTCAATTACTTTGGTAACAGCTTTGTCAATACCGCGTTTCAAATCCATTGGATTTGCACCAGCAGCAACGTTTTTCAAACCTTCAGAAATAATGGCTTGAGCCAAAACAGTAGCAGTAGTAGTACCATCACCAGCAATATCTGCAGTTTTAGAAGCTACTTCTTTTACCATCTGAGCACCCATATTTTCAATGGCGTCTTCTAGTTCAATTTCTTTTGCAACAGTAACACCATCTTTAGTAACCTGTGGAGCACCAAATTTCTTTTCAATTACCACGTTACGACCTTTAGGTCCAAGGGTAACTTTAACAGCGTTAGCCAAAGTGTCAACGCCTTTTTTCATTTTGTTTCTTGCTTCGATATCGAAGAAAATCTGTTTAGCCATGCTATTTTGATTTTAGAATGTTTATAAAGTGGGCGTTTGATTAAACAATCGCCAGGATGTCGCTTTCTCTCATGATCAGCAAGTCTTGTCCTTCAATGCTGATTTCTGTACCGGCATATTTGCCATACAATACATTGTCACCTACTTTCACAGTCATCGGTTCGTCTTTCTTACCGGTTCCAGCAGCTACAATTGTACCGCGTTGTGGTTTTTCCTTTGCGGTATCTGGGATGATGATGCCACCGGCAGTTTTTTCTTCTGCAGCAGCAGGCTTAACGATTACCCTGTCATGTAATGGGGTAACTTGTAATTTTTTAGCCATAACGTTATTGTTTTTAAATAGTTGGTTAAAGAATAACTATCTGCCATTCAGCCATTTCCATGCCACAGGAGCAGAGTAAGTCAATTTTTCATAAAAAACCTGATTTCACCCTGTTTTGGGTTCAAGTCTGTCATAAATGGTGGCAAACATACAGGGTTCAAAAGAAATAATGTCAATATTGCACCCTGTATTTTGGGTTGATCCGCAAAATGGCTTGGCCTACGCCAATTAATTTGGTAACTTTGCGCTCCCAAACAAGTTCTTATCTAATGATCAGTAGAAGAAATATCCGCGTAAAAGTAATGCAGTTGCTATACATGACCGCGTCTGCCAGTAGTCCCAATCTGTTTAAATCTCCCGTGTCACAGTTACGCAAGCATTTAGACCAAACCAGTGAATTGTTTGTCTATCTGGTATATTTCTTAACAGAAGTAGCCCGATTTGCAGAAACTAGCTCTAGAATGAGGGCATCCAAGAATTTACCTTCTCAAGAAGACTTAAATGTCAATACCAAAATTGCTGGGAATGACCTGCTTTGGCAGATTTTAGAATCTGCCAGCTTTCAAAAAGCAGTAGAAGATGGCAAATTATTGGCCAAAATAGACAAAGAATTGGTTAAGAAAATCTATCAGTCACTTACTGAAACAGAGAAATACCAAGAATATATTCTGGCTCAAAGCAGGGATAAATCAAAGGAAAAGGAAATCATGAAAATGATTTTCACCCAATTGATGCTGCCCAATGAAGACTTTATCAATCATATAGAAGAATTGTATTCCAATTGGGATGATGATGCAGAGATGATGGATCAGTTGGTACTGAATTACTTACAAAAGCCTTCAAGCTTTGATTTACAAGAATTGGTAGGACAAGAAAAATGGGAGTTTGCTCAAAGCCTACTTACCACTGCCATTGACAAAGAAGACTATACCATGGAACTCATTAAACCTAAGTTGAAAAACTGGGATTCTGAGCGGATAGCCTTACTAGATATGATTTTGATGCGTTTAGGTGTTTGTGAATTACTATATTTTGAAACCATTCCAACCAAGGTCACTATCAATGAATATATTGACTTGGCCAAGGAATATTCAACGCCTCAAAGCGGACAATTTGTCAATGGTATTTTGGATAATATTCACAAAGAACTTTTAGCCAATGGCGATATTCACAAAGTTCAATTCAAAAACAAAAATTCTTAATATGAAGCGCATCGCCAGCATGGCAATACTGCTGTTATCCTTACACCTAATGGCATGTGATCAAAAGCCAGAAAACAAAGTAACTATTGGTGATTTTACAGCTGCTGATTCTGCCAATTTTACCCAAGTACAATGGTTGGATTCAGTAGTCAATTTTGGAACCATGCAAATGGGGGAGACCAAGACTGTTACCTTTAGAATGAAGAATATTGGAAATAAACCTTTGTTTTTAACCAATGTAAAAGCAGGATGTGGTTGTACCGTGGCTGATTTTACAAAAGGTGCCATTGCACCGGGTGGAGAAGGGATGGTTACCGGGGAATTTGATTCAAATAAGTCTCAAACAGGAGAAGTACATAAAAGCATTTTTGTGACTACAAACACGCCCAATGGAATGAATCAGACCTTGGTTTTTACGGGTAAAATAGAGGGCCACAAGGCTTTGCCGGTAGAAAAAAAATAGTTTCTTTGCAAGAGTTATTTAAAAATTAAAATATACACGATGTTCTATTTGAATGCAATTTTCCTGGCAGGTAATCCACAACAAGGTGGCGGAGGTATGGTTCAATTGGTGATGATGGGTGCCATCATCCTTGTTTTCTGGTTGTTCATGATTCGCCCACAGGCAAAAAAAGCAAAAGAGCAAAAATCCTTTGTTGACAATATGCAGAAGGGTGACAAAGTAGTTACTATTGCAGGGATCCATGGTACTGTTAACAAAATCAATGAAGACAATACCATTCAATTAGAAGTTAGCCCTGGTAGCTATTTGAAAATTGAAAAGTCTTCTATCAGCATGGAATGGACAGCAGCTTTGAATAAGCCTGTTGCAGAAAAGAAATAATTGTTTTAGCAATGCTTTAATCCGAAATTCGAGAAATTGAATTTCGGATTTTTTATGCTCAGAATTGGACTAACAGGAGGCATTGGCACTGGAAAAACTACAGTGGCTAACATTTTTAAAGTGTTGGGTATTCCTGTTTTTGATGCAGATACGGTGGCCAAACAGCTCATGGAAAATGATTTGCAATTACAAGAGCAGTTGATTGCGCAATTTGGCCCAACAAGTTTTCAAGATGGTAAACTCAATAGGGCATATTTGGCTTCCATAGTTTTTAAAGACCCCTATCAATTAGCCGTACTAAATGCCATGGTGCACCCTTTATCTTTAAAAGCTGCGGAAGATTGGATGAAATTACAAAACGCCCCATATGTTATTAAAGAAGCAGCATTGATTTTTGAAGCTGGTGCTGCTGCTGGATTGGATTTGATTATTGGGGTAACTGCACCAACCGCCATACGCATTCAAAGAGTGATGCATAGAGATGGGATTAGCAGAGAGGCCGTATTGGAAAGAATGGACAAACAAATAGATGAATCTATTAAAATGCGTCTTTGTGATTTTGTGATTCAAAATGACAACCAGCACTTACTTACTACGCAAGTGCTTGATTTACACAAACGTTTTATTGGTTAATTATCTAAAATGATCAGTTATGATTGCTTCAACACCAACCCCACCATATTATGCAGTCATCTTTAGTTCCATTAAATCTGATCAAACAAAGGGTTATGATGAAATGGCAGAAGCCATGGCTCAATTGGTGATGCAACAACCAGGTTATTTGGGTCATGAGTCTGCTAGGGATGGAATTGGAATCACTGTTTCTTATTGGGATAGTTTGGAATCCATCAAAAAATGGAAAGCCGTTTCCGAACACTTAGAAGCTCAAATAAAGGGTAGGTCTACCTGGTACCAATCTTATAAAACTAGGATTTGTAAAGTTGAAAGGGACTATACATTTGAAAAGATGGATGAATCCAAATAAAAAGGTTGCAATAAATCATTGCAACCTTTTTATGAAAGTTTGTATCAGTAATATGATTAGCTCAATTTAGCCAAAGCTTCTTTAATTCTAGCCCATGCTTTTTCAATATTGGGCATGCTGTTGGCAAAAGAGAAACGTACACAATTAGGTTCTCCAAATGCATCACCCATAACAGAGGATACGTGTGCAGTATTCAACAAATACATGCTAAAATCTGCTGCATTGCTAATGGTTTCTGTGCCATTAGATTTGCCATAATAATAGCTTACATCGGGGAATACATAGAAGGCACCCTGTGGTTCAAAACATTTGAATCCGGGTAAGTCTTTTACCAATTCTAATGTCTTAGTTCTTCTTCTTGTAAACTCTTCAGTCATTTCCAAAGATGGTCTTAAATCGCCAGTAAGTGCTGCTACACCTGCTTTTTGAGCTATTGAACAAGTACCACTGGTAAATTGGCCTTGTAATTTTTCACAAGCTTTTGCAATGGTGGTGTTGGCCGCAATATATCCCAAACGCCATCCAGTCATGGCAAAGCCCTTACTCAATCCATTGATAACAACCACTCTGTCTTTGATGTCTGCAAACTGAGCAATGCTTTCGTGTGCACCTTCAAAATTGATGTATTCATAAATCTCATCTGATAAGATGGTGATTTGTGGATGTTTAAGGAAAACTGCTACTAACGCTTCTAATTCTGCTTTACTGTAGACAGCTCCAGAAGGGTTGCAAGGAGAGGAGAACATAAACACTTTTGATTTTGGTGTAATGGCTGCTTCTACTTGTGCTACGGTTGGTTTAAAACCATTCTCCACTGAGGTTCTAATTTCTACCACTTTACCTCTGGCAATCTTAACTAGTTCTGAATAAGTTACCCAATAAGGAGTTGGAATGATTACTTCATCACCCTCATCAACCAAGGCAAGAATGGCATTGGCCAAACTTTGCTTAGCACCTGTAGAAGTAACAATATTTTCTGGAGCATAATCCAAATTATTGTCGCGCTTTAATTTGGTGCAAACGGCTTCTCTCAAGTCTAAGAATCCTGAAACTGGGGTGTAGTGGCTCCAGTTATCATTGATGGCTTTAATAGCAGCATCCTTGATATGTTGTGGGGTGTCAAAATCTGGTTCTCCCAGACTCAAGTCAATTACATCAATTCCCTTGGCTCTGAGTTCACGACCCAATTTGGCCATTTTCAAGGTTTCTGGTTCACTGAATCTGTTCAGGAGAGAAGAAAGTTCCGTCATCTTTGATTGTTTTTGCGCTGATTAATTTTGGAATGGCAAGTTCGTAAAAACTATCCAAACACTTGTAAGTTTTGGAGCCGTTTAGAGCAAGATTGGGGATATGTGGGTAAGTAACAGGATTGCTTATCTGATCATTTGAAACTTGCTTAAGTCTGGTAGGAACCTGCGTTCCCTTGTTTTTTCATAGTCCAATAACAATTGCCCCAGATTTTTAAGAAAGGGATAGCCAATACGATCATAATCGTATTTGTCATCATTGTAAATGCCATCTGAATTGCATGAAATGGTAGCACTGACAAGAAATTCCACATGATTGTCAAAGTCAACTATATAGGCAATATCAGTAAGGAATCCATAAGCATCCCCCACTTTATTAAAGATGCGGACTGATGATGGAATAGTTACTTTTTCAGATCCGTAAAGTAAAAATTTGCAGTAAGTATCCCAATAATGGCCGGTATCATAATTAGGAAATCTACTTTCTCTTGGAAAGGAACTCATCCATCTTAACACAAAACTGTCAACACCTGTTTGCCATTGAAACCGTTGTTTTTTATTCACCGATTCTGGAAATAAAACGGATTGTAAAATATGGTGTTGGTTGATGAGAGGAACATTGTTCTTTTCTGAGAAATCAAAAGGGCTGTTGATGAGTTGTCCATTTTTATAAAATCCCTTTCCCATTTGGATGGTCTTTTTTGGGAAAATAGCCTTACTATATTGGGCTGCTTGTTTGTAGATCAGTTTTGAACTGCTATCATAAAACAAAATGGGGTTGGTAGCCCTGTTTTGATCTGCTGTCATGGATACGTCTAACCTATGTCTAATGGCCATTTCTGGGTAGCCCTTTTGAATTAACTGTTGTTGAATATATTCTTGCCCCAGAAATTCATATAATCTATTGAATGCGTCATTGTCACTGACTAGGAAAATCTGTTTGACATAATTTTCTATAGTAGCTCTACCGTCAATTGAATTGGGTTGGTTGTAGACCATGGTTTGCCCCGGATAAGCACTGTCTGTGACCATGGTAGTGTTTCTATCCAAACCATTGATATCAAGGTCTTTTAGCTTTTCTAATGCCAAAAAGGCGATGGGCATTTTAACCGTGCTAGCTGGATAAAAATATTGTTTACCCAAATGGTAGGCATATTCTTTGAAACTGGGTTTGTTTTTAGCGTCGCGATTAATCTGGGTATAGACAATTTGAACTTGAAAACTATCTGGGTAGGTAAGAATATGTTTGAATAATTCAGGTTTGGATTGCATTAATTTTTCCAAAAAAACGGTATCCTGCTTATTGAATGCATTACCCTTGGAAGTCTGTGACCAAATGGTCATATAAGAAAGTAAAAACAGACAAAAAAATAGGGCTTTTTTCATACCCAAATATAAATGCAGAATCAATGAAAAATGGAATTTCTTGTCAGAAAGCCTTACCATGAATTACATTTGAATTTCAAACAAGTATATGCCACACGAATCTATATCGGTATTTGATATGTTTAAAATAGGAGTGGGGCCTTCTAGTTCCCATACCCTTGGCCCTTGGAGGGCTGCGTTAGCATGTATTAACCGGATTAAATTAGAGGCAAGCATTGATCAGGTTCAAAGCATTACCGTTTTGCTTTACGGATCCTTGGCTAAAACAGGAAAGGGGCATGGAACTGATATTGCAGTTTTATTGGGACTTTGTGGAGAAGACCCAGTAACCATGGATGTTAATTCAATTATACCTAAGATCAAAGCAATTGAAGAAAGTCAAGAACTGAATCTAAATGGAA
>JBEAPC010000178.1:0-5658 GCA_041164585.1 Bacteroidota bacterium
CTATGTAACATTTGGTGAGATGATTGCCTGGATCATTGGTTGGGCTTTGATCTTAGAATATGCTATTGGTAATGTGGTGGTAGCTATTTCTTGGAGTGCTTATTTTAATAACTTACTCAAAGCTATTCATATTGAGTTGCCAGTATGGTTAACTATTTGTCATCAATCGGCTTCCATGGCTTATGATGCAGCCATCGCCGCAAGCAAACCAGTAAATGATTTGGTTTATACCAATGCTCCTGAAATTTTGGGTTTTAAATTCATTATAAACCTTCCCGCTTTTGTCATTGTGTGTTTGATTACCATGTTGGCTTATATTGGAATCAGTGAGAGTAAGAAGAGTGCCAACTTTATGGTGGGATTGAAAATTGTAGTCTTGGTTTTTATAGCCATCATTGGGTTCTGGTATATTTTTTCTGAGGGTACTACCGCCAATTGGAGTCCATTTTTACCCAATGGCATGACTGGGGTACTGAAAGGTGTGTCTTCTGTATTCTTTGCTTATATAGGCTTTGACGCCATTTCTACAACAGCGGAAGAATGTGCCAACCCCAAACGAGATCTACCAAGAGGTATGATGTATTCCTTGCTCATTTGTACCGTTATTTATATTGTAACCACTTTGGTGATTACAGGTATGGTGAATTACAAAGAATTTGAAGGCGTGGCCGATCCTTTGGCTTTTGTGTTTGAAAAAATCAACATGCAGAAAATTGGTTTTATTATTTCTTTGAGTGCAGTTATTGCTAGTACCAGTGTTTTGATTGTATTTCAAATTGGTCAACCTAGAATCTGGATGAGTATGAGCCGTGACGGTTTGTTACCAAAGAAATTTAGCACATTGAGTCCCAAATTTAAAACACCTGGTTTTGCAACCATCATGACGGGGATCTTAGTGGGTACACCTGTTTTGTTTATAGACGATAAACTCATGACAGACTTAACAAGTATTGGAACATTATTTGCCTTTGTACTAGTTTGTGGTGGGGTATTGGTCTTGCCAAGAATGGCCAAAGAACAAGGTAAGTTTCAATTGCCTTATGTAAATGGTAAATTCATTGTGCCGTTGATTGCACTGAGCTTTGTTTTCTTATTTAGAGAAAGGATTTTAACTAATCTATCCAGTATAGCTACCCAAGGTTATCAAGAAATCTTATTCCTAGTCTTTGTGCTGGCAGCATTGGTTACTGCAACTTTGAGTTTTCTGCGTAATTATTCCCTAATTCCAGTTTGTGGGGTGCTCTGTTGTATGTACCTCATGATTGAAATTCCAGGTAAAAGCTGGATGGTGTTCTTTGGATGGATGGCTTTGGGATTGGCTATTTACCTAGTCTATGGCCGCAAACGCAGCAAACTGGCTACTCATTAATTGCGTTTAAGAACCAGAACAGTTGTAAATTTGCGCTTCAATTAGTGAAAAGGAATGAAGTACCAAGTAGGCGATGACATTTTGGTGTTATTAAGCAATGAAGAGGGCAAAGTTATAGAAATCATCAATGATAAAATGGTGCTCATAGAAGTGCGTGGGGTAAAGTTCCCTGCCTATATGGACCAGATAGATTTCCCCTATTTTAAGCGATTTACAGAGAAGAAAAAAGAAGCAGCCAAACCTGCTCCCAAAACTTATATTGATCAGGTTCCCAAAGAGAAACCCCAGCCCAGCAAGGTGAAAGTAGCGGATGGGATATGGCTTTCCTTGATCCCCAAATTTGGGATAGATGATTTTAATGATGAAGTGGTAGAACTGTTGAAAGTATGTTTGATCAATCATTCTGACAAAGCCTATCAATTCAAGTATCAGCAACAGTTTTTAGGCGTTACCCATTTTGAGTTGGATACCAGCATTCAACCTTTTCATGATTTCTACTTACACGATATTAAGTTTGAAGACGTAAATGATTCCCCAGGATTCTTGTTTGATTTTTCTTTAGTGAATCCAGAAAAGAAAAAAGCACCCCATTTTGAAACCAGTTTGAAAATCAAACCCAAACAATTGTTTCAAAAAATTGAAGCGCTCAAAGAAGGGAATAGCCCTACAGTGAACTATCTCTTGTTTGAAAATTATCCAGATAAAGTTGACGATGATCGGTTTGAATTAGGTGCATTAGCTGCCAAGGGTTTTAAAGTGTATGATGCCTCCAAAGGAAGACAGCATTTGCCTCCGGCAAGAACAGTTGTAGATCTGCATATTGAAAAATTACAGAACGATTGGAAGCACTTGAGCAATTTTGAAATTTTAACCATTCAACTCAATGAGTTTGAAAAAAATCTAGACTTGGCAACCGCCCATTACCAATCTTCTTTGATTGTGATTCATGGCGTGGGAACAGGCAAACTCAAAGATGAGATTCACGAGATCCTTAAATCAAAGCGTGAGGTCAAAAATTTCATTAACCAATACGATCCCCGTTTTGGTTATGGGGCAACAGAAATTTTCTTTAAATACTAAGCTTTTAATTTTAGAAAGCCAGATAGCTACGCAAAAGCTATCTGGCATTTTTTTTTAAAGGAACTGGTATTTGATACTAGCTGAAATCATTGTAGGTGGTATAGGGTTGATACTATAGTTTTCGTGGGTATAATAATTCAATGTATTGGTTAAATTAGATAGTTTGGTCATGAGGCTAAGGTTTTTCCAAACATATCCCGCACTAATATCAATAGTAGTAAAATCTGACACTGCAAATAGTCGGTTATAATTTTGAGTTTGTCCCTTGGTATTATTGAACCCTGCAGTTCTTGGGCCTGTATAATAAATGCCAGCCCCCAATCTCCAACTATTTAAGTGGTAGAAAATACTAGTGTTGGCTGTGCTTCCTACTGAGTTTTGCAAGCGTTCACCTTCTATGAAATTACCCTTTGCATCTGGGGTCTTGGTATACCTAATATAGTTATAACTATACCCCGCCATGATGTCTATTTCTTTGATAGGATGAATGACAAGATCTAATTCAACACCATCGCTTCTAGTTTGTCCAGTTAGGGCTTTTAAATTAGTATTGTTATTGGGTGTAACACCATCGGCAGCAAATAAAGCTGTTTGTGCAAGGTTATGATTGATGATACTATAGCCAGTCAAATTGGCTAGTAAAGCGCCAGCAAAAAAATCATTTTTAATACCTACTTCAAATTGGTCTATGATAGATGGGGCAAGTGCATTGCCAAACACATCAGTACCATTATTAACAGAAAAGGAATTGGCATAAGAAGCAAATACGCTGGTATGTTTGCTTGGTTGGTAAACAAGACCCGCTCTGGGTGAAAATGCCTGATCTGTTTTGGCAATACTAAGTGTAGAAACGCCTGTTACTAAATCAAGTGTATTTGCTGGATCTGCTTGCTGTAAAGACCAACGCAGTCCCAATAGTAGTTTTAATTTGGAATGAATACTAATTAGGTCTTGAACATAGGCGCCATACCTAAGAATTGGGGTTGATACCAGTCTAATTTCTTTTGCATTGGGAATATCGGTTCTAGCTTTGAATTTATTGGCGTCTAGTATATTGATGGTATCATAAATAGTTGGTTGATTAAAAGTCCATGCCTTGGTAGCATATTGGTCTATATCTATACCCGTTAAGAAAATATGACTCATTTTTCCCGTATTGAATTTTCCAGAAAGGGACACTTGTGCCATATAGTAATGCTCATCATTTCTTGTTCTATTCAATGGTCTATAAAAATCACCATTGGCCTGTGCTTGAATTCTTTCAATAGAATAATAGTCTCGGTTATAATGTTGCCAAGAAATACTGGTATTGATATGCCAATCCTTGTTAATGATGTGCTTGAGCGTTGCGGTGGCACTTGTTTGTTTGGTTTTCGCATATTGCCAATTGGTTCCAAAGAAAGCAGATCTGGGTACATCAGGAATAGATGTATTGATAATGCTACCAATACCAAAGTCTGGTGTAAAATCATGCTTCAAATAATCCGCTTGCAACAGTAATTCAGTGTTTTGTCCTAGCTTAAATAAGAAGGATGGATTCACATAATACCTTTTGGATTGAACTTGATCTCTAAAGCTGGCGGCGGTTTCATAGTTACCATTAATCAGATAAGCAACAGATTTTGACAAGGGCCCAGTGATTTCAACATGGGGTTTGAATAAACCAAAACTACCCATGCGAATAGCCAATTCTGCGGACTTGGTAAACTGTGGTTGTTTACTCACCAAATTGATAATGCCACCTGGCGCAACATTGCCAAACAGCACCGCACTACTTCCTTTTAAAACTTCTACTTTTTCTAAGGAACTGGTTTCAGGCATAGTCCCTGAATTAATTCTAATACCGTCTTTATAGATATTATTGGAGCCAATACTGTATCCTCTTGCCGAAAAATTTTCTTGGGTAGCACCTCGGGTAGTGGCCAAATAAACGCCATTCACATTTCTGATTACATCGCTTAAGCGAAGTGCTTGTTGTTGATTCATTACTTGGCGATTAATCACTGCAACGGCCTGTGGTAAGTCCATGGCCGGGATGGCTACTTTGCCAATGGTCAAAGACTTTTGGTTATTGGTTCTATTGGCATGAACTGTTACAGATGTTAATGGTTTTGAATGGGTAATAGTATCCTTGGAAGTGGAAGAGGTGTTTTGTGCTTGTACTAGGTTCCATTGACAACAGACCAAAATGGTTGTCAGCATCATGTGTAGATTTCTCATTACTATATAGGTTATTTGGATGTTTATTTTCTACTGCAAAGTTGTTTCAAGCGGCAATGGATTTTGTGCCGGATTGGGAAAACATCTTTACGCAAAAAGGAAATAGAAGCCTTCTTTACAATACAGTCTCTATCAGCTGGTTTTTAAGTTATCGCAATCGGTAAATTTTATATTGATTAGCTTTGCAGCACTACAAACCCGAGCTATCGCTCTCACGCAAGTGGGGGAGGAAAGTCCGGACAGCATAGGGCAACCCACCGGTTAATGGCCGGCATTACTAGTAATAGTAAGAGAGACAGTGCCACAGAAAATAACTACCTCGCAAGGGGAAAAGGTGAAAAAGTGCGGTAAGAGCGCACGGCTTAGCAAGGTAACTTGTTAGGGGGGTAAACCTTGGGTGTTGTAATGCCATGTATAGGAGCGTTTGAAGGCGGCCCGCTTGAGCTCCAGGGTAGGCAGCTAGATCTTGCAAGCAATTGCAAGGCCAGATAAATGATAGTTTAGAAACAGAATCCGGCTTATGAGGTTTGTAGTATTTTTTAGTTTCATTCACCTACTTTTGCAGCATGACAATAGAGCAGCTTAAATATATGAGGGACCGTGTAGTTGTCCTGAGGAGGTTTCTTTGACGTTGAGAACCGCACATATAAAGTAGATACCGACAAACAGCTCTCGCTTTCTCCAGGCTTCTGGGACGATAATAAGCGCGCAACAGCCATTGTAAAGGAAATTAAGGTAAACGAGTATTGGTTGAAATTATACCAACAGGTAGAGGGTGCCGTAGAGGATTTTGCCGTTCTATTTGATTTTTGGAAAGGTGGTGATGCTACTGAAGAAGAAGCTCGTGAAGGATATAACCAAGCCCTTGCCTTAATTGAAGAAGCTGAATTCAAGAGTACTTTAAATAAACCCGAAGACGAATTGCCAGCCGTATTGCAAATCAATGCTGGTGCTGGTGGTACAGAGAGCCAAGACTGGGCTCAAATGCT
>JBEAPC010000179.1:0-3590 GCA_041164585.1 Bacteroidota bacterium
CCATTAGTGGTAAGGTAGACGCTTATGATATTCAAGCCACCATTCTAAATCAACTAGGATTTGATCATGAAAAATTGGTTTATCCTTTTCAGGGAAGACCATTTAGATTAACAGATGTACATGGAAGAGTTATTCATGAAATAGTAGCCTAAAATAATAACACATGAGCCTAAACAGAAGAAAATTCTTAAGCATTGCAGGATCAATGGCAGCAGTAGCGGCAACGCCATTTGAATCCTTGATGGCTGCCAAACCTGCTGTTCATTTACCCGCCAATTTCTCTATCAAAATCTTGGCCACCAATTGGGGCTTTGATGGAAGCGTTGACCAGTTTTGTGCCAAAGCCAAACAAGCTGGTTATGACGGAATTGAAATGTGGTGGCCAGGCACCAAAGCTGCACAGGAAGAACTATTTGATGCTTTGAAAAAACACCAATTAGAATTGGGTTTATTATGTGGTGTGGGTGAAACTGATCCGGGAAAACACTTGGATGCATTTAAAACCATGATCAATGCAGCAGCCAAGCAAGACAAACAAAAACCACTGTATATTAATTGCCATTCTGGTAAGGACTATTTTCCAGTTGAAACCAACAATGACATCATTGAACATACCATTTCTTTGGCAAAGAAAACAGGGATCACCATTTGTCATGAAACACATAGATCCCGCATTTTATTTGCGGCACATGTGGCCAAACAGTATCTAGATAAAAACCCTCAAATGCGCGTAACACTTGACATTTCTCATTGGTGTAATGTGCACGAGAGTTTGTTGCATGACCAAGAAGATACGGTACAAGCGGTGCTCAAAAGGGTAGACCATATTCATACAAGGGTGGGGCATCCAGAAGGCCCACAAGTAAATGATCCACGCGCACCAGAATGGGAGAATGCGTTGAAAAGGCATTTGGGTTGGTGGGACAAAGTAGTGGAATTAAAAATTGCTTCCGGTGCCAAACACTTAACCATGCTCACAGAATTTGGACCTCCTGATTATATGCCCACACTGCCTTATACCAGACAAGCATTGGCTGATCAGTGGGGCATTAATGTGCACATGATGCAACTATTGCGTAAAAGGTATCAGGGTTAATTGGTTCCATTAATTTCTTGTAGCTCAATTATAAAATTGTCAGATGTTCTTATTTGCTTTCACAGATTTTATTGGAAGGTTTCATCCGCTACTGGTGCATTTGCCCATAGGTATTTTACTATTCACCATTGTCTTGCAATGGTTGAGTACAAAAGAAAAATGGGCGGCATTACAAGCCGTGATTCCATTGGGTTATTTATTAGGCGCTGCTAGCGCGATACTTTCTAGCATTACTGGTTATTTATTGGGATCTGCAGGTGAATATGATGAGACTGTTTTGAACCTGCACCAATGGATGGGTATACTAACCGCATTTACATCCATTGCTGGATATCTATTCTCACATAACCAACAAAACCTAAAATATATTGCTTTTTCAATCCTTGTCTTAGTTAGTATTACAGGGCATTTGGGAGGAACCCTCACACACGGTGAAGGTTATTTGACAAAAGCTTTTATTAGCTCTGGATCTGATACTGTTGCAACCAAAAAAGCGCTGACAAATGCACAAGATGCCTTAGTCTATGCCGATGTGATTGAGCCAATACTAAAAGAAAAATGTTATTCCTGTCATGCAGCTAGCAAACAAAAAGGGGGCTTGCGTTTAGACAACCCTGATTGGTTATTAAAGGGTGGCAAAAATGGCGCAGTATTAAAACCAGGTAATGTGCTTGGTAGTGAATTGTACCATCGTATAATATTGGATCCCATTGAAGAAAAACATATGCCACCAAAGGGGAAGCCACAGATCAGTGAAAAAGAAAGAATCTTATTGGAATGGTGGATTGCACAAGGTGGTGATTTTAAAAAACAGTGCAAACAATTAGAACAGAGCCCGGCCATTAAACAGGCCCTAAGTTCCTTAGAACAACAGCAAGTCAAATTAGATGCAGACCTGCCAAAAGAGGAAGTGCCAGAAGCGCCAATAGCCAGTATCAATTTATTGCGCAGCAAAGGTGTGACCATTTTACCCATTGCTCAAAACAGTCATTATCTCAGCGCCAATTTTGTAAACCTCACGCAATTAGACGCTGTAGTGTTAGATGCATTAACTTCTTTAAAACAACAGCTGCTTTGGTTGAAAATGCCCAAGATGGAATTGGCTAGCGCCGATTGGAAAAAACTAAGTGCTTTAACCAATTTGAGAAAACTTGACCTATCTTATAGCAATCTGGATCAAGAATCCATTGCAAATCTTGCTGCTTTGAAACGGTTGGTGTATTTGAATTTGGTGGGAACCAAGGTCAATGGAACTGCATTGATTGCCTTAAAGGAGTTGCAAGAATTACGCGAACTTTATTTGAGTGGCACCAAGATTTCAACCACTGATTTTGAAACGCTGAAAAAGGCTTTAACAAAAACTACCATTGATACAGGAGGCTACCAAGTTGTAACATTGGCTACAGATACAACACTAATAAAAAAACAAGCCACCGTAAAATAAAAATCCCGGCTACCAATGGCAACCGGGATTATTTTCTATTTCCATTCTTCACTCTTCACTCTTATCTTTTCACTTTCTTCTTCACTCTTCACTCTTCACTCTTCACTTGATCTCACCTACCATCTCTGAAGGAACAACCCATTGGTCAAATTCTTCAGGAGTTACATAGCCCAATTTCACGGCCATTTCTTTTAAGGTAGTTCCTTCCTTATGTGCTGTTTGAGCAATCTCAGCAGCTTTGTAATATCCAATCTTGGTATTCAAAGAAGTAACCAACATCAAGCTATTGTCCACGTGCTTTTTAATATTGGCTTCAATAGGAGCCAAGCCAACAGCGCATTTGTCATTAAAGCTTACACAACCATCTCCAATTAAACGCGCAGAGTGTAAGAAATTATAAATCATCACAGGTTTAAACACATTGAGTTCAAAATGACCTGTGGCACCACCAATATTAATGGCCACATCATTACCCATTACTTGAGCAGCAATCATGGTCAAAGCTTCACACTGGGTAGGGTTAACCTTACCTGGCATGATAGAAGAACCTGGTTCGTTATCTGGAATATGCAATTCTCCAATGCCGCTTCTTGGTCCAGAGGACAACATCCTAATGTCATTGGCAATCTTCATCAAGCTAACGGCTACGGTTTTCAAAGCACCGTGTGCTTCTACTATTGCATCGTGCGCAGCAAGGGCTTCAAATTTATTTTCAGCTGTAATAAATGGCAAAGCAGTGAGGTTGGCAATATGCTTTGCCACGTTTACATCATATCCTTTTGGTGTATTGATCCCTGTTCCTACGGCAGTTCCGCCAAGGGCTAGTTCACTCAAATGCGCTAGGGTATTGTTGATGGCTTTTAGTCCATGATTTAATTGAGAGACATAGCCACTAATTTCTTGACCAAGTGTTAGTGGAGTAGCATCCATAAAATGGGTTCTACCAATTTTTACCACGTGCATAAATTCCTTGCTTTTTTGAGCTAGGGTATCGCGCAGCTTGGTAATACCTGGAATAGTGGTTTCCAACAAAATTTTATAAGCCGCAAT
>JBEAPC010000180.1:0-2505 GCA_041164585.1 Bacteroidota bacterium
AATGAATTTGATTCGGTACCTGCGTATATCCGCAGGAATATGGAGTTGTTTGGTAATACCTTAACTTCTGTAGAGAATTTCTATAGTAAGGTAACCGTTGGTAAAGATGCCAATAACCAAACACAACTCTCTACCATCAATACCTTTCTGGATGGAAAAAAGCCAGATTAACGATTGCTAGCTTTGATCTCAACATGGTGATTTAGTTGTGAACCCCCGGAATAGCTTTCGGGGGTTTTTTGTTTTAGTTGCCTAAAACCAGTTTAACTTGCAGTATGGCAAATATTCTAATCACAGGTGGAACAGGAATGGTGGGCCGCGCGCTTACCCAAGTGCTAATTGCAAAAGGGCATCAGGTAGTCATTTTAACCAGGAACCCCAAAAGTTCTGACCAACCCAATATCAGTTATTGCCAATGGGATATTCCCAATGGAACCATTGACCCGCAGGCTATTGGTCAAGCAGATCATATTATCCATTTAGCAGGAGCTGGTGTGGCAGATAAACGTTGGAACAAAGCACGTAAAAAAGAAATTTTAGATAGCAGGGTACAGTCTGGTGAACTCTTGGTTCATGCATTGAAAACCATTCCCAACAAAGTACAGTCCTTGGTCTCTGCTTCTGGTATTGGTTGGTATGGACCAGATACTGCAAAGAGTTTGGATAAAGGATTTATGGAAGATGCGCCAGCAGACAAAGCCTTTTTAGGAGAGACTTGTAGGCTTTGGGAAAATGCTATTAAACCTGTTGAAGCACTAGGAAAAAAATTGGTGATTTTTAGATTTGGTATTGTTTTAAGTAATGATGGTGGGGCTATGATAGAATTTAAAAAGCCTGTAAAATTTGGTATTGCTACCATTCTTGGTTCGGGTAAACAAGTTATTAGTTGGATTCATATCAATGACCTCTGTAACCTCTTGATACAATCATTGGATGATCAACAGTTTAATGGGATCTATAATGCGGTTGCTCCTGAAACCGTCACCAACAAAGAATTTATGTTGACCCTGGCCAAGAAAATGAAAGGCAGTTTTTTTCTGCCATTTCATGTGCCAGCTTTCTTACTAAAATTGGTGCTAGGTGAAATGAGTATTGAAGTTTTGAAAAGTGCTAAAGTGAATAGTTTCAAAGTTCAAAGCGCTGGTTTCAAATACGCATACCCCACCGTTGACCTAGCTTTAGAAGAGCTGGTTCAATCAAGTAAATAGGTCTCAAGAAAAAATCAACTAACCCTTTTAGAGGTCTCTGCGTTTGTGTTTCCAATAACAAAAGCCCCAAATGGCGGCTGTTAAAAGCAGCGTTAGGGCAATATGCATGGGAATATCATCCAACGCTTTTTCATAAGCTGTCTTCATGTCTTTACCAAACCTAGACATAAAGGCTGGTGAGGGAATAATCCTATCAGAGATTTCAAAGGGTAAGAATTTACCAAGATCGTTTAATTTGAATTTGGCATATCCTACAGCAATATTTTCTAAAATCAGGTTATAGAAAAAGAAAATACCCAAGGCAATAAATGCTTTTTTGATCAAGAATCCCAACAAAAAAGCAATGGTTAATTGAGCAAATGTTTGCAAGAAGAATAGCGGAATATATTGCAATTGTTCTGCCCATCTACCAATATTATCATAGTCAGCCCAGGCTCCAAAACTAAATGCTACGGCAGTATACAGTATTGTACTGATCATTGAAATAATCACTACATCAAATAATTTGCTGGTAACAAACTGCCCCCTGCTCCAACCATCAATGATATTTTGTCTATGGGTTTTGTAATTGTATTCATTGGTCACCAACATAATGACCAAGATGGCTGGGATCATGATAAATACAGAAGACAAAAATGCAACGGTATGCCAGGTTTCAGGAAAGGCAAAGGGATTGCCCAATAACATTTTGGCTACATTACTGGCTACTTCCTTACCCTTGGTGCCTTCACTATAACCATAGTAAAACATCATATTGGTACCAGGATAAGTGAGAGCCACTATACCAAACATCCACCAGAATGCTGGGTACTTTTTAATTTTCAGCCATTCTATTTTTACAAGTGCTAATAGGTTCATATTGCTAGTGTTAGTCGTTGGTCAATTCAAAGAATTTGGTTTCAAGGCTTTTCTTTTTCAAAGTCAATTGGTTCAGCACCACGCCTTGTTCAAAGCAATGCTTATTAATGGCTTCCATACTGGCGGTTCCAACAGGAAAGAAAGCTTGTAAAGATTGATGATCCGTAGTTTTAATCTGCGTGATCCCATGATATTGTTGAAGAATGCCTTCTAGTGCTCCCAAGTCTTGGCTGCCCAATTCTACAATATCTTCATTGGCCAACACTTCATCAACAGGACCCGCTGTTAAGAGATTCCCTCTTTTCATAATGGCCACATGGGTACAAACTTTTTCAACCTCATCCAACAAGTGGCTGGCCATAATAATGGTTTTGCCTTGATTGGCCAGTTCCCTAATCAGTTCTCTAATTTCGGCTATCCCCACAGGGTCCAAGCCATT
>JBEAPC010000181.1:0-3552 GCA_041164585.1 Bacteroidota bacterium
CAATTAAGTCTAAGTTGGGGAGTTAGAGCTTTCTATTATGATGAAGAAGAGAGCTTAGATGATATTGTCAATGACCAAATCAATATCTTAAAAGAACGTGGTTTTGTAAAAGAAGGTGATGTTGTAGTAAGCACGGGAAGTACCCCAGTTCACTTACACTTACCTACCAATATGATCAAATTGACCAAGGTCTAGACCTACTTAATAAAAAAAATAAAAAAGTTTCCCGCTTCTAGGGAAACTTTTTTTATTTTCAGGCAATAGAACCATTCAACATGAAAAAAATTCTGATTGCCTTTTGCCTGGCTTTGGTATTTTCCCAAAACCAAGCCCAAGAAATTGCGTTGATTCCACAACCAGAAAAATTGACCCCAGGAACGGGCAATTTTAGTATTACTCCAAAAACCAAGATTGTTTTAGCGGGTTCTGGTCTGGAACAATCTGCTAAATTCTTAAATGACTATTTCCAAACCTTTTTTGGATTCAAATTGGCCATTCAAAAATCAGGCGACTTCAAAAACAATATTGTGCTCAATTATGAGAAAATGGAACACCCAATTCCAGGTGCTTATAATTTGCACATCAATAAAGAAGGGGTACATATAGGTGGAGACAATGCCACAGGTACTTTTTACGGAGTTCAAACCTTGATTCAATTATTACCCGTTGTCAAATCCAATAACTTGGTGGTACCTGCAGTGGAAATTGAAGACAGGCCTAGGTTTGGTTATAGAGGTTTGATGTTAGACGTAGGTAGGCATTTCTTTCCATTGGATTATGTGAAAAAGTTCATTGATTTTGTGGCCATGCATAAGATGAATACCATGCAATTGCATTTAACAGAAGACCAGGGCTGGCGTATAGAAATTAAAAAATACCCAAAATTGACTTCTGTTGGTGCTTATAGAAATGGAACCATTATTGGTCATCATCCTGGAAAAGGCAATGATAATACCCGTTATGGTGGATTCTATACCCAGAATGAGATCAAGGAAATGGTTAAATATGCCGCTGATAGATTTGTCACTATTATTCCTGAAATTGAAATGCCAGGCCATGCTTCAGCAGCCATTGCTGCCTACCCTCAGTTGAGTTGCTTCCCTGATTCAGCTACCAAGCACAATACCAAAGTAACATGGGCTGGTAGCGAACAAGGTAAACAAGTACAACAAGCTTGGGGAATTTATCCAGACGTTTTTGCCCCAACAGAATATACCTTTCAATTCTTACAAGATGTATTAGATGAAGTTTTACCGCTATTCCCTTCAAAATATATTCATATAGGCGGAGACGAGTGCCCCAAGGATTCTTGGAAAAAATCGGCTTTCTGCCAACAAATGATCAAAGACAAAAATCTAAAAGACGAACACGGTTTACAGAGTTATTTTATTCAGCGTATAGAAAAATACCTGAACTCAAAAGGCAGACAAATCATTGGATGGGATGAAATTCTGGAAGGAGGATTGGCTCCAAATGCAGCTGTCATGAGTTGGAGAGGTGAGAAAGGTGGCATCGCGGCAGCAAAAGAAAAGCACCAAGTAATCATGACCCCAACTGGCTGGGCTTATTTTGATTATTCGCAAACCAAAAAAGAAGACTCATTGACCATTGGTGGATACCTAACTGTTCAAAAAGTGTATAGCTATGAACCCCTTCCTAAGGAATTAGCTGCGGATGAAGTGAAATATGTGATGGGTGCTCAAGCAAATCTTTGGACAGAATATATTAACAATCCACGTAAATTAGAGTATATGCTTTTCCCAAGGCTTTCTGCCATGAGTGAAGTACTTTGGAGTCCAAAAGCTAGCAAAGACTGGAACAGTTTTGAAAAAAGATTGCAAACCCAATTCAAACGCTACGATTTCTGGAATTGGAACCATAGTAATGCCGTATTTGACCCTGCTGCAAAAGCAGTTGAAAAATTATAAACATTAATTTTAGAAACACCCTAAACTGAATAAAGATGGTTGATTCATACGAAAAAATAAGTGTTGAAATTTATCCTACAGCCAAAGAAGGATCAGCATATGTTGCCAGAGAAATAGCCAACCTAATTAGACATAAACAGGCTTTAAACGAACACTGTGTGCTTGGTTTAGCAACAGGCTCCTCTCCCATTTCTATGTATGCAGAACTAGTGCGTATGCACAAGGAAGAGGGACTTAGTTTTAAGAATGTGATTAGTTTTAATTTGGATGAATATTATCCCATTGAACAGGAAGCATTTCAGAGTTATTGGAGCTTCATGCATAGGCATTTGTTTAGCCATGTAGACATTTTACCAGAAAATATTAATCTACCTGCTGGTTCTGGTTCTAAAGATGACGTAAAATATTTTTGTCAAGAATACGAAAACAAGATTGAAGCAGCTGGTGGTATTGACTTACAGATTCTTGGGATTGGTGGAAACGGACATATTGGGTTCAATGAACCAGGGTCAAGTATCTTTTCAAAAACCAGGATGGTGAATCTGGAAAATAGTACCAGACTTGCCAATAGTTATGAATTTCAAAATATCTCCAAAGTTCCTAGAAGAGCAGTAACCATGGGCATTTCAACCATCTTAAAATCTAGAAAGATTTTGTTGATGGCCTGGGGTTCAAAAGCCAATATAGTTGCCAAATCTGTAGAAGGAAATGTTACAGAACAAATACCTGCTAGTATTTTGCAACAGCACAATGATTGCACATTTGTGATTGATGATTTGGCTTCTTCTGAATTAACCAGAATTAAATCGCCTTGGCTAACTGGTGAATGTATTTGGACTACAAAAATGATTAAAAGAGCCGTGATTAACTTGGCTTTAAAACTGGGTAAACCTGTTTTGAGTTTGAATACGGTGGACTATAATGAAAATGGGTTATCCGATTTGTTGGTGGAAAAAGGAGATGCTTATGAAATTAATTTGCAGGTCTTTTATTTGCTGCGCGATAGTATTACTGGTTGGCCTGGTGGTAAACCTGGGGCCATTATACCTACTCATCCAGAAAGAAGTGCACCACATCCCAAAAGGTGTTTGATTTTTTCTCCGCATCCTGATGACGATATTATTAGCATGGGCGGAACATTTATGCGCTTGCATGATCAAGGACACGAAGTACATGTGGCATATCAAACCAGTGGCAATATTGCCGTTACAGACGAATTTGTCACTAGGTTTATTGACTTCGCTGTTGGATTTGAAGACATGTTTGGCATTGATAATCAAAAAAGCCAAAGCATTTTGTCTAGTGCAAGAGACTTTATTGCTAGTAAACAAAAGAACCAGGTAGATACTTCAGAAATTAGAGAAATCAAGGGTTTGATCAGAAGGTGTGAGGCTAAAGCCACTTGCCGTTATGTAGGTCTGCCTGATGATAGTAGGGCGCATTTTCAAAACCTACCCTTTTATGAAACGGGAACCATTGACAAAAAACCCATGGGAGAAGCAGATGTAGAAAATACCATGGCTTTGCTTAGAAAAATTCAACCACATCAAATTTATTGTGCTGGTGATTTAGCCGATCCACATGGTACCCATAAAGTTTGCTTAGACATTGTATTTGAAAGTAT
>JBEAPC010000182.1:0-2630 GCA_041164585.1 Bacteroidota bacterium
ATTGATTCTTTCTACATTATCCGTGATATTATCACCCCTAGATGCAGAGAGGGAAGGGCTTGCAGGATTTAAGATCCAGGGCAAATAAGTTCTAGCCCCTTTGGTGATTCTAATATCAAGATCATTTACCAATTTTTTTGCTGGATTGTTGAGCATATTGGTGGTTTCAACTGTTCCTTTGGGATCAGTCCAACTAATGGTAGCCAATAATGGAGATTTACCAGAAGCAATCACGGTTGTTGAAAAACTTTGACCATTCAATAAATTGTTTTCATAAATCAAATGTTCACTGGTACTGGCATTATTAGAACTCACAGCCGCGGTAATCATGGCAGCCGCTTTTTCTACGTTTAATAAACCCCATCCATATTTGTAATCTGGGCCTGGAAAACTACCCGCTTCATCAGCACTATGAATCCCCAAACCCTTTAGGGTAGCGGAACGCATAAAAGCACCTGATTTCAATTTAGACCAATATTCTTGTAACAACAACAATGAACCCGTTGCATTGGGGGAGGAATGAGAAGTGCCATTGCGAGAATCATAACCCGTATTAGTACTAGCATTGGTTGAGTAAACATCTACACCATCGGCCACCAAATCTGGCTTGATTCTTCCATCATCGGTAGGGCCCCAACTGCTAAAGCTAGACATGACAACGTCTTCTTTTCTATTATATCCCCCAGGGATTCCTTCCACAGCTCCAACCGTTAAAATATTCTTGGCATTGGCGTCCCATGCAATAGAACCATAAGCGTCATTGCTACTGATACCTGCTGGCCTATTACCCGCATCAACCATTTGGTTAGTAGCGTTGTATCTATAATATTTGGCACCCTCATCAGGGCCAGTATAAGCACGGTTATTACCAGCAGCTTTTACAATTAAATAATTGGGTGCATTAAAGGCAATGGAATCCAGTATTTGCGCGTCTTCACTATAATAACCAAATTTATAATCCTCATTTTCACCAGCCCTTCCCCAAAATTCCCATCGGCTAAAGCTGCTATTGTAATTCCAGCCAGCAATAATACCATAGGAATGGTTAGAGAGGATTAGGTTGGAGGCTTCTGAAAACATTTCAGAAAAGTCATTGTCAAAATCATAAGCCACCATACCCTGCATGCCATAAGCCATGCCCTTTGCAATGGGGTTAATGCCCGTAGCAATCATGGTGCCAGCCACATGGGTTGCGTGATCAGCCAAAGCAGTGGCATTGTCTTTTTGGGTAACCCTTCCTGTTAATTCAACGTGAGTGGTTAGAATCTTGCCCTCGTCCCAAATACCCAATTTGTTTTTTAATCCTGCGCTAGAGCCAGTTAGGTTGAGACCAGTACTACCACCAGGCCATAATTGGTTAGCCTTGGTAGTTGCTGCCGCGATGGTATTGTTTTGTGTAATATAATATTTGGGATGCCCTACATTGTCAACACCCACCAATACCGCATTTCTGCCATTGGAAGATTTGATGGTTAGGCTCCAACCCTTGTCCTTGGCTAGTTTCAGGGCCTTGGCATAATTTTCATTTTCAACGGCACGATAATTCCTAGACGCCATTTCTAGCACATCTTTGTTGGTGATTACCTGCGCTTGCAAGAAACCCGAACATCCAGCCAATAAAATAATCCCCAAACATTTTCTAAGCATGGTCTAAAAATAAACTTTTAAAGGGCAAGTATCCTTAAAGTTAGAGACTTTAAAGACTCAAGTTGAAGTATGACCCCGGGGTTTTAACCCTTTTTTATGGCCTGTTTAACAAAACTGACTTTTAGTAAAAGCTAAATAATACAATTTCAGAGAACTGGTAAGCACTTATCTTTGCCCTCCTAAATGGAAAACGCCTCAAATGTTTTCCGGGTGACCACCTATGAACATGGGTACTTTGTTAGCGCAATACCAAGAGTCCCCCCGCCTTTTAGAACTGGCGGGCAGGTTATCTATTGCCCAAAGAATTCAGGAAAACGATATTCAGAAAATTTTCCTCAAAAATTTACAGGGTAGCAGTGCAGAATTTATAGTGAGTGCGGTCTTTATGCAACCCAGCTGCCAGAACCTCAACCATTTGGTGGTGTTGAATGATGCGGAGGAAGCTGCTTATTTTCAGAATACTTTAGAGAACCTGACCAATGCCCTAGACCTTTTTTATTTTCCTGCTTCTTTTAAAAACAGAAAGAACTTTAGGTTGCTCAATAGCTCTCACGTGATGCTCAGAACGGAGGCTTTGACCAAATTAGCGGGAGGTGGGAATAAAAAAATCATCGTCACTTACCCAGAAGCCTTGTTTGAAAAAGTGGTCTTACCCAAAACGCTTTCTGGGAATATTATTCATATTAAGGTTAATGAAACCATACAGCTTAATAACCTCATGGAACTCTTTGTCATGTATGGTTTTGAGCGAACCGATTTTGTCTATGAACCAGGCCAGTTTGCGCTGCGTGGTGGTATTTTAGATATCTATTCTTATGGCAATGAGAAACCTTATAGGGTAGAATTGTTTGGCAATGAGGTTGACAGTATCCGCATTTTTGATCCGGAAACACAGTTGAGTGAACGCAAGCTCTTACAGGTAAATATTATTCCCAATGTAGAGACCCAGTTTGAAACGGGCGACAAGGTTTCACTCTTGGAAT
>JBEAPC010000183.1:0-9421 GCA_041164585.1 Bacteroidota bacterium
GCCATCCCATATGAAAAGCAATATGCTTTTATCATTTTTGTTGATTTGTTTGTTTGCTCAGGCTCAAACAGATGTAAACGAATCAAAAAGAAACAGTCCCAATGTATTCATTATTACTACAGATGGATTTAGATGGCAAGAGGTGTTTAAAGGTGCTGATTCTATTTTAATTAGAAATACAAAGGCTGTTAAAGACACCGGAATTATAATTGATCAATACTGGGATTCCAATCTAGAAGAAAGAAGGCGCAAATTATTGCCATTTTTTTGGAATGTGATTGCAAAAAAAGGAAGACTTTCTGGGAATAAAGATTATGGGAATGAAGTTAAGGTTGCTAATTTTTATAAAATATCTTACCCTGGTTATAATGAAATACTTACCGGGTTTGCTGATAAAAATTTTATACCCAATTTGGCAGTTCAAAATAGGAATTCTAATCTATTAGAGTACTTTAATAAATTAAAAGCATATTCTGGAAAAGTTGTTGCATTTAGTTCTTGGAATATTTTGCCATATATCATCAATGAACAAAGAAGTGGAATAACTGTAAATGGAGGTTATGAAAAATTAGATGAAACGGATAGTTTAAATGGCAAAATCAATGATTTACAAGAAAGTGTTTTAGAAAAAAAACACACTCGTGAAGACCTTCTTACTTATGCCTCAGCTAAAAATTATATAGAATCAAATCATCCCAAAATGGTCTTTCTAAGCATGGGTGAAACGGATGAATTTGCTCATCAAGGTAGGTATGATCAGTATTTACAAAAAGCACATCAGTTTGATCAAATGATTGCTGAACTATGGTACTTAGTTCAAACAGATCCTTTTTATAAAGACAATACTGTTTTTTTGATAACAACTGACCATGGTAGGGGTAGTAAGACTTTAAAATGGGCAAGTCATGGATTTTGGGTAAAGGGTTCAGGAGAAGTATGGATGGCAATGATGGGTCCAGGTATTATGGCAGAAGGTGAATTAAAACATAAGGAAGTGATTTATCAAAAGCAAATTGCAGCATCTGTTTCTCAACTACTAGGTGAAAAGTATCAAGCTTTGGATCATTCTGTTGCAGTAGCATTTAATTTACCAAGTCCACCCACAAAATTGAATTTAGTGACTTCAATTAATATTTCTGCTGCCAAAAAATAGTACTGTATTTGATTTTAATATTGGTATAATAATTCACTTTTAGTCAATTTCTCCCATATTTTCCAAATCAAGGTGTCATTACAGAATGTGTGAGTTATTTTAATTTTTAAATTTGGTATTTTCAGTCAAATTTAGATATGGAATACCGGTATTTAGGAAAAACAGGGATTCAGTTATCGGCCATCGGTCTTGGTTGTATGGGCATGAATCATGCATATGGTATACCTGATGATGCAGTCTCTATTGCTACTTTAGAAAAATCTATTGAATTAGGCATCAATTTTTGGGATACGGCTGATATGTATGCAGGGGGGAGAAATGAAGCGTTGATTTCCACAGTCTTAAAACCCAATAGACAAAAGATTTTTATAGCCACTAAGTTTGGATTTCATAATGATGCTTCTGGAAAACTCTGTTTTGATGGGTCACCAGCCTACATGAAAAAGGCGGTAGAGGCAAGTTTAAAAAGACTTCAAACTGATGTGATTGATCTCTATTATGCTCATAGGGTAGACCAATCCATTCCTGTTGAAGAGATGGTAGGAGCCATGTCAGATTTGGTAAAGGAGGGGAAAGTTAGATACTTGGGTCTGTCAGAAGCATCCTTCAATTCCATCAAGAGGGCCGTTGCAGTTCATCCAATTGCTGCTATTCAAAGCGAATATTCTATTTTAAGTAGGGAAATAGAACAAGATGTTCTACCATTATGTGAAAGCTTGGGAATTAGTTTAGTGGCGTTTAGTCCATTGTCTAGGGGATTAATGACTAGTGCTGTAGATCCCAATCAGTTATCAGAAAACGATTTTAGAAAAAAATTACCTAGGTATCAAGGCGCGTTTGCTCATAATAACCAACAATTAGCAAATGGGTTTGCCCAAATTGCAAAAGCAAAACAATGCAGCCCGGCTCAATTAGCCATTGCTTGGGTATTGTCAAAATCACCGAGTATCATTCCAATTCCAGGAACCAAAAGGCCAAAGTACTTGGTAGAAAATGCAGGGGCAGTTCAAGTTCAATTATCTGTAGATGACTTTGAACAAATAGAAACCTTGATTCAAACGTATCCTAATATTGGAGACAGATACAATGATACCTTTAATCAGTTTGTAGATAAATATTAGGTCTGCTAAAAGCTGGCAGTTTTAAGTATATTCATAAAAAAAACATGCGCAACAATAGATTTATACCCTTCTTTGTATTGCTTTTCAGCCTTTGCTTTCATCAAGCAATGTCACAAGACGGCAACCGTAAAATTCATAAAGTAGTAGTGCAAATGAATACGGCAGACACAACTGCATGGTCCGCCACCATTGGGAATATTCGCAACTTGCAAAAAATCTGGCCAAACAATGTACAAGTAGAATTAGTGGTTCATGGAAAAGCACTAGACTTTTTAGTAAAGGATAAAACCCATTTGGCTTCTGATATTATTACCATGTCTAAAGAAGGAGTTGTTTTTGCAGCATGTGAAAACTCTATGAGAAAACACCATATTGAGAAATCACAATTGCTTGTTCAAGCCATAACCGTTCCTTCAGGTGTTGCAGAATTGGTATTGAAACAAGAAGATGGTTGGAGTTATCTAAAATCGGGGGTTAATTAATAGGGCAATGGGTAGAACCTCAAAAATGTTATTGGCTATTTGTTTGGTACTGATTTTGGTAATGGCTTTTATATATCAAGTGGTATTTAAAAATATGCCCAACAACGCTCATGTTTCTAATCATGATAGTTTGTGGATGGGTAAATCTGCTGATCTACTACCTCAGGATACCAGTTTGTCCAGTCAACAGATTCGTTATGGCTATGAACTGGTTGCATATACTTCCACTTATTTAGGTCCTAAAGGGCAAGTAATGCAAATCACAAATGGTATGAATTGTCAAAACTGTCATTTACAAGCAGGTACCAAACCTTGGGGATTGAATTATGGTTCTGTTGCAGCTAATTATCCCAAATTTAGGGCAAGATCTGGTACAGTAGAATCTACTGTTAAGCGCGTCAATGATTGCCTTGAAAGAAGCCTTAATGGAAAAACCTTAGATAGCAATTCTGCAGAGATGAAAGCCTTTGTTAGCTATATCCATTGGGTAGGAGCAGATGTTCCAAAAGGTACAATAGCTAATGGTTCTGGTATTGCTCCACTGGAATTTTTAAATAGATCAGCTAACCCAGCTATTGGTAAAACACTTTATGCTACCCATTGTAGCAAATGCCATGGAATGGGCGGTGAAGGAAGTTTGGATACTAGTGGTTTAAACTATTTTATCTACCCACCGCTTTGGGGTAAAAGCAGTTATAATCACGGTGCTGGAATGAATCAATTATCTAAATTGGCCGGCTTTATTAAAAACAATATGCCCAATGGTATTAATTACCAACAACCCTTTCTAACCAACCAAGAAGCTTGGGATCTTGCAGCCTATATAAATACCCAGTCCAGACCCAACAAAGACATTTCAAAGGATTGGCCCAATCTTGCTACCAAACCCATAGATTATCCTTATGGGCCTTATGCTGATAGCTTTCCACAGTCCAAACATCAACTGGGACCATTTACCCCTATTTTAGATTATTGGAAAAGCAGGAGGTCTATAAAATAAAAATGCCACCCCAATTGCTTGAAGTGGCATCCTTTTCATATAGCCTATCTCTTAACCAATGGGAACAAAGTCACTGGCTTTTTTGGTAGCCATTTCTTCGTATGTTTTCCATTTTAAATTCACTAGGTCTTGTGCGTGTACCATCAGCCTTTCTGCTTCTTCAGGATTGGTTACAGTAAGTACTTTATAACGTAACTCATTGTAAGCATAATCTCTCAAACTCATAGTAGGTCTGGCAGAATCAAGCACAAATGGATTCTGATTCTTGATGCGCAATACTGGATTGTATCTTAACAATGGCCAGTGACCACTAGCAACGGCGTTGTTCTGTTGGCTTAAACCATCTTTCAGGTCATATCCATGTGCAATACAGTGGCTATAAGCTAGAATTAGTGCAGGGCCGTCATAAGCTTCTGCTTCTCTCATAGCTAGTAATGTTTGTTGTGGGTTGGCACCAAATGCAATCCTTGCCACATATACATTACCATAAGAAATGGCTTGCATGGCCAAGTCTTTCTTACCGCCAGTTTTACCAGCGGCTGCAAATTTTGCAGTAGCTGCGGTAGGAGTTGATTTAGAAGACTGTCCGCCTGTGTTAGAATATACTTCTGTATCCATTACCAGAATTTTCACATTTCTACCACTTGCCAATGCATGGTCTAAACCACCATAGCCAATATCATAAGCCCATCCGTCACCACCAACCAACCAAACACTTCTGCGAACCAATTGGTCACAAACAGAGAGTAAATGTTTGGCTGCAGATAGAGAAATGCTGGCTAGCTTTTCTTTTAATAATTGCACCCTTAATTGTTGAAGAACCAATTCTGATTCATGCACTTGTTTTGCAGAAACTATTTCATTGACAAATGCTTCACCCAATTCTGGTTTCAATTCTTCTAGCAATTGTTTGGCAATGACTAGTTGATTGTCTGCGGTAATACGCATACCCAATCCAAATTCTGCATTGTCTTCAAAGAGAGAGTTTGACCAAGCTGGTCCTCTGCCTTCTTTGTTCACCGTCCAAGGAGTTGTTGGTAGATTACCACCATAGATAGAAGAACAACCTGTTGCATTGGCAATTAATAAACGATTACCAAAGAGCTGAGACAAGAGTTTCAAATAAGGCGTTTCACCACAACCTGCACAGGCTCCTGAAAATTCAAATAATGGTTCTAAGAATTGTGCACCATGTACAGTAGAGAAATCAATTTTAGAACGATCGTTCCAAGTAATATTCTCAAATGCTTCTATGTTCTTTTGCTCTAATTCTAATATGGGTTCTTTGTCTCCCAGATTAATAGCTTTTTTGCTATTGTCTGTGGCATGTGTAACTGGACAAGCTTCTACACAAAGGTTACATCCGGTACAATCTTCCAAATAAACCTGAAGGGTATATTGGGTTTCAGGAAATCCACGAGCATTAATAAGAGCGTGTTTGAATCCGTCCTGCACCCCTTTCAAATTGTCTTTGTGATAGAATTTTGCACGGATCACACTGTGCGGACAAACATAGGCACAGTTACCACATTGAATACACTGATCTGGTTCCCAAATGGCTACTTTATCAGAAACATTTCTTTTTTCCCATTGGGTAGTACCACTTGGATAAGTACCATCAATTGGCATCATACTAACTGGTAGTTGATCTCCATGATCAGCCATCATCACAGCAGTTACATTTTTGACAAAATCCGGCGCTTTATCTGAAACAGTTTGCATTTTCATGTCTGCTGCAGAAACACTACCTGGATACTGTACTTCAAACATATTGGCCAATGTGGCGTCTACTGCTAAGAAGTTTTGATCAATAACTTTTTGACCTTTTTTGAAATAGGTTTTTTCAATAGCTTTTTTAATCTGTTTAATGGCAGCTTCTCTAGGTAATACACCAGAAAGTGCAAAATAACAGGTTTGCATGATGGTATTGATTCTTCCCCTCATACCCGTATCACGCGCAACAGTGGTTGCATCAATGACAAAGAATTTTATTTTCTTATCAATGATTTGTTTTTGAACCTGTCCAGTTAATTTATCCCATACTTCTTCTTTGCTATATGGGCTATTTAATAAGAAAGTAGCTCCTTCACTTGCAAAAGCAAGCATTTCTACTTTTTCAGTAAAGTTGAATTGGTGACAGGCAATAAAATCGGCCTTAGAAATCAAATAAGGTGCTCTAATGGGTTTTGGTCCAAAACGCAAGTGCGATACGGTTCTGGCCCCTGATTTTTTAGAATCATATACAAAATAACCTTGACCATATAAATCAGTATTCTCACCAATGATCTTAATGGTATTCTTGTTGGCACCAACAGTACCATCTGCACCTAGACCAAAGAACAGACCCTGTCTCCATTCTGATTCATCCAATTTATAATTGTGGTCATAGCTTAAACTCAAATGGGTTACGTCATCATTGATACCAACAGTAAAACCATTTTTGGGATGCTCTTTTTTAAGTTCATCATACACGGCTTTTACCATGGCTGGTGTGAACTCTTTAGAAGAAAGACCATAACGGCCACCAACTAGTTTGGGTAGGTGTTTAATCTTGCCTTGTTGTAAGGCTTCAACCAAGGTAGACAGAACGTCTTGGTACATGGGTTCTCCAGAGGAACCAGATTCTTTGGTTCTATCCAAGATGGCAATTGTCTTAACGCTTTCAGGAAGGGCTTTTACCAAATGTTCTAATGAGAACGTTCTATACAAACGAACTTGGATAACGCCTGTTTTTTCACCTGCAGCATTTAATGCCATCATGGTTTCTGAAACGGTTTCGCCACCTGATCCCATGACAATGATTACTCTGTCTGCATCTGGTGCTCCACTGTATTGGAAGAGTTCATACCTTCTTCCAGTCAGTTTCTCAAACTCGCGCATACTGTCTTCCACAATTTGAGGAAGGTTGTTGTAGAAAGTATTTACAGTTTCTCTACCTTGGAAATAGACATCGGGGTTTTGAGCAGTACCTCTGATAAAGGGATGGTCTGGATTCAAACCCCTGTTTCTGTGTGCAATCACCAAGTCATCAGGGATCATTGACCTAATTTGATCATCGGTTAATAACTCCAATTTATTTACTTCATGTGAGGTTCTAAATCCATCAAAAAAGTGTACAAATGGAATTCTAGATTTTAGCGTTGCATTTTGTGCAATCAAAGCAAAGTCATGTGCTTCTTGAACGCTAGCAGAGCCTAACAGCGCAAAGCCTGTAGTCCTAGCTGCCATCACGTCTTGGTGGTCACCAAAAATAGACAAACCCTGTGCTGCCAAAGATCTAGCTGCTACATGGAATACAGTAGAAGTTAATTCCCCTGCAATCTTATACATATTGGGTAGCATCAACATCAAACCTTGTGATGCAGTAAAAGTGGTAGTCAATGAGCCGGTTTGCAACGCACCGTGTACGGTACCAACAGCACCTGCTTCACTTTGCATTTCCATAATATCTGGAATTCCTCCCCAGATATTTTTAGTTCCTTTAGAAGCCCATTCATCTGCCAATTCTGCCATGGTAGAAGAAGGTGTAATAGGGTAGATGGCGCAGACCTCGTTGACACGATAGGCAACATAGGCTGCTGCTTCATTTCCATCAATAGTGGATATCATATTTTTATTAAGCATTAGTAGTAGCATTTATGGGTTCAGGAATCATTTCTATTGCATGACAAGGACATTGTTCATAACAAACGGCACAACCTGTGCAAGCGTCCATGTTAAACTTATATCTATTGCCCTTGCCCAATTTAATAATTGCATTTTCTGGACATGCACCAAAACAACCATCACATTCAAAACAGTTACCGCAGCTTAAGCAACGTTGTGCTTCAAATCTTGCTTCTGCTTCTGACAAACCAGCATTGATTTCGTCAAAGTTTTTAACGGCAATTTCTGGTGCCAATTTCTCTTGTGCTTTTTGAGGAGCATCGGTTTTATACCACATATGCAGTTTTCTAAAACCTGCAGTTGGGTGTTTATCGCCTTTGGTAAATTGTTGGTTTTCTAAAAAGCTATTGATGGTTCTAGCTGCTTTTTTACCATGACCTATGGCAATGGTTGCAGACCTGTTTTCTCCTGGTAACATATCGCCACCGGCAAAAATGCCTGCTACACCTGTCATTCTTTGGCCATCAATGATAATAGTTCCATCTGCGTTTAATCCAACACCAGAGAGCGTTTTCAAAAATTCTGATGCTACTTCCTGTCTATTGGCAATGATTAATACGTCTGCGTCAACAGTTTCAAATTCACCAGTTCCAATAGCTTTTCCTTTTTCTACTTTAACTATTTCTAAAGTGATTTTCTTGTTTTCTATTTTGCTGATACTTCTATACAATTGTACGTCTACGCCTTCTGCAATAGCATCGTCAGTTTCATAGTCATAAGCAGGCATCATTTTCTTGTCTCCAGGAAAATATACAGCTGCTTCGGAGCCAAATCGTTTGATAATCCTAGAAAGGTACATGGCTAGTTTTCCTCCGCCATACACTACAACTTTCTTATTGAGATAAGGAGAATTGTTAGTCTTAATCTCATTAAAGAAACCAAATGCATCTTTAATATAAACTGAGTTATCTCTGCTAAATGCTTCTTCTTGAATGAGCTGAGCACCAATGCCTAAATAAACGGCGTCAAATTTGCCGTCTGCTTTTACACCAGCAAGATCATAAACTTTGGTGTTGAGTTTAATGGTAACACCCATACTCACAACACGTGCAATTTCTCCTTCTAAAATTTCTTTGGGTAACCTATATTCAGGAATTCCAGCCCAAAGTAAACCTCCTGCATGGCCACTTGCTTCATGAATTTCTACCGTATGTCCTTGTTTGGCTAAGTGATAAGCAGCAGATAAGCCACTTGGGCCTGCACCAACTACTAATACCCTTTTGCCTGTTGCAGGAGCTTTTTGCCTAACCTGCCAGTTTTGTTTTATGGCTTCATCTCCAATATATCTTTCTACAGCATGAATGTTTACGGTGTCATCAATATGGTTTCTATTGCATCCTGTTTCACATGGCTTTACACAAACCCTACCCATAATGCCGGGAAATGGATTGTCTTCCATAATGGTTTGAAAGGCTTCAAAATAATTGCCCGCTTGTGCATGTGCCATCCAAGCCTGAATATTTTCTCCGGCTGGACAAGCGCTGTTACATGGTGGCATAAAATCAACATAAACTGGTTGGCGAGACCTTAAAGCACCGGTTCCTTCGTGGTGGGTGGTCAGATCTACTGGTTTGGTGATGTCGTTTTCAGGCATATATATTGTTTTTTCAGAATTAGTAAAAGTTGGATGGATTTTGCGGTTTTATTAGAATGTGAAGCTAGCGCCATCCAAAATCTGAAAAAATGATATTGTTCAGGTGATTACATGAGCAATATCATGTTCTTGGGGGAGGATTTAATTCAAGGAGGGGGAGGTGATTACTGGTGCTGTTGTCTGCGCCAACATCACTGCACATTGAGATGGGGGGGAGATGAGAACGTTATTACTGGTGATGTTGTCTGCGCCAACATCACTGCGCATTGAGATGGGGTGGGGATGAGAACGTTATTACTGGTGCTGTTGGCTGCGCCAACAGCACTGCGCATTGTCTTATTTTTTAAAAATAGGAGGATGTTCTCCCTGGGATTGTCGGCTACGTTGCACTTCGCCGACTTCCCT
>JBEAPC010000184.1:0-3526 GCA_041164585.1 Bacteroidota bacterium
GAACAATTGGCAAAAGATGCCGAGCTCTTTAAGCTCAGACAACAACTTCAGCCGCATTTTCTATTCAATAGCTTGAATTCAATTTCTGCCTTAGCGGGATCTCAACCTGAAAAAGCCCGACACATGATTCAGCAATTGTCTGACTTTTTAAGAGGTACTTTAAAAAAGGAAGACCAACAATGGGTTTCACTCAAAGAAGAAATTGCTTATCTACAGCTTTATCTAGATATTGAAAAAGTAAGATTCGGACATCGTTTGGAAACGGAAATACTAATAAGTGAAGCAGCGGAACTAGCATTGATTCCGCCCATGATCTTGCAACCGTTAGTAGAAAATGCCATTAAATTTGGTTTATATGACACAATTGATTCGGTAACCATTTCTATAAAAGCAACCATGGTTAATCATGACTTGCAGGTGTTGGTTTCCAATCCCTTTGACCCAACCAATCACCAAAACGCAAAAGGAACAGGGTTTGGATTATCTTATATACAAAGGAGGCTATTTCTTTTATTTGGCCGCCCTGGTTTATTGAATAGCAGTAGCCAAGACCAAGAGTTTACGGCTCAATTACATATTCCTCAAATTAATTTTGAAGAACAAACTAAGCTTTCATGAAAATAATCATCATAGATGACGAACCTCTTGCAAGGGGTTTAGTAGAAGAATATTTGAGTGCTTTTCCAGAACTGGAATTGGTACAATCCTGTGGGGATGGATTTGAAGGATTGAAAGCCATTCAAGCACACAAACCAGATCTATTATTTTTAGATGTGCAAATGCCCAAGATAAATGGCTTTGAATTATTGGAATTATTAGAAACTCCCCCAGCTGTTATCTTCACAACTGCTTTTGAAGCCTATGCCATTCAAGCATTTGAAGCACACGCCATAGATTATTTATTAAAACCCTTTGGCCGTGAACGATTTGAAAAAGCTATCAAAAAATGGTTGGACCTGCAACAACCCACTCCCAATACAAAGGCATTACTAGAAACAGTAGCTGCAGGAACGGGTCAACAGAATAGAATAGTACTCAAAGAAAATAATAAGATTAAGATTATTCCAACCAACCAAGTGCGTTATTTGGAATCAGCAGATGACTATGTAAAAATTCATACCGCAGAAGGGTCTTTTTTAAAGAATAAAACCATGGCGGAATTTGAAAAATTGCTAGAAGGCCAAGACTTTGTACGCATACATCGTTCTTATTTGGTTCAAGTCTCTTTAATTACCCGTTTAGAACCCTTCGAAAAAGATAGCCAACTGGCCATATTGAGTACGGGACAAAGATTACCAGTCAGTAAATCGGGCTATGCCAAACTAAAGCTAGCATTGGGTTTGTAAAACCTGACCCATATCATAGGAATTGGTTGGGATTAGGTTTAATATGCAGTCTGAACAGAACTGCTCCTATGCAAGATTCCAATCCCATTACCGGACTCACCCAAGCGCAGGTGGCTGCCTCTAGAACTACACATGGTAGTAATACCCTAGCATTTAAAAAAGAAAATGGTTTTTGGGAGGCTTTAAAAACCCTTGCCAAAGAACCCATGGTTGTCCTATTGCTAGCGGCCTCGGTTTTGTACTTTATCAGTGGCAAAACTGGCGATGGTATTTTTTTAGGCTGTGCCATTGTACTTGTAGCCGCCATTTCTTTGTACCAAGACTCTAGAAGTAGGAATGCATTAGAAAAATTAAAAAACTTTACAGAACCTAGGGCCAAAGTTGTACGTGATGGTCAAACCATTGAAATCAATACCGATGAACTAGTAGTAGATGATTGCATGGTGGTTGAAGAAGGCAGTAGTATACCAGCCGATGGTTGTATTATTCAATCCAATGACTTTTCTGTAAATGAATCTATCTTAACTGGAGAATCCTTTGCCGTTTTTAAAGACGCAACAAAAGAAGACAATTGGGTATTTGGGGGTACCCAAGTAGCCAGTGGATTAGCCATAGCAAGGATTACTGCTATTGGTAATGAAACAAAATTGGGCAAGATTGGAAAGAGTCTAGAATCCATTCAAGAAGAGAAGACTCCATTAGAAAAACAGATTGCCAATTTTGTAAAAAAAATGGTCATTGCAGGTGCTGTAATCTTTGGCATTGTCTGGTTTATCAATTATACACATTCAAAAGATGTACTAGATAGTTTACTCAAAGCATTAACATTAGCCATGAGTATTCTTCCTGAAGAAATTCCTGTAGCATTTACCAGCTTTATGGCATTGGGTGCTTGGCGCTTGATGAAAATGGGCATTATAGTTAAGCAAATGAAAACCGTTGAGACCCTTGGTTCTGCAACGGTAATCTGTACAGACAAAACAGGCACCATTACGCAAAACAAAATGAGTTTGGCCGGTCTTTTCTGTTTACAAGAAGCACAAACCTATTTGGCTGAGGATGCAATTGGACCAAACGGAAAAGAACTAGTTAGAACTGCCATGTGGGCTAGTGAACCCATTCCATTTGACCCCATGGAAATTGCTTTACACCATCGCTATCAGGAACTATACACTAGTGATGAAAGACCTAATTATAGCATGAAGCATGAGTACCCTCTTGGAGGTAAACCTCCTATGATGACCCATATTTTTGAAAATAAAACTGGTGAGCGAATCATTGCTTCAAAAGGAGCACCCGAAGCTATTATGACTGTTTCCAATCTGGACAAAGAACAGATTGGAAAAATTGAATCTGCCATTTCAGCTTTCACAAAAGAAGGATACCGTGTTTTAGCTGTTGCAAAATCAAATTGGTCTGAAGAAAATTTTCCTGATACACAACAAGCAATTCCATTTCAGTTTATGGGGCTTGTTGCATTTTTTGATCCACCCAAGGATAATATTTCTGAGACACTTGCTCATTTTTACAAAGCAGGTATCAATGTGAAAATTGTAACAGGAGATAATGCTGCTACTACCTTGTCTATTGCCAAACAAATTGGGTTCAAAGGCGCTGACCAAGAAATTAGTGGGGATCAATTAATGAAATTGACCGATGCTGATTTAGAAAAACAAGTGCTAAATACCCAAGTCTTTACGCGCATGTTCCCAGAAGCCAAACTGCGCATCATCAATGCCTTAAAAGCAAGTGGCCAAATTGTTGCCATGACTGGCGATGGCGTCAATGATGGTCCTGCATTAAAAGCAGCACATATAGGAATAGCCATGGGTAAGAAGGGAACCGAAATTGCCAAACAAGCTGCCTCTCTCATATTAGTAGAAGACGATCTTGGAAAGATGGTAGACGCCATTGCTATGGGCAGGCGCATCTATACCAATTTGAAAAAAGCCATTCAATACATTATTTCCATACACATACCCATTGTGCTAACCGTTTTCTTGCCATTAGCTTTGGGTTGGGTATACCCTAATATCTTTTCTCCTGTTCATATCATTTTCTTGGAATTAATCATGGGACCAACCTGCTCCATCATTTATGAAAATGAACCAATGGAACAACATGCAATGTCTGAAATGCCAAGAGAAATGAGTAATACTTTCTTTAATTGGAAAGAGCTG
>JBEAPC010000185.1:0-3594 GCA_041164585.1 Bacteroidota bacterium
CTTTTTTTCTTCCAAAATTATTGACCATTTCTTTGGACTCAGAAATGGGCTCCCATTGTGCTACTACTTTTTTCCTTGCATTGATCACTTCCCAAGTGCTATTCCCCACTACTACAATCAAATGATTAAATGTACGTGTATCAAAACCAGCACGCTCATATCCTTTCTTGTATACTTCTATATCAAACACGTCTTTGATACCGGGCATTTTTTTGGCTTCCGCAGCATCATAAGACTTCAACTGCATCCCAAATGCTGGTGGATGAATGGCCATGGCAATTAGCATACCTGGCACTTGATAATCCATAGTAAACAATGGCTTTCCGGAAACCACTTTGGGGCCCTCTACATTCTTTTGAGATTGACCAACCAAGCTCAGTTCAGAAGCTTTTTTTAACACTGGATTAGTAGGTACTGGTAGTTTTGCAGCGGCTTCTGCCAGTAGACCATAGGTGATAGTTTTATTAGAAGCTTTGTGAACCACGGTTCCATTTACTGCAGTTAATTCTCCTACAGGTATATTCCACTGAATGGCTGCGGCTTGTAATAACATTAATTTGGCCGTAGCACCTGCTTTTCTCAAAGGCATCCAAGCAGACCTAATGGAATTGCTTCCTCCAGTAAACTGACTCTTGAATCTGGGCGTATCATAATCGCCCATTTCTACTTGTATTTTTTCCCAATCCACTTCTAATTCCTCAGCAATTAACATTGGAAGAGAAGTCATCACGTTCTGACCAAATTCCGGATTGGGAGATAAGATCTTGATTTGATTATCAGCCATGATTTTAATAAAACCATTAAGCTCAACCCATTCTGGTGTAGCACCAGCAGCACCCATGACTTCTGAAGGTTTTAAACTTGCCAGCCAGCTAAAACCCAATAACATTCCACCACCGGAAATGGAACTCACTTTCAAGAAAGACCTTCTGCTTGTTTTGTTTTCCATGGTTATTTTTTTGAGTTTTTAGCAGCTGTTTTAATGGCTTCTCTAATACGGATATAGGTTCCACAACGGCAAATATTGCCTGACATATAATTGTCAATATCTGCATCCGTAGGATTAGGCTTTTGTTTAAGAAGTGCAGCAGCGGCCATGATTTGACCAGTTTGACAATAGCCACATTGTGCCACGTCAATATCCAACCAAGCTTTTTGCACGGGATGGTCTCCATGCTCAGACAAACCTTCAATGGTGGTGATTTCTTGGGCAGCCGCCGCTGATACAGGCAATTGGCAAGACTTCATGGCATTGCCGTTCAAGTGTATGGTACAAGCACCACAGGCGCCAACAGCACAACCAAATTTAGTACCCACTAAATGTAAGTGATCACGCAAGACCCAGAGTAAGGGGGTTGCGGGGTCCACATCAACTGCATAGTTTTTGTGGTTGACTTTTAAGTTCATTTTTGCCATGGCATGCCGTTTAAACGCTTTTGAAGCTAGCTTAAAAATAGCCAAAAACAGCAAGCAGCTATTACGAAAATCAAAGAATTTGATAGATGGAAGAAATTATGTTCATCTGAAAACCTCATCCCAACCAAATACTACCTATTGAACAATCTGAAAATCATTTTCCTCTCCATCACTAAAATTTCCAGCAGTTGCCATGATTTTCCATGTCAGCTTTTTATTAAACCCTGCAGGTAATTGAATGCCAAATTGAAGTTTAATTGGCATACCAGGTTTTGCAATAAATTGTTGATTGGTCAATGTTTTGTCAATTAACCCTTCTATTTTTTGCTTTGTGATGGCATCAAACAATTCCAGTGTAACGCTACCTTGTAATTCTGTAGCGGTTAAATTAGTAATGGTGGCTGGGAGCATGATTAATTTACCTGCCACTAACTTGGTTGGAAAATCAGGTTCAACAAACAGTTGTTTCTGCGTATTGACAACTTGATTTTTAAACCCAAAGAAAAGCTCTTTAGAATGCACCATTGTTTTCCAATTCCATTTTGTTGAAATGTTGGGGAATTCAAATTGTATCTGAAATAATCCATTCTTATCTGCTCTTAATTGAGGAAAGAAAAAAACTGTTTCTTTTAACTCAGTTGGAAGTTTTGATTCATTTGAAAGTCTAATAACAGATTTGGTTTCAGTATCCTCTATTCTAGGATCTTGAGTGTAATATTTTCCCGGGCCTGCACCTGATCTATCGGGTTTGACATAAGTATCCGTTTTGTATAAAATATTAGTCAATGACTCATTAAAAGACGGAATTTTAAAAGACTCATTGTCTTTCTCTTGCTCATCATCTGAATCTACTCTTTCTTCCTCTTGATGCTTATGCCTATATTCATAATAAGCACTCATAGGAATTTCAGGCCTACCATATTGAAAATTATAAAAGGTAACAATATTGTATAAAGGACCGTTCTTATTTGTCCATTCCCATCCTAAGCTAGACCTATCGGTATCCAAATTTGCATCATATAAAACACTCATTAATTCCATAGAAGCAGGATCCAGATTTGGATTTTCCATGGTCACTGTCCAAGTTTCTTTTGAACCAATAAAGTTTTTCTGTCTGTAGGTTTTATATTGAATTTTTAAGGGGTCCAGGTCAAAGCGAGTTGTGAATTTTGTTTCCTTTTCATAAAAACGCCCCTGCCAAATATAGGCGTCTCTGATAATTATCCCACCCCTATCTGATTGAGTAATTTTTTCTTTACTAATCCCTTGATCTTGATTGCTCCTTATATAGGAATCTGGAAAACCTTGATTGCCCCTAATCCAGGTTCTTTGCATAAACAAGGATTGATTGGCATCAAAACTTCTCCACTGGATGCTATCACTGGATACTTGATTTTGGTTAAACACATGGGTTTTACCAAATAAATAAGGATCATCCACTTTACTTGGATCATAGAGATACACAAAAGCAGAATCACTGGCTTGCTGATTCAAGGAATCATTAACATTTATACAAACTTTATACAAACCCGGTTCATTAGGTTGCCCTTGAATGGGAACTGTTTTCAGTGTAGTAATATCAGTTTCATTATCATACTCATCGTGCGGAAAATAGTTAATATACATTTCTTTACTATATAAATGTAAATCGGGATGACTCCATTGTCTTTTCCTAAGCAATCTATTTTCTGTTTGTACTTTATACCAATGTTGCAATACTGGTACATTTACTATTTTGTCCCCATAGGCTTCACTCACTTGCCAATTCAATTCATTTTTCAATTGTGCAAGCTCTATTATTTCTGGAACTTGTACTTTCACTTTTAAATATATATTACTAGCATTGACAGAAAATTCCGTAGACTTAAATTTCTTATCTTGAGTTTCGGCAACAATATGTACTCTAAAATACATGCTAAATTTCGGGTCACTAAATTTCGGGTCAATTGTACTAGCGGGAAAACTTATTTGAAACCCACCAGTAGCGTCAGTGATGGTGTTGCCTTTTAACCAACCTTCCTCTGTTAAAAAAATGGGATCCCCATCAAGAATTTTACGTTGATCAACAGAGAAACTAATTTTTGCCCCAGCCACAAAATTACCTGCCGTACCTGTTAATTGTCCTTTTACAAGAACTGTATCATTAATATTATAGCATGATTTGTAGCCAGTTAAATT
>JBEAPC010000186.1:0-4143 GCA_041164585.1 Bacteroidota bacterium
CAGATTATCTTTATCCTTACCCAACAGCAACGCAGGCTACCTTGGTGTTGAAAAAATCCTATAAGCAAGCGCCTGCTTTTTATTTAATACAACCCAATGGTCAGGAACAGAAAATTGCTACAAAAAACATATCTGTAGATGATTATTACTCTTACAATAATGGAAAATTAATTTATGCTGCCTACCAACCCAATCCAAGATGGGGCAACCAAGATTATAACCAATTAGTGTTATTAGACATCGCCACAGGCCAAACAAATACCATAGCAGCAAAAACAAGGTATTTTTCTCCAGATATTTCCCATGATGCCAAAACTATTGCGGCCATTGAAACCAAGACAACAGGTGAGTCTATTTTAACTACATTAAATGAACAAGGAACCGTATTGGGTCAGTTTGAACAAAAAGGTTGGGTCTTAGCCAGCCCCAAATTTTCTAAAAATGACAACCATGTTTTTTTCACAGCAAGAAAACCAGATGGCCAAATGGCTTTGCTCAAGAAAGCAAAAGGTGCTGAAAACAATCTGGAATATTTAATTCCTTTTTCCAATAGTTTGATTGGGTATTTATTGGTGCAGGGCGATGCCTTGAGTTTTACAAGAACCGCCAATGGTAGAGATGAAATTTGGACCCTAAATGTAGCCGATAGTTTGCACCAACCATTTAGGCTGGCTTCTTACCCAACGGGATTGTATCAAGGGTATTTGAAAGGACAACAATTATTGGCTACTGCTTTTACGGCCAATGGTTATCGTCTGGGACTTTTTCAGCCCAAGTGGGAACAAGGAAAAATACAGAACAATGAATTGAAGGCCCTGCAATTAGAAGACCTTTACAACAATTCCCAAGCCAATTCACAACTGATGTTAATGGATAGTGTGCCCTCTAGCCGCTTTCAATCATCCAATTACAAAAAGTCTTTTCAATTTTTCAATTTTCATAGTTGGCGCCCCATGTACAGCGCCCCAGAATATAGTTTCTCTATTTATGGGGAAAATGTCTTGAATACCTTCCAGTCTCAATTGGCGTATACCTATAATGAAAACGAGGGTAGTCACAAACTGGGTTTTGAAGGGGTTTATGGTGGATCTTATTTGCAGCCAATACTGGGTTTGGGACAAACTTGGTCCAGAACAGCCGTCTTGAATAAAGACACGGTTTTGCATTGGAATGAGACTGAAGCCCATATTGGATTGAGGTTGCCTTTGAATCTAAGTGGTGGTAATGCCTATAGAGCATTAAGTTTTCAATCCAGTTTTAACCTAGAACAAGTAAAATGGACAGGATTGGCACAGAAGCTACTCAAGGACCAAGATTATCAGTCTTGGAATAGCCAGATTCGCTATCAGTCTCAGATTCAAAAAGGAAAGCAACAGATATTTTCACATTGGGGGCAAACTTTGTTGGCCGATTTTAAAACCAATATCAATGGTCATCAGGCCCAACAACTGCTCTTAAGTGGTAGCTTTTATCTTCCAGGATTGACTGGTAACCACAGTTTGGTGTTAACTGCAGCTTATCAGGCTAGGGATACCATGCAGCAATACTTGTTTACCAATAATTTCCCTTTCTCAAGGGGATATGAGGCTATCAATTTTCCCAGAATGTGGAAGATGGGCGCCAATTACCACTTGCCTATTTGCTATCCCGAATGGGGATTTGGGAACATAGTATATGTTCAGCGAATCAGGGCCAACCTGTTTTTTGACCATACCGTGGGTAAAAGCCTTAGAACAGGTAACCAATTTCAGTTCAATACGGTAGGTGCTGAAGTCTATTTTGATACTAGGTGGTGGAACCAGCAGCCCATTAGTTTTGGCATTAGGTATTCCAGACTACTTTCTCAGGAATTTAGGTCAGTACCTCAACCCAATGTCTGGGAACTGGTTCTTCCAGTAAGCCTGTTTTAGAAAATTGTCTCCCCAAAATGGCCAATTGGGCAAAATTGGAGGCGGATAATTGCTAAAAAAAGGCCATATTTGCACCGAATTTGGGAAATCCGGAGGGTTTTTCCACATTTTTAAGATTTTTTTCCACTTAATTTTCTTATTTCCGCTGCAAACTAATATCTTTGCAGCCCCAAAAATTGTATGTCGAAACAACCACTGATTAAACAAGATGGAGTAATTCTGGAAGCCTTGAGCAATGCTATGTTCAGGGTGAAATTGGAAAATGGCCACGAAATATTGGCTACCATCTCCGGAAAAATGAGGATGCACTATATCCGAATTTTACCTGGTGACAAAGTGGGGGTTGAGATGAGCCCTTATGATCTAAGTAGAGGAAGAATCATTTTCCGATACAAATAAGGCAGCAATCAGGGATAAAAAACATTCAGGTACCAATAAGCTAGCATTCAATCCTTAGGGAGGGGTTCTAGCAAAAGAAAAAAGCATTGTTATGAAAGTTAGAGCTTCTATCAAAAAGCGCAGTGTAGATTGTAAGATTGTGAAGCGTAAGGGCAAACTTTACGTAATTAACAAAAAGAACCCTCGTTATAAACAACGTCAGGGATAATCACTGGTACGCCCAATTGGTGTGCCTGAATAAAACAGTATAAAACTTAAAATTAGAATATGGCTCGTATTGCCGGTATTGACTTACCAAAGAATAAAAGAGGAGAAATTGGTCTGACCTATATTTTCGGGATCGGAAAATCTACTGCTCAGTATATTCTTACTAAAGCTGGTATTGACTTCAATAAGAAAGTGAACCAGTGGAACGATGAAGAACAAGGTGCTATCCGTAATATCATCAACACTGAATTTAAAGTGGAAGGTGCATTGCGTAGTGAAGTTTCAATGAGCATCAAACGCTTGTTGGATATTGCTTGCTACCGTGGTTTGCGTCACCGTAAAGGTTTGCCTGTTCGTGGTCAACGTACCAAGACTAACAGCCGTACCAGAAGAGGTAAGCGTAAGACAGTTGCTGGTAAGAAGAAAGCCGCTAAGAAATAATTGATCGTAAGCCTAACCTTGCAAAAGGTTAGACTTACGCATTCATAAAATCCGTTGCAGCTTGGATCTTCCTACCGGAAAGGAGAGTGTAACGGTTCCCGAATCAGTTCGGGATTTTACATTTTAAACGCGTCCCTGTAAAAAGGGATACACCTCAAAAAACAACAATGGCCAAACCGCAAAAAGCGCAGAACAGCGCAAAAACCGCTGCCAAGAAAAGGGTAGTAAAGGTTGACGCAGCAGGAGAAGTTAGAATCTCTGCTACATTTAACAACATCATCATCAGTTTTACCAACAAATCTGGTCAAGTTATTTCTTGGAGCAGTGCTGGTAAAATGGGCTTTAGAGGTTCTAAAAAGAACACTCCATATGCAGCTCAGATGGCAGCAGCTGACGCAGCAAAAGTTGCTTCTGATGCAGGTCTGAAGCGTGTAGACGTATTTGTGAAAGGCCCAGGTGCTGGACGCGAAAGCTCTATCCGTTCTATTTCTCAGTCAGGAATTGAAGTTACTTCTATCAAAGACGTAACTCCGCTACCACACAATGGTTGCCGTCCTCCTAAACAACGTAGGGTATAATGATTTGACGTTCATTCGTCAATCAATCATCATAACAGGGCCAGGTATCTATTTTAGATTTTTACGATACCAGGTCGTCATTAAAAAATCGCAAACAAAAACAAATGGCACGTTACACAGGTCCTAAGACCAAAATTTCCAGAATCTTCGGCGAACCCATCTTGGGTAATGCCAAGTGGTTGGGTAAGAACAGCAACCCTCCCGGTCAGCACGGTGCTGCCCGTAAGCGTAAAACCTTGGGTGAATACGCTTTGCAATTGCGTGAAAAGCAAAAAGCCAAATACACTTATGGTGTATTGGAGCGCCAGTTCCGTAAAACCTTTGAAGAAGCTCAGCGTCTAAAAGGAGTTACTGGTGAAAACTTGATCAAATTGTTGGAATCTCGTTTGGACAACACTGTTTTCCGTATGGGTCTTACAGCTAGCCGTCCTGAAGCTCGTCAGTTGGTGAACCACAAACACATTACCGTAAACGGTGAAGTGATGAACGTTCCTTCTTATACTTGCAAACCAGGTGATATCATTGCTTACAAACCTAAGAGTGCTGATAATTCAGCAGTAGTGAGTAAGAGCCGTGGTAAGAATCCTAAGTTTGGCTGGATTGACTGG
>JBEAPC010000187.1:0-6882 GCA_041164585.1 Bacteroidota bacterium
GGGCGGATGAGCCTAACCGCTAACCTTGGTGCCATCTTAAGAGAAACTTTTAATAAGGCATTGGTAGACGAATCTAGTATAGAAATTAGAAGTCTTAGACATTTGTTTCAAACCCAGGCTGCACTTTCAAAAATTCCACGAGACAATGAATTATTGATAGAACAAATTGAATCAAAAGATGGATATCATTTATTGGTCTATCCATTTGAGGGCAGACAGGTTCATGAAGCCATGAGCGCCATACTGGCTTATAGAATTGCCCAAATTATGCCCATTAGTTTTTCCATTGCCATGAATGACTATGGATTTGAATTACTTAGTGACCAACCCATTCCTGTAGACGACAGTAATGTGCAAGAACTATTCAACACAGAAAATCTCTTTGCAGATATTCAAAAAAGTATCAATAGTGCTGAAATGTCAAAAAGAAAATTCAGAGATATTGCTGTCATTGGCGGACTCATATTTCAAGGATTTCCTGGGGAACATAAAAAAGCCAGACACTTACAATCTTCTGCAGCCCTTTTATACAAGGTCTTTGAAGAATATGAACCCGATAATATTCTCTTTAGGCAAGCTTTTAGGGAATTGATGGAACAGCAAATGGAAGAACACAGACTTAGAGCCGCCCTTGATAGAATGTATCATAGCAAGATTTTGGTTTGCTTTCCCAAGCAGCTTACGCCACTTGCTTTTCCAATTGTTGTTGATGGCTTAAATAGAAATAGTTTGAGTAGTGAAAAATTAGAAGACCGTGTTAGGAAAATGCAGGAGCAACTTAGCAAATCCTAATGCATCTTTGTACCGCCAATGAACGCCCCCATTTTATACCAAATACAAGACCAACAATGTTGGCTAAGCGCAGAAAGGGCCATCTTTTGGGAGAACCAGTCTTCCCTAATACTCTCTGACACGCATTTTGGTAAAACGGGGCATTTTAGAAAAAACGGGATTGGTGTACCACAAGCAGTTTTCCAAGAAGATTTACAAAGAATGATGGATCTCTTGAGCTTTTTCAAACCAGCAAGATTGGTGGTAGTTGGTGACCTTTTTCATAGTGCAGCCAATTTAGAATTAGACTTTTTTGCCAAGTGGAGAAGTGATTTTAATCAACTAGAAATGATTTTGGTTAAGGGCAATCACGATATTTTAGCGGATGACTGGTATCAAGAGCATCGAATTATGGTTCAAAAAGGCATCTACAAAATAGGACCATTTCAATTTGTGCACGAACCAATAAATAGTTTAGAATCTCATGAATCTGAATTTCTTTTCTCAGGCCATTTACATCCGGGTGTAAGTCTTTCAGGTATGGGTAAACAAAACCTTCATTTCCCCTGTTTTTATTTTACCAAAACATCCTGTATCCTTCCTGCATTTAGTAGATTTAGTGGAACAGCAACCGTGAAAAAGAAAAAAGACAATACTATTTTTGCCATTGTGAATCAGCAACTCATTGAAATAACAAGATAAGATGCTGAAAATAGCCTTCCATCCATGTTATGCTCATTCCTTGCCAGAAGGCCATCGCTTTCCAATGCTGAAATATGAGTTAATTCCAGAACAATTACTACATGAGGGTTGCATTGACCAAGAAAACTTATTTGAACCCAATTACTGCCCCAATGAAATACTACTTTGGACGCATGATGCAGACTACTTAGAAAAATTGCATGGACAAACATTAAGCGCATCCGAACAGAGAAAAATTGGGTTCCCACAATCAGTAGCGCTTACCCAACGTGAATTGATGATTACACAGGGCACCATGGATTGCTGCCTCTATGCCCTAGAACATGGTATTTCACTCAATGTAGCTGGTGGCACACATCACGCTTTTGCAGATAGAGGAGAAGGATTTTGTTTGTTGAACGATATGGCTGTTGCATCCAATTGGCTATTGCAAAAAGGATTGGCCAAACAAATTTTAATCATCGATTTAGACGTACACCAAGGCAATGGCACAGCTAAAATTTTTGAATCAGATGACCGAGTTTTTACTTTTAGCATGCACGGTGCGCACAATTATCCTTTTCACAAAGAACAATCCAATCTTGATGTACCCCTTGTAGATGGTACTAATACAGAAACATATTTGGATTTGCTCAAGCATCACCTTTCAACAATATTGGAAGAACTGAAACCTGATTTTGCCTTTTACCTTTCTGGTGTAGACATTTTGGAAACTGACAAGTTTGGAAAACTAAAAGTGAGCTTAGAAGGTTGCAAACAAAGGGATGCTTTTGTTTTGGAAAATTTAAAAGAAAAAGGCCTACCAGTAACAGTGGCCATGGGTGGTGGATATTCACCTGATGTAAAAACCATTGTAGAAGCGCATTGTAATACATTTAGACTGGCAAAAGATCTCTTTCTAATGCTGCTGATCATCTGCTCCTGCTTTTTCAATTTAGACGCAGAAGCACAATTTAGTTTAAGGGGAACGGTCCTTGATTCTATTAGTAAACAACCATTGGCTGGGATTAATTTGTTTTTGAGTCATACCTCCATTGGTACTACCACTGACCAATCTGGTCATTTTGTGTTAGACAGAATTCCGCAAGGAAAATTTGAATTGGTTATCTCCTCTTTAAACTATGAAACAAGGACTATTTCTATTAATACTGGTCAACTACCTGAATCCATACAACTATTACTTAAACCAACTGCAAATGAATTACAAGAAGTAATTGTAGAGCCTTATGACGAGGACGGTTGGGATAGATGGGGCAGGTATTTTAATGCACACTTTATTGGCAATAGCGCCCTTTCGGCAGATTGCAAATTGCTCAATCCTGATGTGGTCAAATTTAGATACAGTAGAAAGAACAATAGCATACGTGCCTTTTCTCGTGAAAAACTAATTTTTGAAAACAAAGCTTTGGGTTATAAACTTCTATACCTATTGACCAAGTTTGAATATAATCTAGATGAACGCAGTTTCTTTTACAGCGGCTATCCTCAATTTGAAGAAATGCGGCCAAAAAATGCGGATGAAAAAAAGCGTTGGGATAAAAAAAGAAAAGAAGCTTATCAAGGATCCATCATGCATTTTATGCGGGCCCTTTATCATAACAAATTGGAGCAAGAGGGATTTGAAATTCATCAAATACTAAAAGTGGATTACCCAGAATACAAGCGTGCTTCCAATCTTTTTAAAGCTTACTCAAAAGCACTTAAAAATAAAGAACCCATTACTATATCAAAAGACAGTTTAGAATACTATAAAAAGGCCAGCAAACTAGGCGCCAATGAATATAGTGTGATGCTGGACCAAATTATTACAAAAGATGATCTTGTGGCACCTATTGATACCAGCATTGATGCAACCGCCCAGTTCATGGGATTTACAGGATGGCTTCGTGTTACCTATCAACACAAAAGAGACCCTATAGAATATGCTAGAATGACTTTAAAAAGAATTGACCGTATTAATTCAGATATTAATCTGCCCAATAAAATTGGTCTCTCTATTTATCCCAACGGGACTTATTTCTATGGATACAATTTGTTTATTGAAGGATATTGGTCATGGTGGGAAAAACTATCTACCCATTTACCTACCGACTATCAACCTGATTTACCCTAGACTTATCCGTGCTGCTTTTTTTGTAAACTCAGATAATCAATATAATAGATTAACCTCAAGTTAAATTCATTGCCATGGGGTTGCTGAAATACTTGCGAGAGGTTCTTGGTATACTTATCATAGACTTGCCCATTAATGGGAAACTCATTACCCAATGCATTTTTCCAACCCAAAATCAATTTACTACCATACATAAAATCCCATGTATAAAACATGTCTAGATTAAAGGCATTAAAGTTTTGATCCTGTCCATTTTGAAATGCCCTAGGAATATAATTTCCTTCAGCATCAGTATAAAAGAAATTACTGTATTGTACCTGACTCCAATAATGCCTAACACGCATACTAAGATTCATTCGGGATGTGAAATTGTAAATCCCGTTGACAATACTTGAGACACTAATATTTCTTCTTCTACCAGCTACAGGTGTTCCATTGGCTTCCCTAAAAGCATATCCGTATTGCCCATTATCAACTGATCTTGTTACGTCTAGATCAAGACTAAAATGTTCATTAAATCTATAACGGGGTCCAATTTGAAAATTGTAATAGTTGTCTAATGGAAAACCTGGTGCATCGGCGTAGCCCAAAGCATAGCGGAAGAAAAAGGGTTTTCTACTATCCGTACTACCATTCAAACTTGCATACCAATAAGGCTCTCTTTTCATGACCTTACCCTCTGTTCTCATTTCAAAATAGTCCCTTTGCCAATCTGGTTGTACAGTCAACCTGATAGAAGCATCCCAAAAATTTCTAAAAAACCAGAACCCACTGGTATTAAATACTAAGTTGGAGTATTTAAAAGGTTGGTACAAATAAGTGGGTGTGACACTAATGGTATAGTTCTGACTTAAAAAACGTTTAGTTGGGGTAAACACATAGTATCCAAACTTTCCAATAGCAGAGAATTCATTGGGAGCTTGTAGATAGCCCAAATCATTGGGGTCATATCGGTCCGATTCTATATTAGTAGACAAACTATACTGCCAATTACCACTGACTTTAGCTATTGACATGACTTGTTTAAAACCATCATATTTGTCAACTCCTGTGATACTGCTATACCGACCCAGCCAATGAAAATTGAATCGATTGGCTTTGTCATATAAGTTCAGGTCCAATCCACTTACATTGGCATTTCTAGCCCCACCACTTCTCCAAACATTGGTGTTGGTAAAAGTAATGGAAGACCTTCCTTTTAATGCTTGATCTAGCACCAAAATATTGTAATTGGTTAATGGCTCTGTTTCAATTTTACTTACTTGACCCGTGCTCTTACTAGCTATTTCTGCATACATGGGAGCGGTAACTGCATTGAATACACCAATCCCCAATTTTGATTTGTTTCTACCAGAAAATTTTGTGGCATTGTACAATTGGGTAATGCCAGGGTTAGAAACCAATGTAAGATTTGGATCTGCAGCCACTGCATTATTCACTGCGGAATATCCAGTTGGTGTAGCCCCCACCCTTCTTGAATAAAACAAACCTGCTTTATTAAAAAGCTCTAATCCCTCTGTAAAAAAAGGACGATTCTCTTGAAACTGTACTTCATAAGGAGTTAGATTTAAAACCACATTATCAGAAATCACTTGACCAAAATCTGGAATCAAAGTGGCGTCTAAAGTAAAGCTCTCATTAACCCCATACTTAACATCCATACCTCCATTGCGTAACCAAGTAGTTTTTTTAGATCCATCGGCATATGGTGTGGTTCTCACCCCTGCTGCTAAATAAGGCAGAAAAGAAAGCCTCAAGGGTGGAACAATATGATCCACACCTGCAAGGCTACCAAACTGGTTTACAAAACCGTTTTGGTTGGGATCTACTTTGTTCCAAAAAACAGACTCATTATTTCTTCTGGTATATCGTTGAAAATTAATACCCCAATCCTGTATTTCTTTTTTTGAAAATCGTAAAGCCGAATAAGGGATTTTCATTTCTACTACCCAACCATCTTTTTGAATGGTTACTTTACTTTCCCAAACTGCATCCCAACTATAATCAGATGGTAAGCCAAATTGTGAGATCATATTTGACACCAGTCTTCCATCTGATTGTACATTTCTGGCAGTAACCAAAAATTGATAGCCGTTCTGATTATCATTATAGGTATCAAAAAAAACGCTGAAATAATCAATATCTTGACGTTGTTCCCTATCCCTTGCAGTTAGCTGCTTTCGGATTAATTTAGGGTCATCATATAGATAAGCCCCCACATAAATGGCTTGGTCACTGTATAAAATGCGAACCTTGGTAGCTTGTGCTGCCATGGCTCCAAAATTGGGGCTGTTCACAATAAAGCTATCTGCAATTGCGGCCTGTTGCCAACCTGTTTCATCCAAAATGCCATCCACCTTAATGGAATGATTAATCTTAAGTGCAGAAATGGTTTTTTCTTGGGCATAGAGATTCATTACCAAAAGAAGAACAACCAAAAAGGAGAGCGTTTTTTTCATGCTTGCCGCAAATCTAAAGAATGTTTGAATCTGTTGCTTGAAATTGGATAAGTGGCTAAAACAAAAGGGCTGCTCATAGGAGACAGCCCTTTTGAAATATCAAGATTCCATTTTAATTCAATTTCTTCTTTAATGTGGTCACTTGTTCTTGCAAATTATTCACCATTCCTGCCAATTGTCCCACATCCCATCTTGGACCAAGATTGGCTTTTTGCAAAATATATACCGCCTTCCATACTTCTAATACATCTTCTGCGCTTACATTATATGGCTCATATTGCGGATTATCACTGATCAACGTGAGTTTATTCTTGGCGCGATTGTTCTTCATGATGCGCTTATATACCACTCCTTCATTTCTAGATAGCACCACATAGGTATTGCTATTCTTCACGTCTTCTAGGTCATCTAAACGCTCACCTACAATCACGCTGCCGCTTGGGGTTGGCAACATGGAATCACCAATAATTTCAAAAGCGCGGTACTGACCTGGGGCCAACATGGGAAGTGTGAAAGTATTGAGCTCATCCAAAAATTCAGGATCGGCGTAGCCAGACAAATAACCAGCAGCTGCTTTAACCGGAACAAAACTAATGGTGGCAATTTCTGCTTCCATTTTCATCATTCTGCGACGCTCCATATAGTTTCCACCACTATGTGTTACAGAAAGGTCTTTGAATAGAAATTCTTCCAAGCTGATTTTGAAGATACTACTAATGGCTTCCATGACTTCTAGTCTTGGTTCCGCTCGCTCTTCTTCATAAGCCCCTACTAAGGAACGTTTGATTTTTAGCTTGTTGGCAAATTCTTCCTGAGTCCAGCCACGCAACTTGCGCA
>JBEAPC010000188.1:0-6540 GCA_041164585.1 Bacteroidota bacterium
CTTTTCGTGAAATGGATACAGAACTAGACCTGATAGATGTTCCGGAAGAAAGCATTTTGGCTCAAAAACTCTATTATAGCATAAGTGAAGTAGCGGGTTGGTTTAAAGTAAACACATCGCTATTGCGCTACTGGGAAAATGAATTTGACATTCTGCAACCCAGAAAAACCAGAAAGGGAGACCGTTTGTTTCGTGTAGAAGATATCAAGAATTTACAACTGATTTATTTTCTTCTACGTCAACGCAAGTTCTCTATTGAAGGCGCCAAAAATTACTTGAAGAACAATAAGGCCCAGGCCGATACGCAGGCACAATTGGTTCAGACCCTGAATAAATTCAAGGGATTCCTTTTGGAATTAAAATCCAATCTGGCTTCATGATACGCGCGCTCTTCTTTGCTTTGTTTTGTGTAACAATCTATTCTTGTGCTACTAGCAAAATAAGTTCCAAACCCAATTATCAGGTCTTTACTGATACCAATGGTAGCAAGGCTTTAAAAGGCATTATTAATAGAAGCTTATTGCTGAATGATTCCAGTTTTCAATGGTTTGTAGAAAATGGCAAATATGGCGAGGCAACTGCCAGTGCGGTTACTGCTTTTCAAAAAAATGGCTCAAAAATTACGCTCCTGGTTTTCTGCGGTACCTGGTGTCATGATTCACAAAACCTACTTCCTAAGTTTTATAGACTCATGGACAAAGCAGGAATTCCTGAATCAAAAATTGTCTTAGTTGCGGTTGATACAAGAAAAATGGCTGTTCAGCAACTACATGAAAAATTTCATTTAAAAAGCGTACCTACTTTTATTGTGTTGGTTAATGGTAAAGAAGTTGGAAGAGTTGAAGAATATGGCAAGACCGGTTATATGGAAAAGGAATTGGGAGAAATTGTAGCTGCTATTCAGTAATATATCTATACATCAGCCGTATAATTCTTAACCACTACTTCTGTATTCTGTGCGGCCAATTCTATTTTATGCTGCTCTAGTAATTCTAAGATACCTAGGTTAATCTGCTCCCTAGTTTCATTAAAGTCTTCAATGTTTTGCTCCATGCTGGTAAAATATTCCATGCTAATCTGGTGAACAGTCTTCCCAGTATCGGCAAAAAACAAAGAATAGGTTTCTACATCAGGATGGTTTTGTAACAAAGAGCGGAGCTCAGTCATCCAAGCTTTTGTTTGGGCGGCGCTGGTATGTAAACTCAACTCTAATTTCAATTCTACTTTGCGTTGAGAGCGCAGAGAAATATTGTCAATAATGCTGTCTACCATTTGTTTGTTGGGTACAGAAATCAAAGTCTTTTCAAGTGTGCGAATGCGCGTGCTACGCAGACCAATTTTTTCAATATTGCCTTGAAAATTAGTGCCTTTGACTAAGTCACCTGTAACAAAGGGTTTGTCAAAAAAAATGATAAAAGAAGCAATCAGGTTTTCCATACTTTCTCTCATAGCCAGTGCAATGGCTGCACCCACAATGCTCAAACCCGTGAGCAGGTTACTCACGTCTTTGTTAAATGAGAAATGGAAAATCATTAAGAATCCAATGATCACCAATAGCACTTTGAAAAAGTCTTTAAAAAAAACAATCAACTGGTTATCACTCTGGTCCTTGGTTAGATTGGCTTTGTCTTCCAGAATCAGGGCAATAAATTCTATCACTCTAATGCAGAGCCAGATGAATAAAATAATCATGGCACCGTTGGCTATAGACTCCAATAATTGCCTAAGGGTAATATGATAGACTTTTACTTCAAATGCTTTGGGATAATTGAGCTGGTCAATGGCAATTAGAGAAATGACTACAACCAAGAACATATCCAATGGCTGCACCACCAAATCAAAAAAGGATTGCTTTTTAATATTCTTACCCGCTTTACCCACCATCTTGTAGAGCAGGCTAGCAAAATATTTAGAGATCAAACGCTTGCAGATAATGGCCAAAGTAATAATAGCAATAACCATCAAATAGCTTTCAATGCTATTGTTCAGAACAATGGTTTGCAAGATCTTTTCCATAGCTTAGGATGATTCCCATTTGTGTAAGTTCAAAGATTGGCCATCAAAACTGGCATAGGTAAAATTCCGAATCCAATCACCTAGGTTTACATAATATGCACCCCCTGGCAATTCCAGTTTGATGGGATAATGTCTGTGACCAAAAATAAAATAGTCAACCGAATCTTTTTTTAAATAGTCTTTGGAAAAAATGATCAACCATTCATTTTCTTCTCCCAAGAAATTGGCATCTGCGTCACCCGTTTTTTCCCTGCTTTTACGGCTAAAAAAATTGGCTAGACCAATGGCCCAATTGGGGTGCAATAAATTTCCAAACAACCATTGACAAATGGGGCTTCTAAAAATCTTCTTGATAAATTTAAAACCGTGATCACCTGGCCCTAGTCCATCGCCGTGACCAATAAAAATTCGTTTGCCTGCGCGTTCAATGACTTCAGGTTCAAAATAAACGGGGATATTGAATTCCTCTTTAAAATAACCACGCATCCACATATCGTGGTTGCCTACAAATACGTGTATGGGAATGCCGCTATCAGAGAGTTCTGCTAGCTTACCAAATAACCTGGTAAAGCCTTTGGGAACAACGGTTTTGTATTCAAACCAAAAATCAAAAATATCTCCTACTATAAAAATCTCTGCGGCTTTGTCCTTGATAGAATCCAAGAAAGCTACTAACTTTTTTTCTCTGATCAAACTCTGCGCATGGTTAGGTGCACCCAAATGAAAATCGGACAAAAAATAAATCTGCTTTTCTGGGCTAATCTCCATCTTATCTTTTTTGTTGCTGTTGGTGCAGGTATTCCAACACATCGCCGGAGGCAATTAAGGGTTTGTCTACTATGCTTCCACTAAACCAATAAATCCAAGCAATGGTATTGCCAGATTCGGTGATCACTTCTACCAGTTCTCTTTTAAAAGTAACGGGTGAGTCTTCTGGTGATTCATTAATGCCTTCGTATTCATCTAATTGTTCCAAGGCCCAGGCAAATTCTTCTTCCTGTTTAATGGCGTATAATTCACCCAGTAAAAAATGGTCATGATGCGTAGGAACCGCTGCAGGGTATTCGCCCATATCATAGAGCAATCCTCTTACTTTGGCGGGTGCTACCAATTGAAAATAGCGGCTGATATATTCAAAAGCAGGAGCATTGAATCCACTTCTAAGGGACCCATAGACAAAAATCTGATGAACGGTTGTTTGGTTCATAGGATAAAGATACTGCTAACAGTTTATTGCCTGTCTAGTAAAAAGCAAAAAACTTCTTTGGGACCATGCACACCCACTACCAAGGTTTTTTCAATATCGGCAGTGCGGCTTGGACCAGAAGCAAGGGTTATCAGAGATGGAAGATTCAATCTATAGCGGTCAATCAATTCATTCATACCATCGGCAATATCATAAACCAATTGGTCTGTATAAGCCACGCAAATATGCACGGGTGCATAGACACTTACGGTTCTGCCACTGGCTTGTCCACTACTAAGCAACAAAGAACCGGTTCTTGCAACTAACTGCTCGCAATAAGTAATAGAAGCATCGCAGGAAGCAAGATCTGTAGCGTCTGTATTGGTAAAGCCTTTTTCAGCTAACACTGTTTTTAACGTGGGTTCTATGCAATAGACTTTGGACCATTTACGCTGTGCGGCCAGTGCATTTAATTGCACCGCTAGCTCGGCTTCATTGGCACAGTATGAAAACCTGCCCTGTAATTGGGTAAAGTTTTCAGCAAAAATAATTTCTAGATCTTGGTCTGCGGGTTGAAACAAAAACTCGTTTCCTTGCGCTTCAGGAAAGGGAACAGGCACTGGTTGTTTCAGTGCCTGTTTAATCCTGTTCAATATATTTTCTCTAGCGTTATCGGCCATTTTTCAACAATTAGCTGATGGGGACAATAGGTTCTTCATCGGTTCCAATGATAGGAATAATGGGCAACTCACCTGGTGTTGGAGGAATGGGTACTTCTAAGATTTTCTTTTCTTCAAAAGGTCTTTTACCAATCAACTCTTCTACATCAGATTTATGCAAAACTTCTTTGTCTAACAATTCCTTGGCCAAGAGTTCAACCTCTGCCCTACGCTCTGTGAGCAAAGCAATAGTGCGCTGATACGCTTCTTTAACCAATTTGCGAACCTCGTCATCAATCATCTTACCAGTCTCTTCACTAAAAGGCTTGGTAAAGGTATTTTCTTGAGAAGGATCATAGAAACTGATATTACCAATCTTATCATTCATACCATAAGTGGTGATCATGGAATAAGCCATTTTGGTAATCTGCTGCAAGTCATTTGATGCACCTGTAGAGATTTTACCAAAGAAGATTTCTTCTGCAGCCCTTCCACCCAATGTCATACACAATTGGTCTATCAATTGCTCAGTGGTATAGAGGTATTGTTCTTTTGGTGTGTACTGTGCGTAACCCAATGCAGCGGTACCTCTTGGAACAATGGTCACTTTTAACAAAGGATAAGCGTGCTCTAAGAACCATCCACAAATAGCGTGTCCGGCTTCGTGGTAAGCAATTACTTCTTTCTCGTCTGGAGAAATGATTTTGTTCTTTTTCTCTAGACCACCAATCACACGGTCAATGGCGTCTTGGAAATCACTCATGTCTACAGCCAACTTGTCTTTTCTAGCAGCAATCAATGCAGCTTCATTACATACGTTAGCAATATCGGCACCTGCAAAACCTGGGGTCTGCTCAGCCAGTTTATGAATGTCTAAGGTTTCAGAAATTTTGATGGCCATCAAATGCACTTTGAAAATGGCTTCTCTACCTACCACGTCTGGGCGGTCAATTGAGATCTGACGGTCAAAACGGCCTGGACGCAAAAGAGCGGAATCCAATACGTCTGGACGGTTGGTAGCAGCTAGGATAATGATACCAGTGTCTCCACCAAATCCATCCATTTCAACCAACAATTGGTTCAAGGTATTTTCACGCTCGTCATTGCTCATCATGGCATTTCTACCACGGGCTCTACCAATAGCGTCAATCTCATCAATGAAAATGATACAAGGGGCTTTTTCACGGGCTTGCTTAAACAAGTCACGCACACGGCTGGCACCCACACCCACAAACATCTCCACAAAATCACTACCACTCAAGCTAAAGAAAGGCACTTGTGCTTCACCCGCCATAGCTTTTGCCAATAAGGTTTTACCGGTACCGGGAGGTCCAATCAGCAATGCGCCTTTTGGAATCTTACCACCTAGTGAAGTATATTTCTTGGGATTTTTTAAGAAGTCTACAATCTCCATTACTTCTACCTTGGCTTCATCCAAACCAGCTACATCTGAGAAAGTGATATTGACTTTAGCGCCTTTGTCAAACAAAGTTGCTTTTGATTTTCCAATATTGAAAATGCCTCCTGGTCCTCCACCACCTGATGGTCCACCCATTTTGCGCATGAGCAATACCCAAGCAGCAATGATGATTACTAATGAGAAGATGGTATTAGCAATTGGACCAAACCATTCGCCCTCGTCTTTAATAGTAGCTGCCACTTGTTTTACTTCAGGATTGGCCACATAAAATTCTTTCAAATTATCATTGAAGCTTTTCCAATCAGTTACTTTGAATTCAAACAAAGCCACGCCATCAAACTTTTTCTTGTCTAATGGCTTCTTGCTAAATTTCTGTGTATAAAATGCTTTAGACAAACTGTCTTTTGAGATAAAAACCCTAACCAGATTTTTATTACTAATCAGGTCTAGCTTCTGAACATCGCCCTTGGCCAACATTTCCTGTTTGAATTCCAGTTCATTGGTATTGGTGATGTCTGGAGAGAAACTCCATAAATTAGACGTGATTAAGACCACGGCAATGATCCCGTAAATCCAATACAAATTGAATTTGGGTCCCTTGCGCGGACTATCGCCCTTATCGTTCTGAATGTTGAATTTTGGACTCTTATTTTCCTGTGACATATCTTGGTTTCCCTCTGGTAATTAATAATGATCTATGATTGCTTGCTATTTATTCGTTGTCTTGGTGTAATTGTGCCGCGGCATCGCTCCACATTTCTTCCAATTTATAAAATTTACGGGCTTCAGGGTGCATTACATGTACTACAATGTTCACATAATCAATTAATGCCCATTGTCCTGTGGTTCTACCCTCATGTTTATAAGGCAATTCTCCGCAGGCCAAACGCACTTGTTCTTCTACAAAATCGCTAATGGCTTTTACCTGTGTGGTAGAAGGGGCTTGGCATATCACAAAAAAATCAGCAGAAGCCTCTTCAATTTTCCTTAGATCCAAACTGATCAGGTCTTCCCCTTTCTTGTCTTGGATGGCTTTGACAATGGTTTTGAAAATCTTTGAATTGCGGGTAAGCCGGCTACCAGTGGTTTTTGTTCGGCTATTAGATAGAGAAAGCGTTGCCAATAATTGTGTTTGTTTAATAGTGATTTTATCTTGGTCCTCCCGGTTTACCTCAGTTGTTCTAAACCTTTGGATGACCCATGAGTGCTACCTTTGTCAAAAATAGTAATTCTTTGTTACCTATAAATGCTAAAACTCC
>JBEAPC010000189.1:0-3281 GCA_041164585.1 Bacteroidota bacterium
ATATCATCATTGGAAACGTGGCATTTTATGGTGCCACAACTGGTGAAGCATATATTAGAGGTAAAGCCGGAGAGCGATTCTGCGTTAGAAACTCAGGCGCCACTTAATCCCTTTCCAAAATAGTCATTAGCATCACCTTCTAATTCATGGGTAATTCCTTTGGCATTAAATGCACCAAAGCTTTGTCCGGCAGTGCCCCTGAAATTAAAATGGATGGTATCATCAGGAAGACCTGCTGCTTTGTACTTTTTGGTAATCTCGTTAGATACAATGGTTCCAACAGTTCTATCGGTATTCTTGATATTGAAACTGCCTTGAACGCGTTGTTTGTTGTCAATTGCAGCTTGAGCAATTTTGAGTAACTGCCAGTCTAAAACTTCACTAATGCCATGATCCTGTGTTTCTTGGTTATATAAGCTGGTATCTTCAGAAGCAGGCTCCTTGTATAAAATAGGAGATAGGTCTAGTTTGCTATATTTCCAATGGTTGATACCTTCTCTCATTTCTAGGTTCTCTACTTGACCAATCATCTCGTTTACTGTGCGATAGCCCAGCTCTGCCATGATCTCACGTAATTCTTGGGTAATAAATTGGAAGAAGTTGACAATATGAGCAGGGTCTCCTTTAAAGCGTTTGCGCAATTCAGGATCTTGTGTTGCTACACCAACGGGGCAAGTATTCAAATGACATTTGCGCATCATGATACAACCTTCTACAATCAAAGCTGCTGTTGCAACGCCCCATTCTTCTGCACCCAATAAAGCAGCTATGGCAATATCCCTTCCAGTTTTCATTTGACCATCGGCTTGGACCACTACACGGCCACGTAACTTATTTTTAACCAATGTTTGGTGAGCTTCTGCTAAACCTAATTCCCAAGGCAATCCAGCGTGTTTGATAGAACTAATAGGAGATGCTCCGGTACCACCATCAAAACCAGAGATCAATACCACATCGGCCTTGGCCTTAGCCACACCAGCTGCAATGGTACCTACACCTGCTTTTGAAACCAATTTTACGTTAATCCTTGCTGCGCGATTGGCATTCTTTAAATCAAAGATTAATTGAGCCAAATCTTCAATAGAATAAATATCATGGTGGGGTGGAGGTGAGATCAGACCCACTCCAGGGGTGCTATGTCTGGTTTTACCAATCCAGTCATCCACTTTGTGGCCAGGTAATTGTCCGCCTTCACCAGGCTTGGCTCCCTGTGCCATTTTGATTTGTAATTCGTCAGCCTCAGTTAAATAATAACTGGTCACACCAAATCTTGCAGATGCTACTTGCTTAATAGCTGAACGCATACTGTCTCCATTGGCCATTTTCTCAAAACGAATTTCGTCTTCTCCTCCTTCTCCTGTATTGCTTTTTCCGCCAAGCCTATTCATCGCGATAGCTAATGTGGTATGTGCTTCCCAAGAAATGGAACCAAATGACATAGCCCCAGAAGCAAAACGTTTATAGATATTTGCTGCTGGTTCTACTTCGTCAATAGAGATAGATGGTCTTGATGGTTTGAATTGAAATTGACTGCGAATGGTGCAAGCCCTTACGGATTGATCATTCACCAGTTTACTATACTTTTTAAAAGTTTCATAGTCATTCATCTTGGTGCTATGCTGCAACAGGTGAATGGTTTGTGGATTGAATAAATGGAATTCTCCTTTGCGTTTCCATTGGTATAATCCACCCACTGGTAAGCGGTCTACAGGAATCTCTTTTTTACTAAATGCAAAGAAATGTTTGGACAAGGTTTCTTTGGCAATTTCATCAAGCCCCATGCCTTGGATCCTCGAAGTAGCTCCTGTGAAATATAAGTCTACTACCTCTCTATTGAGACCAATGATTTCAAAAATTTGCGCACCTTGGTAAGATTGCAAAGTAGAGATACCCATTTTAGAGAATACTTTGAGCAATCCTTCATTAACTGCTTTAATGTAGTTTTTCTTCAGATATTCAGGGTCTAAGTCTGTATTGATCTTGCCTGAAATCTTCATGTCTCTAATGGTAGACAATGCCAGATAAGGGTTAATGGCGGTTGCGCCAAAACCAATTAAACAAGCAAAATGGTGTACTTCCCAAACGTCGCCAGCTTCTACAATAATCCCTACTTGTCCACGGTATCCCTTGCGAATTAAATGATGGTGAACTGCAGCTGTGGCTAATAGTGAAGGAATAGGAGCATGGTCGGAATCAATGGCTCTGTCTGTTAATATGATTACTTCAAATCCGTCTTCAACCGCATCAACAGCATATCTGCACAAACGGTCCAAAGCTTTTTTCAAAGAACCTGGTTTGCCATCTGCTCTAAAATAAGTTTGTAGTGTTTTGGCTTGGAAGATACCAGTATCAATACTTCTGATCTTTTCAAGGTCATGGTTATTCAGAACTGGATGTTGCAATGCCACTACGTGACAAGCCAATGGGTCTTCTACTAATAGGTTTCCAGTACTACCAGCAAAAGTTGCCAAGGACATGACCATCCTTTCTCTGATAGGATCAATAGGAGGGTTGGTTACCTGCGCAAAGAGTTGTTTAAAATAACTGCTCAAATGCTGTGGTTCATCACTCAATACCGCTAAAGGAGTATCGGTTCCCATAGATCCAATGGGTTCTTTGCCGTCCAATGCCATTGGGGCAATAATATTGTCAAGGTCTTCAGTGCTATAACCAAAACCTTTTTGGTATTTGAATACTTGATCGTGTTCCAGATGGGTGAACATCACCCTTGGCTCTGGTAATTCTTCCAGACGGATCTTGTATTTGTTCAACCACTCGTTATAAGGTTTGTGAGAGCAGATTTCTTGTTTGAGTTCTTCATCAGAGATAATACGTCCCTGTTCCATATCTACCACAAACATCTTACCTGGTTGTAAGCGTCCTTTTTCAATAATGGTTGATTGGTCAACAGGTAGCGCCCCTGTTTCAGAGGCCATGATCACACGATCATCAGTTGTTACGCAGTAGCGCGATGGTCTCAGGCCATTTCTGTCTAACGTAGCGCCAATAATTTTTCCATCAGTAAAGGAAATAGAAGCAGGGCCATCCCAAGGTTCCATCATGCAAGCATGGAATTCATAGAAGGCTTTTTTAATGGGGTCCATATCATGATTGCCATCCCAGGCTTCTGGAATTAGCATCATCATCACATGTGGAAGAGATCTGCCCGTAAGGGTTAAGAGCTCAATCATATTATCCAAGCTGGCACTGTCTGATTGACCCGGCGTTACAATAGGTAATAACATATCCATTTCTTCTTTGCTAAAGAAAGGGGATGTAAA